>CAIXEA010000084.1 GCA_903918315.1 uncultured Acetobacteraceae bacterium | reverse complement strand
TTGAAGGACCATATCGACAGCTTCATCGCCAGCTACAACGAAGAGGCGCGACCTTTCGTGTGGACCAAGAGCGTCGTCCATCAAAAGAGGATGAAACCGTGTTTCGCGGTCTAGAGATTCTGGGTACTAGTGGAAGGTCCGGCCCCCATCCACCGGCAACGCGATTCCGGTCACAAAGGACGATTCCGCGCAAGTCAAAAACAGAATCGCTGCGGCCAGTTCTTCCGGTTGTGCTGCCCGTTCCAGTGCATAGCGCCGGATTATCCCGCGTGCAAATTCCCCCGATGAATCACGGATAAACCCGGCTGTCATCGGCGTTTCAACCGCCCCCGGGCAAACCACGTTGACTCGCACATCGGGTGCCAGCTCCATCGCGATTGCTTTTGTCATCGCGATGACACCGCCTTTGGACGCCACATAGGCCGTGCTGCCCGGGCCCGTCGGCGTCAGCCCGACGCCGGACCCGATATTCACGATGGTGGCCCCAGCGGCCTGGCGCAGCAGCGGGGCCACGGCCTGGATCATCAGGAATGTGCCGGTCACGTTGATCGCCAGCGTGCGGGTGAACAGATCGGCTGTACTGTCGAGCAGGCCAGCGGCGGAGAAAATGCCGGCGGCATTCACCAGCCCATCCACGCCCCCCATCGCCACGGCGGCGGCCGCGACGGCGGAATCGACGGAGGCCGGGTCCGCGACATCGACCGCGATCGCGGTCCCGCCGATGGCACGTGCCACCTCGGCGGCGGCTTCAGCGGACCGATCGAGCACGGCCACCGCCGCACCCTCGGTTGCGAACAGGTGGGCAGTGGCCCGGCCGATGCCGGAAGCGCCGCCGGTGATGATGATTTTACGTCCTGTGAGTCGCGCCATGATCGCCCCTCCGTTCAAACCGGTTTCCAGGACCGGTCAACCTCGACATCGATCAAGGTCGGCCCATCGTGGCGCAGCGCCGCCTTCAGGAGGTCCTGGACCTCCGACAAGGTCGTCGCCTTATGGGCGGTCAGACCCAGGCCGCGCGCCACGCTGACGAAATCCACCCGCGGCTTGTCCAGTTCCATGCCAACATAAGAATCCGCCTGCGCCGCGAGTCCTTTCATCGCGTTGGTACGCTGCTTCAGGATCCGGTACGAATAATTATTGATGATGACGAACACCATCTGCAGATTTTCGCGCGCCGCCGTCCACAGGCCCTGAATGGTATACATCGCTGAACCGTCGCCGATGAGCGCCACGACCGGACGGTCTGGCAATGCGAGCTTGGCGCCGATAGCCGCCGGCAAACCCCACCCGATGCCACCACCGCGCATGCCGAAGAAGCTCTGCGGGTCATCGCTCTTGAGGAAGCGCCGCAATCCGTTGCCGGACGACACAGTCTCATCGATCACCACCGCGTTGGCGGGCAGCATCCGCCCGATCGCCTGCATCAGCGGCAAGGGATGAATGGGATGGCGCGCCGCCAAGGCTTCCGCCATCGCATTCAATCGGGCGAGGGACGAAATCCCCTCGGTCTTGACATGGGCGAGCCGGGTGATGGCCTTCTGCGCTTCCACGGCGGAGCGTGCTTTGAGGATACCGGCGGTCAGCTCCGGCAAAGTCGTCTTGGGTTCGCCGAGAATCGCGACCTGCGCCGGGTAATTCTTGCCCAGTTCCCAGGCATCGGTATCGATGTGGACGATGGGCATGCCTTCCGGCATCGACTCCACCTCATCGGGCAACGACAGCGTGAACAGATCGGCGCCGACGGAGAGCAGCATGTCATGCTGCATCAACATGCCGCGAATGGCGGGGGGCAGGCGAACCAGGGCGCCACGATACAAGGGATGCGACGAGGGGAACATGGTCCGGGTCGCCATGCCTTCATCGTAGACCGGGGCGCCGAGAGCTTCCGCCAAGGCCACCAGTTCATCGAGCGCATTGCCCTGTGGCACCGCATCGCCGGCGATAATCACCGGGCTCTCGGCCTTCGCGAGCAAGGCCGCCGCTTGCGCGATCGCGTGGGAATCTCCGCGAATTCCGCTCGCGACACGGGTGGGCTGCCCCAGGTCGAGATCTTCGCTGGCGGTCAGAATATCGCCTGGCAATGACAGGAACACCGGTCCGGTGGGTGGCGCCAGGGCGGTCTTGGCCGCGCGGTGAATGGCCCGCGGCAGATCGGACAGCTGGCGCACTTCCTCCGACCATTTCACAAAGGGCCGCGCGATGACCGGCAGATCGGCCCAGAGGAGCGGTTCGGTGAAGTTGAACCGCTGCTCGTGCTGGCCGGCGGTGACCAGGATGGGCGCGCCGGCCTGCTGGGCGTCATAGAGCATGCCCATGGCATTTCCGAGACCGGGCGCGGCGTGAAGATTAACAACCGACAGTTGCCCGGATGCTTGAGCATACCCGTCAGCCATGCCCATTGCGGGAGCCTCCTGCAACGCCAGGACATAGCGGAGCTCCCGTTCGGCCGCAAAAGCGTCCATCAGCGGCAATTCGGTCGTTCCGGGGTTGCCAAAAACGATTTTCACCCCCTCCTGCTTGAACAACTCCAGCAGGGCGGTCTTTCCTGGCATCACCGGCATGGCTAATCTCCCTTCGATTCAGTCCCGTTTCCGCTACTAGGCTACAAGCCGCGTCGCAAGCCGGCCAGCCACACCCAAGGAGCTTTCTTATGTCGACTTCGACCCGCCGTGCCGTCCTGGGCGGCCTCACGCTCGCACCTCTGGCGATGCCCGCGCTGGTGCGGGCGCAAAGCACGTCGAAACCGGTTAAAATCGGCCTCCTGAGCGATATGGGCGGCCCGTACAAGGACGTGGGTGGCCCCGGTAATCGAGTCGCGACGGAACTGGCCATTGAAGATTTCGGCGGCAGCGTGCTCGATCGTCCGATCGAGATCGTTCAGGGCGATATTCAGAACAAGGCCGATATCGCCAGCGCGCTGGCGAAAGAATGGATCGATACCGCGGGCGTGGACGTGCTCGCCGATGGTGCCGCCAGTTCCTCCGGCCTTGCGGTGCAGCAGGTCTGCCGCGAAAAGAAACGCATTTATCTGATCACCGGTCCGGCGACCTCGGACATGACCGGCAAGCAGTGTTCGCCCTATGGTATCCATTTCTCTTACGACACATTTTCGCTCGCGCATGGCACGGGCACCGCGCTGACCAAAGCGGGCGGGACGTCCTGGTATTTCGTCACCGCCGACTATGCGTTCGGTTACGCGCTGGAGCGGGATTCGATGAACGCAGTGCGTGCGGCTGGCGGTACGATCCGCGGCGCGGTGCGCGCGCCGCTCGGTACGTCCGATTTTTCATCCTATCTGGTGCAGGCCCGCACCTCCGGCGCGACCGTCCTCGGCTTCGCCAACGCCGGCACGGACCTGCAGAACTGCCTGAAGCAGGCGGCCGAGTTCGGTGCCCGGCGCGGCGGCTGGAAGGTCGCGACCCTGCTGATGCAGATCAGCGATATCGCCTCATTGGGTCAGGACGTCTGCGAAGGCCTTGTGTACACGGACTCGTTCTACTGGGATCTGAATGACAAGACCCGCGCCTGGTCGAAGCGCTGGGGCGCCAAGATGGGTGGTATGGTGCCGGGCCTGCTGCATGCAGGCAGTTACTGCGCCGCCACCCATTGGCTGAAGGCGGTGAAAGCCGCGGGTTCGACTGACGCTGACGCCGTCGCCGCGAAAATGAAGGAACTCCCGGTCAACGATTTCTACAACACCAACGTCAAAGTGCGCGAAGACGGCCGCGTGATGCACCAGATGTATCTGTGGGAGGTGAAAAACGCCAAGGAGTCGAAGTCAAAATACGACTTCTGCAAGCCCGTCGCCACCATCCCGCCCGAAGAAGCCTGGCGCCCGCTGGCGGATGGCGCCTGCCCGCTGGTTAAGGTCTAAACGCGCCTTTCTTCACCCTCCCTTCCCTGGGCTATCCGCGCATGGGACGGGAGGGTGTCATCGGGCCGAACGGCGCAACCACCCCCGCATGCCACAGACGAGCGCGACCATCAGGGGGAGCAGGGCCGCTATGCGGAACGCGCCCTGAAAGCCGCTCAGGAACGCCTCGGTATCCGGAATCCCCCGTGCGGCCGCGCTGGCCCGCAGGGTCTGGAAGGTCAGCATCAGCACCGTCGCGCCCGTCACCACGCCCACGGTGCGGGTCATCATCACCAGGCTACCCGCCACACCGCGATCCGCCCGCGGGATCGTCACGGTCGCGATGTCGAAATGGGCGACCTGAAACAACCCCAGCCCAAAACCCTGAGCAAACATAGCGAGGCACATGGGCCCGATATAAGGTTCCACCCCGGCCATCCCGATCGCGAACTGCGCGCCCGCCATGAGGCAGGCACCAACCATCGCGAGGCGGCGTGGCGGCACATGGGCCGCCCAACGCCCCGCCAGAGGCGCTGACAGCATGATCCCGAGTGGCGAGGAGGCCAGCGCCACGCCGCCCATGGAGACCGATAAACCACCGATACGATCGAGATAGAACGGGGCCAGGAGCATGACGGAGAAACCCGCGACATTCAGCAGCGTGTGGCCGATATTCACCAATGCGAAATCCGGGTCGCGGAAATAGCGCATATCGATAATGGGATGCGGGGTGCGCAGCTGCCGGCGGACGAACAAGCCCCCGGCCCCCACGGTCACGACCGCCATCGCGATGCCCAGCCCGCCTTCTGGGGCTTTGAGCTGGTTCAGCGCGGCCAGCATCGCGCTGATCGTGATGATCAGCCACGCCGCCCCCAAGGCATCGAAACTTTGCTTCTCCTGACCGCGGCCAGCGGGAAGGCCGAACGCCAGCACGAAGGCCAGCAGCGCCACCGGCGCCCGAAACCAGAAGACCGCCTGCCAGCCAAACTGCCCAACCATCTGGCCCGCGATGACCGGTCCGAGCACCGCGCCCAGACCAAAGGCCATAGTATACCAGCCGAGGATCCGGGAGCGATCCGCATCCGCGAAAAGCCCGGTCGCCAAAGCGGGACCACAGCTGAGCGTCAATGCCGCCCCGACGCCCTGCACGAAACGCGCGGCCAGCAAGGCTTCGTAGGACCGCGCCAACGCGCACAGCACGAAAGCGAGCGTGCTGAACACGGTGCCAGCGAGGAAGACCCTGCGGTAACCGATCATGTCTCCGACACGGCCGAACACCAGCATCAAGGCGGCGTAGGTCAGTGTGTAAGAGATCACCACCCACTGAATAGCGGGAATGGGCAGCGCGAAGGCCCGCACGATATGGGGAAAGGCGACGTTCACCGAGGAGTCGAACGGCACCACCATCGTACCTAACCCAACAACGAACACCCCGAATCCAGGGTGCCGTTGTGTGAGCTGCATGAGGCGCGTCATACGCGCCCCGTTCGACGGTCGATCAGACCGCTTTCTTCAGCGTGGGGGAAGCCTTGAAGCGCACGGTCTTGCCGGCTTTGACCTTGATGGCTTCACCGGTACGGGGATTGAGGCCCTTGCGCGCCTTGGTCTTGCGGACGGTGAAGGTGCCGAAGCTCGGCAGCGTGAATTTGCCGGATTTCTTCAGTTCCTTGACGATCGCGTCCATGAGGTCGCCGGCGGCGCGGTTCGCGGCAGCGCCCGTCAGCGCGGCCGATTCCTGAATAACGCGGGTGATGAATGCTTTAGACATGTTGCCTCCTGAGGGTTCGATGAACTGCCGGCACGGAGTTTGAACCAGCTTGAAGGCAGCCACATTGTTTTATGCTGCACTGCAAGATAGCCCGACTCGGGACACCGTGACAACATCTTTACCTACCTCTTGTTCATTCGGCCAGTGCTTCTATGATTTTTTTAAGCCAATCACAGTTGCCAGTGTCATAGGGGGTTCGGCAAAGCCCGGCATCGAGTCGAGCGTGGTTTGATCGGGGAATGTGAAAAGTCGCGTCTTCGTACTTGACCCGGGGCCCCGGCATGCGCATTTTGCCGCCCTCCGCACGTGCCCGCTCCGGCTGGGTGCGGGCCCCCGTATGCCGAACAGGAACTGACCGATGGCTAAGACCAACACCGTGCAGATCAAACTGATCTCCACCGCTGATACCGGCTTCTTCTATGTGACGAAGAAGAATGCCCGCACCACCACGACCAAGCTTGAGCTGAACAAGTACGACCCGGTCGTGCGCAAGCACGTGCCGTTCAAAGAATCGAAGATCAAGTAAGGGGCGACAAGACCGCCAGTTCGACCCTGTTCCGGCCACCGCGCTTTGCAGCATAAAGCGCGGTGTCCGCACGGTGGAGCAGTTCTTCGGGGGTGATCATCTCACCGAAGGTGCAGCCGATGCCGATGCTGACGGTCAGCGGAACCGGCACGCCCGGCGTCGCTTCCATCACCGCATTTTGCACGGCATCGCGCAGCCGATCGGCTACCATCCTTGCATCGGCGAGGTCGGTACCCGGCATGACGACAACAAATTCTTCCCCGCCGTAGCGCGCCAGTGAGTCAAAGGCGCGGGTATTGGCGCGCAACGTATCGGCGATCAGCCTCAGGGCGCGGTCACCCACGGCATGGCCAAACTGATCGTTGACGCGCTTGAAATGGTCCGCATCGACCATCAGAACCGCCAAGGGGCGCCCCTGGCTTTGCTCAACCAACCCGCTCAGATGGCTTGCCAGGTAGCGTTGGTTGTAGAGACCGGTCAGCGCGTCAAGCAACGCCATTTCCAACGCGGAGCCCAGGTTGGAACGCAGCCGATCCTGAAAGAGCTTCCGCCTTATCTGATTGCGGGCGCGGACGCGAAGTTCATTCTCGTCGATCGGCAACGTCAGCCAGTCGGTTGCCCCAAGTTCGAAGCCTCGCACGACCTGCTTGCGGGCTTCGGGCTCCGCCAAAAGCAACAGCGGCGTTTCATGGGTCCGAGAGCCGCCACGCAGCGCGGTCACCAGCTTCAGGCCATCTTCCGCGGCGAGGGACAGGCTGATCGCGATGAGGTCGAACGATTCCTGCGTCGTCAGCGCCATGGCGTCCCCGCCGGTCCGGGCGCGCACGGTGACGATTCCTTCCTGCGCCAGAGCATTGAGAATGCTGCCCGCGCTGACATCCCAATCGTCGACGATCAGCGCGCGTGCGCCCTGAACGGACGGATTGACCACCATCGTGTCGCTCAGCCCCAGCGCCCGGGCCGTATCCCCGCGGGCCAGCACCTCATCAAGCAAGCGCTTGAGCCGCACCAGACTGCGCACCCGCGCCAGCAAGGTTTCATGCTCGGGCGGCTTGGTCAGAAAATCGTCGGCACCGACTTCGAGTCCGCGCAGCCGCTCACTCGGTTCGCCCAAGGCCGTCACCATGACGACCGGACTGTCCCGGGTCGCGGGATCCTCTTTGAGCTGGCGGCAGCATTCGAACCCGTCCATGCCGGGCATCATCACGTCGAGCAGGATCACGTCAGGGCGCCAGGTCCGCGCCTTGGCCAGGGCTTCGAACCCATCACGCGCGCTGGCCGTTTCGTAGTATTCGGCCGCGAGCTTGGCTTCGAGCAACCGAACGTTGGCCGGCACGTCATCGACGATCAGGATGCGTGCTGACATTCAACTATGATCTTTCCCCTGCGGGTCATGACCGGGCCTCGTAGGAAGGCCCGGCCGTTACTACACGCGTTAGTATGAGCGTCGCAGAATTATACGCATTTGACCGACAGTATGAAAGCCTCTCTAAACCAGAATTCCGTCTTAAAATAACGCAACAAGGCCAATTATTGATCAAATCGTCGATATCGCCCGTTCACTTTATTGCGAGCAGGCAAATTTGCCGGGAAAATAACCCGGCAGCATCGCAGTCGGGCGCTCGCTCAAGGACACCCTATGATCAAGCCACCCCTGGCATGACAAAGCCAGCCGGGCCACACTTGTGCTTGAGTCCATCAGTTGAGCCAGCATGACCGCATCCCACCCAACCACCGTGTCCCCCGGTGATTCCTCCCTCGCCTTGCGTCTCGCCCGCGAGATCCAGGGGTCCGTGCTGTTCGACAGAGCCAGCCGGGGCCGCTACGCCACCGATGCCTCGATCTACCAGATGGAACCGCTCGGCGTGATCGTGCCGGAGACGACCGAGGATGTCGTCGCCGCTCTGTCCATCGCCCGGGAGGAGGGCATCCCCGTGCTGCCCCGGGGCGGCGGTACCAGCCAATGCGGACAGACTGTCAACCGGGCGCTGGTGATCGACTGCTCGAAGCATTTGCGACGGGTGTTGCATGTCGATCCGGCCGCTCGCACCGCACGGGTGGAGCCGGGCCTGATCCTGGGTCACCTCAACAAGGCCATCGCCGAACACAAGCTGTTCTTCCCCGTCGATCCCTCCACCCATGCCCGCTGCACCATTGGCGGCATGGCGGGCAATAATTCCTGCGGCTCGAAGTCGATCCGCTACGGGCTGATGGCCGATAACGTGCGCGCCATCGATGCCATCCTGGCCGATGGGTCGCGCCATACCTTCGGCCCCATCGCGGACACGCTCGGCCCGGACGTTCCGGCCAGCATCGCCACCCTGCTGAAGACTCTGCGCACCCTCGGCGCGACCGAGGCCGAGGAGATCGCCGCCCGCTTCCCCAAACAGCTGCGTCGTGTCGGCGGCTACAATATCGACTCCCTGACGCCCGCCGCCCGGGATGCGGACCGCGCCAACCTGGCCCGCCTTCTCGTGGGTTCGGAGGGCACGCTTGCGTTCTCGGCCGCGCTGGAACTGACCTTGCACCCGATCAAGCCGCGCAAGGTTCTGGCGATCTGCCAGTTTGCCAGCTTCCGCAAAGCCATGGAGGCGTCACGCCACATCGTCGGCCTCGATCCCGAAGCGGTGGAACTGGTCGATCGCACCATGATCGACCTCGGCCGATCGATCACCATCTATCGCAAGACGATCGACCGGATGCTGATTGGCGAACCCGATTCGCTGCTGATCGTCGAATTCCACGGTCATGACGACGCTCCGTTGCTGGCAAAGCTGACCGAATTGGAACAGCTGATGGGTGACCTCGGCTCCCCGCATGTCGTGCGCGCGGTCGATGCCGGGTTCCAGGGCGATATCGCGCAGGTGCGTGAAGCCGGGCTGAACATCATGATGTCGATGAAGGGTGACGGCAAACCGGTCTCCTTCATCGAAGATTGTGCCGTCGATCTCGACGATCTGGCCGATTACACGGAACGGCTCAACGACGTCTTCGCGAAATACGACTCCAAGGGCACCTGGTACGCGCATGCCTCCGTCGGGTGCCTGCATGTACGGCCGGTGCTGAACATGAAAGACCCCGCCGACGTGGCCAAGATGCGCGCGGTAGCGGAGGAAACATTCGCCCTCGTGCGGGAATACAAAGGCTCCCACAGCGGTGAGCACGGCGACGGGCTGGTGCGTAGCGAATTCCACACGCAGATGTTCGGGGAGCGGATCGTCCGCGCCTTCGAGACGGTCAAGGACGCCTTCGACCCCACTGGGATGCTGAACCCAAACCGGATCGTGCGCCCGCCGGCGATGGATGATCGCAGCCTGTTGCGCTACGGGCCGGGCTATGCGGCAGCCTCCGATTTCACCCCGAAACTGGATTGGTCGGACCATCCAGGCCCGCTCGGCGGCATGCTCGGCGCGGTCGAGATGTGCAACAACAATGGCACCTGCCGCGCCTTCGACACCAATGTCATGTGCCCGAGCTACCGGGTCAGCCGTGACGAAAAGGACCTGACCCGCGGCCGCGCCAATACCTTGCGCCTGGCTTTGACGGGCCAGTTGGGCGCACAGGCCATGGCCTCCGACGCGATGGCCGAGACCATGGCGCTCTGCGTATCGTGCAAGGCCTGCCGCCGGGAGTGCCCCACCGGCGTCGATATGGCGAAGATGAAGATCGAGGTTCAGGCGGCCCGCGCCGACACGCACGGTGTCACGTGGCGGGACTCGATCGTCGCCGAACTGCCGCGCTACGCGCCCATTCTGAGCCGGGTCGCCGCGCTGGCGAACATGCGCAATGCGGTGCCGGCGTTGCGCCGTCTCAGCCAGCGGATGCTCGGTTTCGCCGCCAGTCGCGATCTGCCCGAATGGAAATCAGACCGTTTCCTGGACTCCGAGGCCGAAGCGGCCGCGCCGGCCCATCCCCGCGGCGAGGTGCTGCTGCTCGCGGATACCTTCAACCGATATTTCGAGCCGGAAAATCTTCGCGCCGCGCTGCGGGTGCTCGCGGCCGCCGGATATCGCGCCATCGTGCCGCAGACCAAAGGCAGGCCGCTGTGCTGCGGCCGGACCTTCCTCGCGGCTGGCATGGTCGACAAAGCCCGGGCCGAAGCCGGGCGCACGATGCGGCGGCTAGCGGGAGATCTGCCTGTGATCGGGCTGGAACCGTCCTGCCTGATGACCTTGCGCGACGAATTCCGGTCGTTGCTGCCAGGCGCAGAAAGCGACGCCCTCGCCAGCCGCGCCATGTTGCTGAGTGAATTCCTGGCCCGCGAGAAGCCGGACCTGGCGCTCAAACCGCTCGAGCTGACCGCCCATGTCCATGGCCATTGCCACCAAAAGAGCTTCGGGGCTTTCCCCGATGCGATCGCATTCTTGAAGCAGGTGCCTGGCATGACCGTTAAACCTGTCGCTTCGTCATGCTGCGGCATGGCCGGGTCGTTCGGCTATCAGGTGGAATCGCAGGATACGTCGCGCGCGATGGCCGAAGCCGGCTTGCTGCCGGCGGTGCGGGCCGCCGCGGCGGAGGATGTCATCATCGCCGACGGCACATCCTGCCGCCATCAGATCCGCGACCTCGGCGGGCGGGAGGCGATGCACTCGGTGCGGCTGCTGGACCGCGCGCTGCGATGATCACCGCCGCGGATGTGCTGGACTTCTGGTTCGCGGACGGGCCTGGAACGCCCCGCGCTGTCTGGTTCCAGAAAAACGACAGCTTTGATGCCGCCTGCGCCACGTTCGCCCCCGCTCACGCAGCGGCGAAGCGCGGCGAACTCGATCATTGGCTGGAAACAGCCGAGGGTGGCCTCGCGCTCCTGATTCTGCTCGATCAACTGTCCCGCAATTTGCATCGCGGTTCAGCCGAAGCCTTCGCAGCCGATGAGCGGGCACGCGCGGTGGCCGGTTCCATGGTCGCGCGCGGCCTGGACACGGCATTGCCACCCGTCCAGCGCATGTTCGTCTATCTGCCGTTCGAGCACGCCGAGGACATCGTCGATCAAGACCGCTCCGTCGCTTTATTCGAGACATTGCGGGGCCTGTTGTCCGATTCCACCCTTGACTATGCGGCCCGTCACCGTGACGTCATCCAGCGTTTTGGGCGTTTTCCGCACCGCAATGCGGTACTGGGCCGCACCAACACGGCGGCTGAAGTCGCTTTTCTTGCTGAACCGGGCTCGGGATTTTAGAGCCGACCAAGTCCATCACCGAACCCGGTTGGTGGAACGGCGGCGGGTTGCATGAATTTATATTCACCAAATTCCTTTACTGCCCGCGTGCGCCGGGTTAGTGAATTTCCTGAATTTTCCGGGGAACGGCCAATGTCGGATAACCACGACGACCATAAACCTGTCACGCCCGTGCTCTGGGCGCGGCTTTTGTTGTTGCTGCCCTTTGTCGCGCTGCTGTGGGTTTCATCCTACAACCGTATCGAACCGACGTTGGCCGGGTTCCCGTTCTTTTACTGGTATCAGTTGCTCTGGATCGCCATCGGCGCGCTGACGATCGGCCTTGTCTACAAGATGGAGCGCTGAGCCATGAAACTCGACTGGGTTGCGCTGTCTGTTTTCATCGCATTATTCATCTTCATCACCGGACTCGGCTTCTTCGCAGCGCGTTGGCGCCGCGGCGATCTGGATCAATTGCATGAATGGGGCCTCGGCGGCCGCCGCTTCGGCACGCTGATCATCTGGTTCCTCATCGGCGGCGACCTTTACACCGCCTATACCTTCATCGCCGTGCCCGCGGTGCTGTATGGTGCCGGCGCGCTGGGTTTCTTCGCCGTGCCGTACACGGTGATGATCTATCCCTTGCTGTATATCGTCTTCCCGCGGCTCTGGTCGGTCGCGCACAAGCATGGCTACGTGACCTCGGCCGATTTCGTGCGCGGGCGGTTTGGCAACCGCTGGCTGGCGTTGGCGGTCGCGGCCACGGGTATTCTCGCCACAATGCCATACATCGCCCTGCAGCTGGTTGGCATGCAGGTGGTGATTGGCGCTATGGGCGTCGAAACCTCCGGCTTCATGGGCGACCTGCCGCTGATCATCGCCTTCGTGATCCTCGCGGCCTTTACCTATAGCTCGGGCCTGCGCGCGCCGGCGATGATCGCGGTCGTCAAGGACACGCTGATCTACCTCACCGTCTTCGCCATCATCATCGCCGTTCCCATGCATCTCGGCGGCATCGGCGCCATCTTCAATGCCGTGCCGAAGGCCAAGCTGCTGCTCGCAACCCCGCCCGACGGATCCTGGGGGGCGCTCAGCGCCTATGGCTCACTCGCGTTGGGCTCGGCCTGCGCGCTGTTCCTCTACCCGCATTCCATCACCGGCATCCTGAGCTCATCCAGCGGCCGCGTGGTGCGCCGGAATGCCGCGATGCTGCCGGCCTATTCGATGCTGCTGGGCCTGCTGGCGCTGGTAGGCTTCATGGCCATCGCCGTCGGCGTATCCGCGATGCCGGAGCTAGCCGATGGCTTCAAGCGCTATGGCAACAACTTCTCGGTGCCGGCACTGATCCTGGCCATGTTCCCAAGCTGGTTCGTCGGTATCGCCTTCGCCGCCATCGCCATCGGGGCGCTGGTGCCGGCGGCGATCATGTCGATCGCCACCGCCAACACCTATACCCGCAACATCTACCGGGAGTTCATCAATCCCGGCTGCACCGACGCGCAGGAAAGCAAGATGGCCAAGCTCGTGTCCCTGGTCATCAAGGGGGGCGCGCTGGTGTTCATCTTCTTCGTGCCGCTGCAATATGCGCTGTGGCTGCAGTTGCTTGGCGGGGTCTGGATCATCCAGACCATGCCCTCGGTGATCCTGGGCCTCTACACGCGCTTTTTCCACGGTTGGGCGCTGTTCATCGGCTGGCTGACGGGCTTCAGCGTGGGCAGCTACCTGGCCTGGGCCAACAACTTCGCTCCGGTCTATCCCGTGCACGTCTTCGGCACGACCTTCCCCTGCTACATCGCCATCCTGACGCTGCTGCTGAACATCGCGGTTTCGGTGGTGCTTTCGGTGGTGTTCAACGCCCTGGGTGACCGCGGCAAGGACGCCACGGTCCCATCGGACTATTACTGAAGCCGGATCACCCCTCGGGCTGGCCCCGGGGGGTGATGCCTTCGTCCATCTAACCCAGCACACCCAATGCGCGGAGCTGACCGATCTGGTCTGGCGAATACCCCGCCTCGGCCAGGACGGCATCATTGTGCTGGCCAATGGCAGGGGCCCGCCGCGGCGCGATCTTGTCCACACCTTCGATGTGGAACGGGGCGGATACTGTCAGCCCCTGCCCATCGGCGAAGGGCACCAGAGCGCCGGATTCCACCATCTGGGCGTCGGTCAGCACCTCATCCACCTTGCCGACAATGCCGAAGGTCACGCCGACGCCATCCAGGATGGTGCGCCATTCCGCCAAGGGGCGGGTCGCGAACACCGAATCCAGGACGCCCACCAAGGCCCGGGCGTTCTGCTTGCGGGCGGCATCGGTGGCGAAACGGGGGTCATTGGCCAGCTCCTCCCGCCCGATCGCGGACAGAAAGCCGCGGAGCTGCCGCTGCTCGTTGTATAGTGCCATGATAAACCAGCGATTATCGCTGGTGCGATAGTGGTTGGCCAGCGCATTCGGCACCTGCTCCCGCGTCGGGCGGTGCGGCACGTGTTCCCCGAACAGGCGGGTCTGCACGGCGCAGGCATTGGCCCATAGGCCGTTCTGCAGCAGCGACGACTGCACCAGCCCCCCTTGCCCGGTCTTTTCCCGCCGATACAGGGCGGTGACGATCGCCGCATAGAGGCCGGTCGCGCTGGGGTGATCCCCCATACCCGGCATCGAACGCGCCGGCTCCAGCGTGTCATTCGCCCGCACCATGTCCATCAACCCCGTGCGCGCCCAATAGGCGGTGGAGTCGAAGCCGGTTTTGGCCGCTTCATCCCCTTCTTCCCCGTAGGCGGTGAAGGACGCGTAAATCAGCCGCGGGTTCAACGGCAGCAGATGCGATGGCCCGAGCCCCAGGCGATCGCGCACCGGCAGCGGGAAATTGGTCACGAAGACGTCGGCCCCGGCGATCAGCCGATACATCGCCGCGCGGCCTTCCGCATGCTTCAGGTCGATGGCGAGACTGCGCTTGTTGCGGGAGGTCAGCTGCCAATAATAGTCGGTCGGGGCGGCGGGGTTGGGGCCGCGGCCGCGCCAGGGATCGCCCACGCCCGGCGGCTCGATCTTGATCACGTCAGCGCCGAAATCGGACAGCATCGTGGCCGCCGCCGGCCCGGCGATCCAGCTCGCGCAGTCGATCACCTTCAGTCCGCTGAACAGGCTCTCGGTCATTGGCTATCCCCTTCCCTGCGCCACGTCGGGTGGCGACCGTTGTCTTTCCCCATTCGTTGTCACGCACCCTGGCATAGGTCAAGGAGCGCGGTAGTATCGACCCGACACGCCAACCAGAGGACGACGAGGATGATCTGCATCGACTGGGGCACGACCAGCTTCCGCGCATTCCGGCTCGGCAAGGACGGCACCATTCGCGATCGCCGCGCTAACACCCGCGGCATCCTCAATGTCCCCGACGCCCGCTTCAGCGACACGTTACGCGACGAGATCGGTCCCTGGCTCGCGCTCGGCGAATCCCGCGTTGTGCTCTCCGGCATGATCGGCAGCCGGCAGGGGTGGAAAGAAGCACCCTACCTCCCCTGCCCCGCCACACCCGCCGACATCGCCACGGCGCTGACGGATATCGACTTTGATTGGGCCCAGGTGAAGCTGGTGCCCGGCCTGTCCGGCCGCGATCCATCTGGTGTAGCGGAGGTCATGCGCGGGGAGGAAACACAGGTCATCGGGGTCCCCAGCCTGATGGCCGAAGGCGGCCTCGCCTGTCTGCCTGGCACCCATTCCAAATGGGTCACCGTGACGCCCGGGCGCATCGCGCACTTCACCACCCACATGACCGGGGAGGTTTATGCCGCCTTGCGCGGCCACACGATCCTCGGCCGCACTATCCGTGACGGCGCGCCCAACGGCGCGGCGTTCGAATCCGGGGTCCGCCGATCGGGCGATCCCGGCGGACTGCTGCACCATATCTTCGGCGTGCGGGCCGAAGCCCTCGCCGGACATCTGGCCGAACATGACGCCGGTGCCTATTTGTCCGGCATTCTCATTGGGCATGAGGTACGGTCCGGCCTCACCGGCGCCAGCGGCACCGTGGTGCATGTCATTGGCGCCCCGGACCTGACACAGCTCTATGCCAGCGCCATTGCGGCCTGCGGCGGGTTTGCCGAACGTCACGACGGAGAGGCCGCCGCGCACGGCCTGGCCGCGATCGGAGCGCGGGCGGCCTGGCTCTGAGCCGTTGCCCATGCGCAGATCGCGGCTGCCGGCAATCAATAGCCATGGTCAATTGATCGTGACCCTGCATTTGGATCCAGCCCTGATCGAGGCGGTAAAACAGCGTTGACTGCCGGCGATGGAGGGTTTTTCACACCGCTGGAGACCGTCTCACGGCTGAAAGCGCACGCGGCACGGCGGAAATGTGCTCCCGAAATGGCCCGGCACTGATCGCTGCGATGCGTTGACTTGCCAGCGCTGACGGGCAAGTTTGCGCGCATATGAGCCTGCAACTCCCCCCGGCGATCCTCGATACCGCGCATCTCCTTTGGCGGGCCTTACCGGCGATGGGGCAGCGCACGCTGGTCACCCAGGTTTCAGCCTTGTTGGCGCCGATCGCGGACCGTGCGCCGGCGGCTGCCGCGCAGGGTGTGGCGATCGTGGGTGAATTCTCCCGCGCATCCGAATCCGGCGATGCCGCCCGCCTGATGGCCCTGACCGCCGAAAGGCTGGGCGTCCCGACCTGGCCCATCGATATTCCACCCCTGCTTGGGCGCAAGCCCGATTTCGAACCGCCTCAGCGCCGGCTGCCGCCGCCCGGCGTCCCGCTGGTGGTTCACATGAACCCGCCCTTGCTCCCTTTAGCCCTGCTCCAGCTCGGTCGCGACGTGACGCGCGGCCGCCGGATCATTGGCTACTGGAGCTGCGACATGCCGCATGTCCCCAAGGACTGGAAGACCGGACCGCGTTTCGTGCACGAGGTCTGGACGCAATCGGCTTTCTCCGCCGCGGCGATGGAACGGCTGATGCCTGGAAAAATCCGGGTGGTCCCACCGAACCTCGCGGAGGAGCCGTCTGTGGACAGCCGGCTTGACCGGGCTGCTTTTGGTATAGGGCCGGACACCGTGGTTGTGTTGGCGCATGCCGATTTCGCCAGCGCGTTCAAACGCGACAATCCCCTCGCCGCGATCACGGCGTTCCGCGCCGCCTTCGGCGATCGGGACGATCGGCTGCTCATTCTGAAAATAGCCCATTACGATCGTGCGCCAGGGGATTTTGGCGAATTGCGGCTCGCCGCGCGCGCGCCGAATATCCGGTTGGAGACCCGGGCGATGCCGGCGGCCGACAGCGCGGCCCTGGCCCGCTGTGCCGATATCGTGCTTTCACTGCATCGCTGTACTGGTTTCAATGTTCACACGGCCCGCGCGATGGCGCTGGGTCAACCGGTGATCGCGACGAACTGGTCGGGCAATCTTGAGTATATGAACGATGGGACAGCCGCGCTGGTCTCGGCGGCGGTGGTTGAATCACAGGAACGCCGGGCCATCGCACCGGGCACACAATGGGCCGAACCGGATGGCGGTGAAGCCGTGGCGCAACTGCGCCGCCTCGCTGATGACCCCCAGGCGCGCCAGGCATTGGGTGAGCGGGCACGCGTAGCAATTCAGACCCAATTGACCAGCGTGCCGCTGGCCGCCGCGCTCCGCGATCTCGGGCTCAACGTTCCGGTCTGACCGGGCCTCCAGTTCCCTGGCAGAGCCTGCCGGATGTTGGTATGGAACGCGTGGCCGGGGGTCCGATTGTGGCTGCCCCGCGGTCCGACAAGGAGCATTTTGAGTGCAGACCTGCCTGATTACGGGCGTCACCGGCCAGGATGGCGCCTATCTGTCGCAGCTTCTCCTGCAGAAGGGGTGCCGCGTCATTGGCATGCTCCGCCGATCGGCGTCCGCGGACGTGATCGGTGATCGGCTGCGCGGGCTGGGTATCATTAACGATATCGAACTTGTTGACGGCGATATGATGGATCTATCCAGCCTCATACGGCTGATTCAGACATACAAACCCGATCAGGTATACAATCTGGCGGCGCAGAGTTTCGTGGCCGCATCCTGGAACCAACCGCTGCTGACCGGGCAGGTGACGGGCATCGGGGCGGCAAACGTCCTGGAAGCGGTGCGAATCGCGCGGCCGGAGGCGCGGTATTATCAGGCATCTTCATCCGAAATGTTCGGCAAAACGCGGGAGCCACAGCAAAACGAAGCGACGTTGTTCCATCCCCGCTCGCCTTACGCGGTCGCCAAGCTTTACGCCCACTGGACGACGGTCAACTACCGCGAAAGCTTCGGGATGCACGCCTCGTCGGGCATTTTGTTCAATCATGAAAGCCCGTTGCGCGGCATAGAGTTCGTCACCCGCAAGATTACCGATGGCGTCGCGCGCATCAAACTCGGACTGGCAAAAGAGCTTTCGCTGGGCAATCTGGAGGCCAAGCGCGACTGGGGGCACGCGCGGGATTACGTTCGGGCAATGGTATTGATGCTGGAACAGGAAACCCCCGACGATTACGTCATCGCCACCGGCCGCACGGTCACCGTCCGGGAGTTTTGCCGCATGGCGTTCAGCCATGCCGGTTTGAATTACGAAGATCATGTGACAATGTCGAATAATTTCCTGCGCCCGGCGGAGGTCGACCTGCTGTGCGGCGATGCCGGCAAAGCACGCGATCGTCTCGGGTGGACACCAACGGTCACGCTGGAAGCGCTGATCGCGGAAATGGTCGACGCCGATCTCGCGCGACATCGGAGGTCGCGGGATCAATGAAATGAGTACGACACCCGATCGTATCCTCGTGACCGGATCGTCCGGGTTTGTCGGACGCCATCTTTTGCCGGCTCTCGCGCGGTCGTTTCCGAGCAGCGCGCTCGTGGTCCCGCATTTTGACCTCCGCGATCCGGCCGAAACGGACCACGTGGTGCGGGAGGCTGATGCCGATGTCTGCATTCACCTCGCCGCGGTTTCCAGTGTTGCCGATGCCCGTCAGGATGAACGCAACGCCTGGCAGGTGAACCTGCATGGCAGTCTGCATCTGGCCCGGGCGATCCTGCGCCACACACCGGGTTGTTCGCTCCTTTTCATATCCAGCTCCGACACCTATGGCGCCTCGTTCCGGGATGGACATGCGGTGAGCGAAACGGTACCGCTGGCGCCGATGAACACCTATGCCGCGACCAAGGCGGCAGCCGATCTGGCGCTCGGTGCCATGGCGGCCCAGGACGGGCTGCGATTGATCCGGGTCCGACCATTCAATCACACCGGTCCTGGCCAGTCGGCAGCCTTCGTGGTCGCATCGTTTGCCCGGCAAATCATGCTGATCGCAGCAAAGAGACAGCCCCCGCTCATAGAGGTTGGCAACCTGGATTCGTTCCGGGATTTTCTCGATGTGCGGGACGTGTGCGCGGCCTATATCGGCTGCATTGCGCAGCGGGACACGTTGCCATCTGATACCATTATCAATCTCGCATCGGGAACGCCGCGCCGGATTGGCGATATCTTGCAGGACATGCTGCGGGCCGCGGGGGTGGAGGTAGAGCTGCGCACCGATCCGGCCCGCATGCGGGCCGCGGATCTGGCCGTCGTGCGCGGCGACAGCAGCAAGGCCGCCGCATTGATCGGGTGGCAACCAGTGACGCCCTGGGCTCAGACCCTGCGGGACGTCTTGGACGATTGGGGGGCCCGGGTGGCCCAGCCATGAGCGAGGCGCGGCGGGTCCTGGTCTGGCAATGGGGCCGGCGTGGCGCGGGGCCGCATATTGCCGCCGCCCTGGCCGCCGGGATGCGAGCCATACCGGGGCTGCAGGTCGCGTTATCGTTGTCGCGCCAGGCGGAAATCCTGACCGCCGAGGTGCCGCCGGCATGCGAATATCCCGTTGATACCTACGATGGGCTGAAGGGGTTCATCATCCGCCTGCTCACCGCGCCGCTGAGCCGATCACGCCTGACCCGGCGTCTGCGGGCCTCGGCCCCCGAACTCGCTATTTGCGCGATGCCTGGCCCGCTGGATTTCGTGATGGCCGCCGCGGTTCGGCATGCTGGCGGCAAGGTCATGGTCATCGTCCATGATGCCGATGCCCATCCCGGGGACGGGTTTCCCTTCCAAATGTGGCTGCAACGCCGGCTCTGCCGCGGGGCCGATGTGATTGCGACGCTGAGTTCCCACGTGGAAGCGCGGCTGCGCGAACAGGGGTTCGGCCGGGTGCCGATCCTGCAGACGACATTGCCGCCGATGCACTATGGCGTGGCCGCGCCGCAGGCCCATGACGGCCCGATCCGACTGCTCCATTTCGGTCGGCTGCTTCCCTACAAAGGCCTCGATCTGCTGGCGGAGGCGCTGACGATCATCGGTCCGCGCCGGGACCTGCTGGTGCGGATTGCCGGCTCCGGCCCGGCCAGCGCGGAACTGGATGCGCTGGCCGCGCTGCCCAATGTCACCGTCGAAAACCGTTGGGTGCCGGAGGAAGAGGTTGGCGCCTTGCTCGGTTGGTCGGATGCCTTGATCCTTCCCTACCGCGAAGCCAGCCAAAGCGGGGTCGCCGCCGCGGCCCTGGCGGCGGGACGCGCGGTGGTCGCCACCCGGGTGGGCGGCCTGACCGAGCAACTCAGCGGCACGGACCGGGCGTTCCTGTGCGAGCCGACTGCCATGGGATTGGCCGATGCGATCCGCGCGTTGCTGGATCACCCGCCGCCACCGGTGGCCATTGAAACCGACCCCGTCGCACCGTGGCGCGACATGGGGGCCGATCTGCTGCGTCAGATGTCAGCGGCGGGACGGTAGCTCGACGACGCCCGAGCCGAGCACCGACAACTCGTCGGTCTGCGTGCGCGCTTCCTGCGTGATGTCCACCAGGTGCTTGCCGTCCTCGATGTATTTTCGGACGACCTTGGCGGAGAAGAACAGCGCGTCGCCCTCGGGATTATGGCGGCGGATCTTGCAGCTGGCTTTGCGCAGGAACCCCGCATCCCCCATCCAATTGGTGAGTTGGTGTGTCAGCCAGGAGTTGCGCTCGGGACCGTAGTCATAGGCGCCGGGGGCACCGACCATGAGGGCGAATTCCGGCTCCCAGTGCACGCGCTCGGGGCAATCGGGAATGCCGAAGCGGTTGGGAATGCCAAGGCCGGGATGCGCGTGGATCTGTTTCCAGGCCAGCTTGTTGGCACGGATATAGAGCCCGCCCCAACCCTGCGCATAAGCGATGAAGCCGGTGACGGTCATCGGCCCCTTGACCATGGTGGGAAGCGTATCGCCCTCGGCCACGTCCTCCCAATAGCGGGGCGTGGCTCCGCGGATATCCTCGGTATGATAGTGTTTGTAGATATCGGCCAGCTCCGCCTCGGTGTAGCGGTGCGGCGCGCGGGCTTTGACATCGGTGTATTTGGTGCCGGATTCCCGGGCCAGATCGCGGTCGGTGCGGAAGCACCAACTATCGGCCTCCGCGACCTTGTCGCCATGCTGGTTGAAGAAATTGACGTGGTAGATCTGCTGCACCGCACGGCCGGCGAACTTGGTCTCGTGCTCGATCAGCTCTTTCAGCCAGGCCTCGGTGTTGATTTCGTCGTTGCGCAGCACCGGCTTATGCCAGGTCCAGTCGGCGCCGGCCCACATCGCATGCACACCGGGCAAACCGCCGACATAGCCGGACACGATGCGGCTGGTGGCGAACAGGAAGCTGGGCAGGGCGACGACGGTCCCAAATGCGGTTTTTGACGCATAGGCCGGATCGCACCAGAGCGGATTATCGTCGCCGATACCGTGAGCGTAATGGCGGATATTGTCGCGAGTGGCCTCATGGCACCACGGCTCCAACGTGTTCTCGATGGGCACGCCGATGCGGGAGCGGAGCGCATCCATGCCGCGTTCGGTGATTTTGGGGAATTGGGTCTCGCTCATGGTTCCTCCCGTGCCGCTTCGCGGTCACGCAGTGTTTTGCGGTTGACTTTGCCCGCGGGGGTTTTGGGCAACTCGGTTACGAATTGCACGATGCGGGGATATTCATGCTGGCTCAGGCGGGTTCTGACGAATTCCTGTATCTCCACCGCCAAGGCATCATCGCCGGTGCGTTTGGCGACCAGGAAGGCCTTCACCACCTGGCCGCGCAAGGGATCGGGCACGCCGATGACGGCGGCCTCGGCGATGGCGGGATGTTTGAGGATGGCGTCTTCGACCTCGGTCGCGCCGATGGTCCAGCCGGCGGAGATAATGACGTCGTCGGCGCGACCGCCATGCCAGAAGTAGCCATCAGCATCGACCCGGCCGCGATCCTTGGTCGGGAACCAGGCGTTGTGGCGCCAGACCTTGATTTCGCCGATTTGGCCCGGGGCGCAGACCGTGCCATCGGGGGCCAGGACGGCGACCGTCACCCCGGGGACGGGCTTGCCGAGGGATCCCGGACGCCCGTCGAAATCGCCCGCGCCGGGGTAATCAGCCAGGATGACGCCCACTTCCGTGGTGCCATACATGCTGCACAGGCGTGTGCCGAATGTGGCTTCCGCGAAGGCCAGCGTTTCGCTGTCCACAGGCTCCCCGGTGAAGGAGGTTTTTGTGAGCGCGTAGTGGTATCGCCCGGCTGCGTTGCTGTTCTTCATCATACGATAATGCGTCGCGGCGGCGGACAGGTTGGTGATGCCGCAGCGCGACAGCGCTTTCAGCAACAGTGCCGCGTCGAACCGGCCGGAGACCGTGCCAGTCGCCACCCCCAACGCCAGCGGCGCCAGCGTGCCATGCCATAGCCCATGCCCCCAGGCCGGGGAGGACGGGCAGAAGAACCGATCCCCCGGCCGCACGCCGGTGCCATAGAGGGCGGCATTGGTCACCACCACCACCGCCCGATGGGTGTGTTTGATGGCCTCGGGCAGGTCGCGGGTGGTGCCGGATGTGTATTGATACATCGCCATCGCGTCGGCGCGTGTATCGGGCACGAAGCGGCTGGGGAACGCGCGCAATGCTTCCATGAAGGCCGCATCGGCCACCACGGTTTCGGTCTGGGGCAGCGGACCCGTCGTGGCGGCCTTTTCCGGATTGGTCAGCAGCAGCACCGGCGCGCAATCGTCCACCCGCAGCCGCACCCCATCCGGCCCGAACAAGGTGAACAGCGGCACCGCCACCGCACCCGCCTTCATGGCGCCGAACAAGGCGGCGTAGAACGGCAGGGAGGGTTCCAGCATGATCGCGATCCGATCGCCCGCCTGGACGCCGCGCGCCAGCAGCCAATGCGCGAAGCGGGAGGACCAGTCCGACAGCGCCTGGACCGTCAGTTCCTCGATTGTCGCATCGCCATGGGCGATCCGCACCGCCACCCGCGCGGGATCGTCGGCCCAGCGGTCGAGGCATTCATGGGCAATGTTCAGCCGATCACGATCGCCATCGAACAGCGCCCAAAGGCCGGCGCCGCTGAATTGGCGTTGCGCATCGGCGTAGCTTGTATAATCCGTCAGCTTCGTCATCCCGGCATGATCGGGCGGGACGCCGGATTGTCAAACCGGCACCCGTGCCGACATGATCGGGCCACACCAACCGGAAGAGTTCATGCCAATTCGCGCCGTCTGCTTCGATGTGGGGGAAACCCTGATCGACGAAACCCGCCACTGGGACGATTGGGCCGATTTCCTTGGCGTCCCGCGCCTGACCCTGTTCACCGCCATCGGGGTGGTGATGTCGCGCGGCCAGTCCCTGCGCAAGGTGTTCGAGATTTTCCGCCCCGACATCGATTTCTCCACCGTACGCCAGAAGCGCGCGGCCGATGGGTATCGCTACGACTTCACTCATGACGATCTGTATCCCGACGCCATTCCGTGCCTGACCGGGCTGCGCGCCCGCGGGTACAAGGTGATTATCGCCGGCAATCAGCCCGAGGCGTCGGAGGACGCGCTGACCCGCCTCGGCGTGCCGGCCGATGTGATCGCGAGCTCCGGGGGCTGGGGCGTGTCCAAGCCCGATCCCCGCTTCTTCGACAAGGTGATCGAGGCAGCCGGGGTTCCCGCGACCGAGATCGCCTATGTCGGCGACCGGGTCGACAACGATGTGGTACCGTCCCGCGCCGCGGGCATGCTGGCGGTGTTCCTCCGTCGCGGCCCCTGGGGCTGGATGCACGAAGAACGGCCAGAGATCGAACAGGCGCATCTGCGTCTGCGCGATCTGCACGGATTAGCCGACGCCTTGGAGGGCCTGCGATGAGCCTTGATTTCGACCCCGCCGCCCAGGGCTGGAAGCCCATGCATGACGGCCCGATGCCCGGCGGGCTCGGCACCCCCTGGGCGCAACGCTTCGCCGACGGCTGGCGCTACGCGCTGGAGATGCGCGACGATCACATCAACCCCGCCGGCGCCATCCATGGCGGGATCCTAATGGCCTTCGCGGATCATGTCCTGGGACTGTATGTCTGGGCGGAAGCCAAGGGCGCGCCCAATGTCACCATACAGCTCAACACCCATTTCCTCGGCGCGGTGAAACCCGGGGATTTCATCGTGCTGCGTGGCGAGGTAACCCGCGCCACGGGTTCGATGGTGTTCGTGCGCGGCCTCATCGCGGCCGGTGATCGTGATGTGGTGGCATTGGACGGGATCTGGCGGGTGTTCCGGCCGCGATAAGCCCACGCTGAACGCCCTCCGCTACCCGGTCCGCATCGCCGGCAGGACCTCCGCTTCCAGCAGCGCCTTTGAGCGTGCCGCATCCACCTGCGAAACGCCGCGCAGCGACCCTGTCACGGCCAGCTTGTCCAACCCCAGCGCCGCCAGGCCCCTGAACCGGGCGACACATTGCGCGGGGGAGCCGACAATAGCGAAGCGGTCGATGAAAGCCGGGGTCAACACACCCGCCTGGCGCGAGTCGCCATGCGTGTGCGCCTTCATGTCATAATTGTCCCGCAAGGCGTGCAGCACGGCCCGATCCTCCCCGGATACGGGTCCGTTCGGGGTGCCGTGCATCACCGAAAAGCGGGCGAAGGTCGTCAAAGCGCCGCGCACCAGATCGCGCGCGGTGTCGATATCGGGGTCACAGCCGCAATTCACATAGGCGCCGAACCGGATGCCATCGGGAGCAAGACCCGCCTTTTCCCGGGTCTTGCGCGCCAGTTCGACACCCCACGCGATCCGTGCCTCATCCGCGCCCAGCGCGAACATCACGCGATCCGCGTGCAGCGCGGCGAGCGCGATCACCTTGGGGCCGCTGGCCGCGACCTCCACCGGCACTTTCTCTCCCCGTTCGGCGATCCAGGCGATGCGGCTGTTCGGCGGGGCGTCATGCAATTCCAGTTCCGACATCGGCGGGGCGACGGATTCGGGAATATCGATATCGGCGAAGGCCACCGCCTCCCCCCGCAGATAGGCCTGCAACTGGCGCAGATAGCGATCGAACTGACCAAGCCGCGCGGGCGCCCGGCCCAGATGCGCCAGCGCCGAGTCGCCACGACCGATCCCGAGGACGGCCCGACCGTCGGAAATGCGCTGGACGGATACGATCGCGCTCGCGGTGACCGCGGCATGGCGTGTAACGGAGTTGGTGACGCCCGTGCCCAGCCCGATCCGCCCGGTCGCAGCCGCCGCCATCGCGAGCGCGACATAGGAATCGCCCGACAAGTTCTGCGAATCGACCACCAACAGGCCGTCCCAGCCCGCGTCCTCCAATTGCCGCGCCACACGAGCGGTACTGCGCGGCGATGCGACGCCGGTTGACCAGATTTGCATGCGAAGTCCTCCCGATGGGTTTGTTGTGATGAGACCGGGGTGACCGGAGGTGGAATCACCGAAGGTCTGAATCCCGCGATCAGCCAGGCTCTAAGCCACGCGGGCGGCCGAGGACAACAGCAGGGCCTCCAGCGCGGCCGATTGGATCCGAGCGTTCAAATGGGCGGCGGTGGCCTGATAGCCACCGGCCGCGAGGCGGTTCCGCTCCGTTGGATCGTTCAGCCGCGCCATCGCCTTCGCCAGGGCCGCTGCGTCACCTGGGGGCACCAGAAGGCCAGTGGCGTCGTCCACGATCGCTTCGGCGATACCGCCTTCGTCGGAGCCAATGACCGCGCAACCTTGCGCCATCGCCTCTGGCACAACGCTCGGCAGACCTTCGGTGTCGCCATTGGCCGCGATGATGCTGGGCACCAGAAGCGTCCAGGCCTGCGCCATGCGTAGGCGCACCTCCGCGGGGGGCAACCAACCCGCGAGCGTAATGCCCGCGACGTCGCGCGCCAGCCTTTCCAGCAGCGGCCGCAGCGGGCCGTCGCCGACAAACACCACCGGCGTCATGTCCCCGTTCGCGCGCAGGCCGCGCACGGCGTCCACGATCACCGGAATGCCCTTCTTTTCCACGAACCGGCCGACGAACAAATGGTATCGCGGCGCCAAGGATACCGGCGGGGGCTGATCCGGCACCTCCACCCCGATTGGCAGCACGGTCAGCTTCGCCTCCGGCACGCCGCGCCGCGCCGCGACGGCGGCCACGGCGGCGGACACACAGACGAAATGGTCCGTCGCCGCCAGGACCAACGGCCAGCGGCGGGCCAGCACCGTGGCGCGCCAGTTTTTGTCTTTCCCGACATCCCCGCCATGCAGGGTCACCACCATGCGCCCGCCGAGCGCCCGGACGAGTGGCAAGGCCAGCGCGCCCCCGCGCGCGAACTGCGCATGTACCACCGGCGCCAGCCCGCCGATCGGCCAAACCGGCGCGACGCAGAAATAGCGGAACAGCAGCCGGTGCAGCGCGCCTGTCACCCCATCCCCACCGATGCGCCAGCGCCGGGCACCGACCTGGTCCGCGAGCGGGCGCATCGTCCGCCCCGCCCAAACCGGCTCCAATCGGGTGAAGCCGACATATTGCCGGCGCAGGAATTCAAGCTCGGACGGGGCGCCAATGAGGTCACGATAGACCAGGAACGGCCTGCGCCGTGGCGGGATGGCGCCAAGCGCGCTAGAGGGATCGCCGTGATCGACCATCATGAGGACTCCCGACCTTTGAACCAGCCGCGCCGCATCCTGATCATCAAGCTCAGCGCGCTTGGCAATGTCATTCTGTCCCTGGGCCCCTTCGCCTCGATCCGCGCGCATCATCCGGATGCGGAGATCACCGTTCTAACCACGCCACCCTACGCGGGCTGGCTCGCCAAAGCACCCTGGTTCGATCACATCATCAGTGATGGCCGCCCGCCCTGGTGGGATATCGCGGGACTTTGGCGGCTGCGCCGGACCCTGCGCGCTGGCGGGTTCGAGCGGGTCTATGACCTGCAGACCTCCGGCCGCACGAGCCGGTATTTCGGGATATTCCCGCCGGACGCGCGGCCGGACTGGTGCGGTATCGCGCCTGGCTGCTCACTCCCGCATCGGCTGCCCGCCGGAACGCGCATGCACGATATCGACCGCCAGTTCGATCAATTGGCCGTGGCCGGAATAACCGAGCGCTCAGCCGTAGACCTGCGTTGGTCCGCTGCCGACATTGGCCGATTCGGGCTGGCGGACCGCTTCGCTTTGCTGGTGCCAGGAAGCTCCGCGCACCGGCCGGGCAAGCGCTGGCCGGCGGACCGCTACGGCGCGCTGGCGCTGCGACTGGCTGCCCGCGGCCTCCAGCCGGTTATCGTCGGCACCAAAAGTGAAGCCCCGTTGGGCGAAGCCTTGCGCGCGGTCGCGCCGTCGGCGATTGATTTACTGGGAAAGACCAGCCTGCCGGAGTTGACGGAGCTGACGCGCCGCGCGGTCCTGGCGGTGGGCAATGACACCGGCCCGATGCATCTCGCGGCCGCGGCGGGATGTCCGTCCGTCGTGCTGTTTTCCCACGACTCGGACCCATTCCTCTGCGCGCCCCGCGGGCCATGGGTGCGGACGCTGCGACAGGCGCGTTTGAGCGATCTCAGTCTGGACGAAGTGACGGCGGCTCTGCCCGCCTTGGGCGATGAACGCGTTACCGGATGAACGCACCGTGTTCGATACCAAAACCACCCGCCGCGTTGGCGAGCTTCTGAAGGTCCGTGCGGGTCACCGTCAGGTCGGCCGATCCCGCGCAATCGCCGGAGCCCCTGGCGGTATGGGGGCCGGCCCAGTGCAAGCGGTAGCTGCGGCTGGCGTCGTCGCGCGCCTCTATCACCAGGCTGCCGCCGGCGTCGGCCATCACCGCCGGATCCATCACGCATTGCGCCTGGCCGTCGGCGGTGGACACCTGTAGCTGCCAAATATCCTGTTCAACCGTGTGCGGGCGGTAGACCACCATGTCGCCCACTTTCGGGCGCAACGCGTCGAGGTTCATTAACACCAAGGTTGCGAAAAAGCCTGCCACCATAATGCTCGATGCCAGGATGGCCGGTCCGGCGGCCACCCATTTCGTATCCTGCTGTCCCGGGTCACTGAACTGCATCACACGGTCCTGTCCGCCACGCGTTGGATTGTAGGTCTACGAATAACCGACCCTATTGTGCAATGCAACATAACGGCACTGCGCTGGCTTCCTCCCAGCCCAGCGTTTGGCACAATGCGGACGACCGGTGATACTCCATTGGATGACAGCCCCATCGGAGAACCCCATGCGATACGGATTTACCCTGCCGGTCCGCGGCCCCCTCGCCACCGCAGATGGGGTCATCGGCATGGCGCGCCACGGGGAGGCCCTTGGCTTTGCCTCGGTCACCGCGGCGGATCACATCGTGATCCCGACGGTTGTCGAATCGGCCTATCCCTACGCGGCGGACGGCCGTCACCCCAGCCAGGGTGACGCGATGGAGGTCCTCAGTCTGCTGGCCTGTGTCGCCGGGGCCACCCAGACGCTGCGGTTGATCACCAGCGTTCTGATTCTGCCGCATCGCAACCCGGTCCTGACCGCCAAGATGGTGGCCACCATCGATGTCCTGTCCAAAGGCCGCGTCACGCTCGGTATCGGTGTCGGCTGGATGCGGGAGGAATTCGAGGCGCTGCAGGCGCCGGATTTCGACCAGCGCGGCGCGGTCAGCGACGAATATGTGGCGATCTTCAAAAAGCTCTGGGCGCCTGGACCGGTTGCGCATCAGGGGCCGCATTACGCCTTCGGCCCGGTCCGTTGCGAACCCCTGCCGGTCCAGCGCCCGCACCCGCCTATCTGGGTCGGCGGCCATAGCAAGCCGGCGCTGCGCCGCACCGCCCGGTATGCCGATGGCTGGCATCCCATCGGCACCGTGCCCACCGCGGCGCTTCGCCCGGCCGCTTTCGCGGCCATGCGCGACGACATCCGACGCATGGCGGAAGGCTACGGCCGCGATCCCGCCAGCATCACGCTGGCCTTCGTGCCTCGGCTGCATGAATCCCGCACGCCCGTGAGCGGCGACGACCGCATGCCCTTCACCGGTTCGGCCGAACAGCTGATCGAAGACGTGGAAACCTATCGCGCCCTGGGCGTCAGCCATCTGAGCTTCGATTTTCGCGGCCCAACATTATCCGAGACGTACGACCGCATGGACTGGTTCGCGAGCGAGGTGATGGCCAGGACAGGCTCGGCTGCCGGGTGATTCCCGCGCGCTATCGTTGACCGACCGTCATCGCCGCCTGGTCGCACCATGGGCCGGTCAATGATTGCGTCGTTCGCCATAAAAACAGCAACAAGCTCTCTTAGGCCGTGTGGACGGATTTGATCAAGACAAACACACAGGCCAATGACACGAATGCCTCGTAGTTTCGCTTGGTCTTCTCACAGCGCATAGCGACCCGCTTGAACCGTTTGAGTTTGCCGAAGCATTGCTCGACGCGA
>CAIXEA010000083.1 GCA_903918315.1 uncultured Acetobacteraceae bacterium | reverse complement strand
GTGATCGGCGGAGGTGGAATCACCGGAGCCGTGAATCACGCGATCAAACAATCGGTTAGGGCATGTCCGGTGCGCCTGAAAGCACCGGACATGCCCTAACGCCGCCTGGCCATCACCGCCGGATTGACCACGTTCGTGGGCGTCCCACCCGCATAGGCGACGATCTGATCGAAGATGTCGGTGAACTGCACCTCATACTCATCCGTCGCGACGTAACCGATATGCGGCGTGCAGAGGACATTGGGCAGGGTCAGCAGCGGATGCGCGGGATCGGTCAGGGGCTCGGTCTCGAACACGTCCAGCGCGGCCAGGCCGGGATGCCCCGCCCGCAACGCCGCCTCCAACGCGCCCGGAACGATCAGGCCGGCGCGGCTGGTATTGATCAGCAAGGCGGAGGCCTTCATCCGCGCCAGATCCTCCGCCGTGACGATGCCGCGGGTCGCATCCACCAGCCGCATATGCAGCGACAGCACATCCGCACGCTCATACAAATCGGCCTTGCTGGCCGCGATCTCATGCCCGTCGGCCCGGGCCCGCTCCCGCGCTGCCTCCCGCGCCCAGACCAGGACGCGCATGCCGAAGGGGGCGGCATAGCCGGCCACGACCTTGGCGATACGGCCATAGCCATGCAGGCCCAGGATTTTGTGGCGCAGCGTGGTGCCGACGCCCATCTGCCAGTGCCCCGCCTTCATGGACGCCACCTGCTGCGGGATCTGGCGCATCGCCGCCAGCGCCAGCGCCCAGGTCAGCTCCGCCGCCGCGTAGGATGGCGTATCGGCGTGCTGGCTGGAGGATACGACGATCCCCAGCCGGGTGCAGGTCTCGACGTCGATGTGCGGATAGACGCTGCGCTGGCTGATCAGCTTCAGAGCAGGCAGCCGCTCCAGCAAGGCCGTGCGGATCTGGGTGCGTTCCCGGATTAGCACCAGCGCCTCGGCATCCCGCAGGCGTTCGGCCAGGACATCGGTGTCCTGCGCATGGTCGTTCCAGACGGTGACCTCATGCCCGTGCAGCTTCGCGAAGCAGGGCAGATGCCGCAGCGTGTCGAAATAATCGTCCAGGATCGCGATCTTCACTGCCCTGCCCCCCGCTTCGCCAAAAACGCCAATACCGCCTCCACCGCCTGATCGGCATGCGTCGCCGCCACATGGTAGGAATTGCCCGGCAGCACGACCAGTTCGGAATCCGGGATCAGGCGCTGCCAGGCGGCGGTTTCCTCGACCGTGCCGAGGGCGCTTTTCTCGGTGGTAATCACCAGCGTCGGGCAGGCGATCTTGGGGATGTACTCGATGATATCAGCCGCGGCGATGGTCGCCATGAAGCCGAGCTGGGTGGACAGCGCGGTGCTGCCCATGAATTGCGTCCACCATTCCACGCCCTCCGCCGGGAAGGAACTGCCGAGCCGCCCGCCCATGTTCTGACGCGCCCAGTATTCGACGCCATGGTCGATCAGCTGCTGGCGCAGCGCCGGGACGCGTTCCTTCACCCCGGGGCGGAGCGGTGTGGGCGTGCCGACGACGGACAGGGTCTTCACCCGATCCGGCCGCATGGCGGTGAAGGCGCGGGCGATGGTGCCGCCGATCTTGGCGGCGACGACGTGGAAGCGGTCGATGCCGAGATGGTCCATCAGGGCGCAGAAGTCGTTGGTCAGCCCCTCCAGCGTCCAGGGGTAATCGGCCGGCATGACGCTGGATTGCCCGAAGCCACGCATGTCCGGTCGCACCACGCGATAATGCCGCGCCAGCTTCGGCGCCCAGGCATACCAGGCGAGGCTGCTTTCGGCATTGCCATGCAGCATCAGGATGGTCTCGGGCTGGGTCCAGGGATCGGTGAAATCATCGACCCGGTAATGCATCTCCAGATCGTCGGTGGGTTTGAAAAAGGGCACTGGCGTTGCTCCCGGTCGGTGATGCCGGCAGATTAACGCGCTGGCGCGATCAAGGCGAACAGCGCGCCCTGCGGGTCGAGGCAGTGGATGATCCAGCTGCCGGTGGGCACCTGCATCGGGCCCGTCATCACCCGACCGCCCTGGGCGGTGACGCGGGCGGCGGCGGCGTCGATGGCGTCAGTCGCGAAATAGAACAGCCAGAAAGGTCCTGGCATGCTGGGCATGCGTGTGATCATGCCGCCGAAGGCCGGGCCGCCGTGCTGGCCGAAGGTCTGGTAGAGACCCATCGGGCCGGTATCGATCGCCTGCTCCTTGGTCCAGCCAAACAGCGCGGCATAGAAGGTGAACGCGGCCTCCCGCTCCCCGGCATAAAGCTCATGCCATTGCACGTGCCCCAGGGTCGGCGGCGGAGGCTGCGGCGCCCGCCCCTCCTGCCAGGTGAAGACCACGAACCGCGCCCCATGCGGGTCTGCCACGACGGCGAACCGGCCGATACCGGGAATGGTTTCCGGCCCGTGATCGAGGCTGCCGCCGGCGGCGAGGGCGCGGGTGACGGTGTCCTCCACATCGTCCACCCCGATATAGCCGGTCCAACAGGGCGGCGCGCCGGCGTGCAGGCTCATGAGACCGGCGGCGGGGCCATGCGGGGTGGAGAACAGCGTGTAGCTGCCGTCCTGCCTGCGGCTATCGGCGGTCGTCCAGCCCAGCACCGCCCCGTAAAAGGCGGCCGCCGCGGGGCGGTCGGTGGTCATGACATCGTACCAGATAAATCGGCCGCCATTGCGTCCGGCGGGGAGGCGGGTCATCGCGAAGGCTCCGGTTCAAGATTCGGCGGCGGGCTCGACGATCCTGGCCGAACCCGCACCCGGCGCCAAGAAAAACGCGCATGGCCCAAGGCAGATACAGCGGTGACCGGTCTCACACAGGATGACAGGCCGCGGCCGGAGCGGGTGGAACCGCGGCCACAGGCGCTGGATGACGACGGTGCCGGCGCCGTTCTGGTTTTGCGACCCAAACGGCCCGCCCGGCTTGCGTGTTCCCGCGACCTCCCGCACGATCCCGGCGTCCGTCCCGCACCCGGGACGCAACCAAAGGGAGAGCCCCATGTCCGCCGCCCTGCAAATGCCTGCCCAGATGTCCGAAGCCGAATGGGCGATCCGGTGCGAGCTGGCCGCCGTCTACCATGTCAACCAGCTGCTCGGCTGGACCGATACCATCAATACCCATATGTCGGTGCGCGTGCCCGGTGAGCCGAACCACTTCCTGATCAACAATTACGGGGAGATGTTCGACGAAATCACCGCCTCCTCGCTGGTCAAGATGGACATCGACGGCAACGTGCTGTCCCCCGGCGGCAAGTTCAACAATGCCGGGTTCATCATCCATAGCGGCGTCTACAAGGCCCGCCCGGATGCCAATTGCGTGCTGCACACCCATACCCGCGCCGGCGCCGGCGTGTCGCTGCTGGCCAAGGGCCTGCGCCCCATCAGCCAGGACGTGCTCGCGGTCTATGACGACATCGCCTATCACACCTATGGCGTCCCCGCGACGGTCGAGGAATGCGAGGAACTCGGCAAGACCTGTGCCCATGGCAGCTGCGTGGTCCTGCTCAATCATGGCCTGCTGACGCTGGGCGAAACGGTCCATGGCGCGATGATGCGTATGTATTCGCTGGAGCGCGCCTGCGAGCTGGAACTGATTTCCCGCCAGCTGGGCGAGGAACCGGTCGCGATCGACCCCTATGTCATCGGCAAGGCCAAGGAGCGGATGCAGAAGCGCCGCGCGACCAACGAGTACGGCCTGGCGGAATGGCGGGGCCTGGTTCGTCAGGCGGAACGCCGCGGCTTCGACTGGAAGCGCTGATCCGCTCGCAGCCGTTCGTGCCGTGTCATGACCCGGATCGTGCTGCCGCGATCGGGGTCCATGCCACGGCACGAACCCCAAGCCGGACCGGTCAACACCGGCTTGCGCCGGCTCCGATGGCGGACGAAGACGCTTTCCGCCGCCCGATGATCCGAATGCGATTTGCGAGAGGCCCGAGCGGCATTACAATGGCCGAATCGTGACCTATGTCCTTTCAGAACTTTCCGAGACCATCGCGGGCCTGGCGCAGGCCGCTGCCCCCCTTCTGGTCGCGATCCGCATCGGCCCCGGCCAGCATATCAGCGGCATCGTCTGGTCTGACGATCTGATCCTCACCACCGATCGCCTGCTCCCGGAACGGGAGGGATACACGCTGGTGCTGTCGAACGGCATGCTTGCCACCGCCCGGCCCGCGCATCGTGACCCCGGCGCCAATCTCGCCGCCCTGCGGCTGGAACAGCCGGTGGAAGCGATCGCCATGGATGCCAGCGCACGCGATGCCGTGGGCTCGCTGGCGGTGGTCCTCAGTGCCGACGCCGATGGTTCGCCGATGGTGCGGCTGAGTGCGATCCACCGAAAGGCGCCCGTCACGGGACATGGCGTGGTTCTGGATCTGCCGGGCAACTGGCTGACCCCCGGATCCCTGGTGATCGACCCATTGGCCGCGGTCCTGGGCATGGGAGTCGATGGACCCGATAACACCGCGGTGGTGATGCCATTCCGCTTTCTGGCCCGTTTCGCGGAGGTGACCGGCCATGCCGGACGTCCTGCGATCGCACAGATCGCGCGGCCGCGTTACGCCCCGCCCCGGCCGGTGGTCCTGGCCCCCCCGGCCGTAGCCCCCCCCTCCCCTGGGCGCGATTCGCCGAACCCTCGCGCGGTTCCAGCCACGCATGACCGCCGCGCCTGGCTTGGGGTCGCGTTACAGCCCATCACGATCCCCGAGGCCCTGGTCGCCCGGGCCGGCCAGACCTCGGGACGGATGGTGGTCAGCGTCAGCCCGGGCGGCCCGGCCGATGTCGCGGGTCTGCGGGTGAACGATGTCGTGCTGTCACTGAACGGACAGAGCACCAGCGGTGCCAACGCGCTGCGCGGCTTCCTGGATAGCTGCCGCATCGGCAGCCGGGTCGAGGTCCGGCTGCTGCGCGACATCGCGGTATCACAGGTCTCGATGATCGTGTCCGAGCAACCCTGACGTCCGGATCATGCCGGGACCGCGTCAGTTCTTGACCGGCTTCAACGTCCGCAGCCAGGCCAGCAGCGCGTCCAGATCAGCGTCGGACACGGTCTTGTACCAGTCGAACGCCATCAGCCGCACAAGCGCCCGGCCATCGGGACGCACGCCGGTTTTCATGACCGATCTGAATTGCGCGCCGGACCAATGCGCGATGCCATCGGGATTGCCCGGCGTCAGATTGGCACTGACCGTGAAACCGTCCGGAAACGCCGGGAGCGGCCGCCCGCCACCGCCGAGCTTGCTGAGGATCGGACGCCCCTTGTCGTCGGGCGTATGGCACTCCATGCAATGCCCGATATCACCGAGATACTTGCCATAAGCCACCGGATTTTGCCGCGGGACATCCGCGACATGGCCCAGCGGCGGGCCATAAGCCGGCGGCAGCGGGATCCTGTAGACCGATTTCTCCACTTTATTGGCAATCGGCTTGCTCGCCCGCAGCGCCGCGACAATCGCCCGCGCATCCGAATCCGACATCGAGCGGTACAGCGCGATCGGCATCGGCGGCCCGATGATCGAGCCGTCGGGCCGTTTGCCCTCCCGGATGGCGGTGATGATCTGCTCGTCGGTCCAGGCCCTGATACCCGTTTCTTTGTCCGGAGTGATATTGGGGGTCACGGCGCGGAACACCGGCAGATCGATCACCGTGCCGCCGGCCAGCTCCTGCCCGGCGACGGCCTTGCCATCGGGGCCTTTGGGTGTGTGGCAATTGCCGCAGGCGACAATGCCATTGAGCAGGTAAGTGCCACGCTCCAGCACTTTGTCGGCCGCCTGGCCGGCCTGCGAGGCGGTGGCCGTCAGCCCCAGGGCGAAGAAGGTGACTCGTGTCCAGCGCATCTTATTGTCCCCGTAACGCGATAATCGCCGGATGGGAATTTCGTTTTTGAACTTCGACAATATGCGGACGCCACGCAAACGCATGCTTGCAAAGCCATTACGCGCCCCGTTCAGGTCGTCCAGCGGCCGCGCTTGCCTCAGTCTCCCTCGACAATCTCGATGGCGACTGATTTGACCAGGGCCAGCACCGGAACCCCCGCCGACAGGCCCAGGCGCGCGACCGCATCCGGGGTCACACGCGCCAGAAACGCGCCTTCGGGCAAGGCGATCTCAACCAGGGCGGCGTGACGCGCCGGGTCCTCGGTGATGCCGCGCACGCGGCCCGCGATGATGTTATGGACGCTGATGGCCGCGGGTGCCTCGCGGGCCAGAATAACCTCCCGCGCGGGGATGCGGACCCGGATGGCCGTGCCCGGCGGCGCGCGCAGCAACGGCACCAGCCAGGGGGCGCCCCCGGCTTCGATGCGGCTCAGCCGCCGGGCCGGGTCGTGGCTCACCACCCTGGCCGCCAGCACCGCCGCCGCGTCATCCCGGCGCGCCAGAGGCAGATCGGATCGGGCCGTCATGTCCGCCAGGCCGCCGCACGCCGTCACCCGCCCCGCCTCGATCAGCACGACCGTATCGGCGAGACGCACGACCTCCTCCATCGCATGCGTGACATAGAGGATTGGCACACCGAGCGCCGTCCGGATGCGCCCGAGATAGGGCAGGATCTCCGCCTTGCGCGGCCCGTCCAGGCTCGCCAGCGGCTCATCCATCAGCAACAGCCGCGGCTGCGACAGCAGGGCCCGTCCGATCGCGACCCGCTGGCGCTCCCCCCCCGACAGCGTGTGCGGTCTGCGATCGAGCAGGCGGTCGAGGCCCAGCAGCTCCACCATATCGCCAAAGGCGATCCGGCCCGCCGGGTTGCGCCGCAGGCCGTATCGCAGATTGGCTTCCACCGACATATGGGGGAACAGCCGGGCGTCCTGGAACACCAGCCCCACGCGCCGCTGTTCAATCGGCATCCAGACGCGGGTCCGCGTATCCGTCAGAACCAGGCCATCCAGTTCGATCCGGCAGTCAAGCGGGCGCAACAGACCGGCCACCGCGGCCATCACGCTCGACTTGCCTGCCCCCGACGGGCCAAACAGCGCGGTCAGCCCCGGGGTCTGCACCTGAAACGCGACGTCCAACGCCGCGCCCGGGTAGTCATGGCGGAGCTGAACAAGGAGGGACACCCCCGGTCACGCCGCCTAGAGCCTGTCCGGTGCACAAAGGTGCACCGGACAGGCTCTAAACCATTGTTTAATCGCGTGATTCACGGCTCCGGTGAGTCCATCTCCGCCGATCACGCTCTAGCGGCCGGTGCTGCCGAATCCGCCGGCGTCGCGGGCGGTGGAGTCCAGGGCGGTGACCGCCTGCCAGGTCGCGCGCACGACCGGCGCCAGCACGGCCTGCGCGATCCGCGCACCGCGCTCGACCACGAAGGGGGCGTCCCCGGTGTTCAGGATGATGACGCCGATCTCGCCGCGATAATCTTCGTCGATCGTGCCGGGGCTGTTGGGCAGCACGATCCCATGCCGCAGCGCGAGGCCGGAGCGTGGACGCACCTGCAATTCATAGCCCGCCGGCAGGGCGATACAGAGCCCGGTCGGAATCAGCGTCCGTTGACCCGGGGCGATGGTGACGGGATCGCCGACGGCGGCGAGCAGATCCATGCCCGCCGCGCCGGCGGTCGCGTAGGATGGCAAGGGCAGGCCTTCGGCATGCGCCAGGCGGCGCACGGAAATGGAGATGTTCATGCCGGGATCATGCGGCACCCGTGCGGCCTGGGCAACCGGCCGCGGTCAGGTGAGCCCTTCGGCGATGCGCGCGGCCAGGCGCGCGGCGACCGCCTCCTTGGCCAGGCGGGGCCAGGTTTCAACGCCGGCGGCGCTGATCAGGTGCACGGCATTCTCGGCCCCACCCATGATTCCCGTCTCGGGTGAGACATCGTTGGCCACGATGAAATCGGCGTTCTTGCGGACCAGCTTGGCCTGGGCATTGGCCAGCAGATCATCGGTCTCCGCCGCGAAGCCGACGACCAGGCGGGGGCGGTTGGGCCCCGCGGCCGCGATGGTGGCGAGGATGTCGGGGTTGGGGATCAACGCCAGCGCCGGCGCGGCCGCACCGGGCTGCTTCTTGATCTTGCCTTCGGCGGCATTGGCGACGCGCCAATCCGCCACCGCGGCGGCGAACACCGCCGCATCGGCTGGCAGCGCGGCCTGGCAGGCCGCCAGCATCTCCCGCGCGCTTTCCACCCGGGTGACGCTGACCCCGGCCGGATCGGGCATCGACACCGGGCCGCTGATCAGCGTCACCCGGGCCCCCAGCGCGGCCAGCGCCCCGGCGATGGCATGGCCCTGCCGGCCGGATGAGCGGTTGGCGATGTAGCGCACGGGGTCGATGGGTTCATGGGTCGGGCCGGAGGTGACGATGACATGGCGCCCGCTCAGCGGACCAGCCAGTCGCTCGGCCGGCGGCGTCAGCAGCGCCTCGATCGCCGCGGCGATCGCCGGCGGTTCGGACATGCGGCCGGGGCCGAATTCGTTGCACGCCATCGCGCCCTCATCCGGCCCGATCACCCGCACGCCCCGCGCCGCCAGGGTCGCCATATTGGCCTGGGTCGCCGGATGCAGCCACATCCGCACATTCATCGCCGGCGCCACCAGGACCGGCTTGTCGGTCGCCAGCAGCACGGTCGAGGCAAGGTCATCCGCCAGCCCCGCCGCCATCTTCGCCAGAATATTCGCCGTCGCCGGCGCCACCACCACCAGATCCGCCGCGCGGGAGAGCTGGATATGCCCCATTTCGCTCTCGTCGGTCAGTGAGAACAGCGCGGTATAGACCTTGTTCTCGCTCAGCGCCTGCAGCGAGAGCGGGGTGACGAACTGGCCGCCATTATCGGTCAGTACGCAGGTCACGCCATGGCCGGCCTTGCGCAGCAGCCGGATCAGCTCCAGCGCCTTGAAAGCGGCGATGCCGCCGGAGACGATCAGCAGGACCCGTTTCACAGTCTCCACCCCGCATGGATGGCGGCAATGCCGCCGGACAGAACGCGCACGCTCACCCGCCCGAATCCGGCGGCCCGCATCATCGCGGCCAGCCGCGCCGGATCGGGGAAGGTGCGGATGCTTTCGGCCAGATATTGGTAGCTGTCGCCGTCCTTGGCGACCAGCTGGCCAATGCGCGGCAAGGCCTTGAACGACCAGGCATCATACAGCGGCGTCAGCGCGGCCACCTGAACTTTGGAGAATTCCAGACACAGGAACCGCCCGCCCGGCCGGAGCACCCGGCGCGCCTCGCTCAGCACCGCGTCCTTGTCGGTGCAGTTACGCAGGCCAAAGGCGATCGAGACCCGATCCACCGAGCGATCCGGCAGCGGCAGGCATTCGGCATCCGCGACCAGGAACGCGACATCGCCAATCAGGCCCTTGTTCACCGCCCGGTCGCGCCCGACCGACAGCATGGCGGGGTTGATGTCCGACAACAGCACCTTTCCGCCGCCCTGCCCCAGCCAGCCAAAACTGATATCGCCCGTGCCGCCGGCGAGATCGAGCAACTGGTGATGCGGCCGCGGATCCAGATCGCTGACGAAAATGCGCTTCCACACCCGATGCACGCCGAGCGACATGATGTCGTTCATGAGGTCGTATTTCGGGGCGACGCTTTCGAACACGGCGCGCACCATGCCGGCCTTCGCGGCGCGGGGGACGCTGCGATAGCCGAAATCGACGCTCTCGGGGGCGGATGACGTATTCGAGGCTGGGTTGTCGCTCATGGGGTCACTCTATAGCCTGCCGGGCCATGCCGGAACTCCCCGAAGTCGAAACCGTGATGCGCGGCCTCGCCGCCCGCCTGGAAGGGCGGGTGATCACCCGCGCTTTGGTCAACCGCCCGGATTTGCGCTGGCCGTTGCCCCCCACCCTCGCGGCCCGCCTGACCGGCGCGCGCGTGCTGGGATTCCGCCGGCGCGCCAAATACATCCTGATGCGGCTGGATGGCGGCGACTCCGTGATGATCCATCTCGGCATGTCAGGCCGCATGCTCATCGGCCCCAACCGCCCCAATCAGGACACCGCGCACGAGCACATCGTGCTCGAAACCGACGAGGGCTGGCGTGTCGGCTTCGTCGATCCGCGCCGCTTCGGCTCGGTCGACCTCGTACCCACGGCCGAAGAAGACGCGCATCGCCTGCTGGCCGATCTGGGCCCCGAGCCCTTGGGGGAGGATTTCACCGTCGCCTCTCTCACCGCGGCCTTGGACGGTAAGCGAACGCCGATCAAGAGCGCGCTGCTGGACCAACGGAACGTGGCCGGATTGGGCAATATTTATGTCTGCGAAGCATTGTACAGAGCGAAAATATCTCCTCTCCGATCATCCCACACCATCGCAGGCGCCCGGGCGCGCCGCCTGGTGCCGGAAATCAAGGCCACTCTGGCCGAAGCCATCGCCGCCGGAGGCTCCAGCCTCCGGGATTATGTGCAGCCGGATGGGGAACTTGGGTATTTCCAGCATGCCTGGAAGGTCTATGGCCGGGAAAACGAGCCCTGCCCGTCCTGCCCGGGTGGCGCGGCCTGTGGCGGCATCAGGCGTATCACCCAGGCCGGCCGCTCGACCTTCCATTGCCCAAGTGTTCAGCGCTAGCTAGAACCGCCGCAACCAACCGGGAGCACCTGCCATGGCCGCCTATGAAAACATCCTCGTCGAAACCCAGGGTCGGGTCGGTCTCATCCGCTTGAACCGCCCGCAGGCCCTCAATGCGCTGTGCGACGCGCTGGTGCGGGAACTGGGCGCGCAGCTGATGGCCTTCGACGCCGACAAGGGCATTGGCGCGATCGTGATTACCGGCAATGAGCGTGCCTTTGCCGCGGGGGCCGACATCAAGGAAATGCGCGACCGCACCAACCCGGACGCGATGATGGAAGACTTCATCGGCAGCGGCTGGGAGTCGGTGCTGAAAGTGAAAAAGCCGGTGATCGCCGCGGTGGCCGGATTCGCCCTCGGCGGCGGCTGCGAGCTGGCGATGATGTGCGACATGATCATCGCCGCCGATACCGCCAAATTCGGCCAGCCGGAGATCAACCTGGGCGTCATCCCCGGCGCCGGCGGCACCCAGCGCCTCACCCGCGCCGTGGGCAAATCCAAAGCCATGGACATGATCCTGACAGCCCGCATGATGGACGCGGCCGAAGCCGAACGCGCCAATCTGGTCTCACGCGTTTTCCCGGCCGATACCATGCTCGATGAGGCGCTGAAGATCGCCGCCCGCATCGCATCGATGTCGCCGGTCGCGACGCAATTCGCCAAACAGGCGGTCAACCGTGCCTATGAGATGACCCTGGTGGAAGGTGTCCGTCACGAGCGCGCGCTGTTCCTGTCCATGTTCGGCACGCCCGATCAGAAGGAAGGCATGGCCGCCTTCGTTGAAAAACGGAAGCCTTCCTTTAATCTTGGATAAATGACAAAAATCATTTATTCGCCTTAACCGCAAAGTCCGCGGTAGGTACTGTACAACAATGCTTCGATACGGGATGGCCGGGAACCCGTCGTGCCCAACGGCCTTAAATCGGGGATTCCCCTCGCGTCGCGGCGGCTGGTGCTCTATAGACGTGCCATGACTATCCTCGTGCAAGCCCGTTCCGGTGCTGCCGGTCACATCGATTTTTTGTGCCGGCAAGACCCCGCGTCGCGCCATCAGGCGCCGTGGGCTGACTAGAATGCGACCGCATGAACTCCACGACGCGCTCGCCGCGGCGATGATCGAAGCCCACTATCAACCGATCTTATCGATGGCCGATGGCACGCCATTCGCGCTGGAGGCACTCGCGCGTCTGAACCATCCCAAACTTGGCATCCTGTCGCCCGATCGGTTCGTGCCGCAGATGGAAGATGCCGGTCTCGCGGCCCGGCTCACGGAATTGGTGTCACATCAGGCCTTCGCCGATATGACCGGGGCCGCGCTCATTGGCCATGGCCTGCGGGTGACCATCAATTTCCCGCTCGACGTGCTGCTCGCCCCCACCGCGCTCGATCGGCTTGAAGAGCAGCGGATCGCGGCGGGGATCGCGGCGGATCTGGTGGTGATCGAACTGACCGAAAGCCGGCCAGTCGATGAATTCAAGGTCTTACGCCGATCACTGGAATGGTTGCGCGCCCGTGGTTACCGGGTGGCTATCGACGATGTCGGCCCCTCCGTCCCGCAGCTGGGCCCGTTGCTGGACCTGCCCTTCACAGCCTTGAAGCTCGATATGGAACTGGTGCGCCACGTCGAAACCAACCCGGATATCGCATGCTTCCTGCAAAATACGGTCGACCTGGCCCATGCCCACGGCATGTCGGTCATCGCGGAAGGGGTCGAAACCATCGGCATATGGCGCCGGATGAAGACCATGGGCATTCGCGCGGCCCAAGGCTACCTGGTTGCCAGGCCGATGTCCGTCGCCCTGGTCCCGGACTGGCTCGCAGCCTGGAAAGCGGCCCCATCGCCGATCTGAAGCGCTGAGACCAACCGGTGCGACGATTGGCCGAACACGCTCGGCGTATCCCTACTGAATTCACACATCGCGGGAACGATTTTTGCTGGCGCTGCTCGACACCGTCATGGCCCGGCTTGTCCCTACTGGCTTTACACATCGCGGGAACGATTGTTGCTTGTGCTGCTCTACACCGTCATGGCCCGGCTTGTCCGGGCCACCTGTCGCGGCACCGCGCGGGCGGCGGTGGCCCGGACAAG
>CAIXEA010000082.1 GCA_903918315.1 uncultured Acetobacteraceae bacterium | reverse complement strand
GCGCCTCGCTCTTGCGGGAACCAGCGAGCGCTTCGAGGGCCTTACGCTCCTCCACGCTCAGGACGATCACGGTCGCCAGGGGAATCGCTTTCATACCCCCTACGAATCATGACTCAGGTTCCAGCGATAGTGGGTACTAGTCGGAGTGTAAGATATTCCGACTCTGGTTGGATGGCCTTCCTGCGGCCATCCGCGCGTGGACGTCTGACCGGCAATGGATCTGCATAACCACAACCTAAGGTTAATAATATCCACAGAAAACACGTATAACGTGTTATGATTTCGGGCTTGAAGTGCATCAACGAGAGGGAGGCCCGGGTTTTGATACCGTATCGCCCGCTGTGCTCGGTTTTTCCGACGCTCTACATCGCTCTACTGCCCCACATGCCCATTCCACATCCAACCGGGCCAGAAGCGGGTGTCGCCAGACTGTCTGAGTCGGAATAGTTTACAGCGCAGCATTATGGCGAGGCGCGATGACGATTAAACCTTTGATAAACCGTCAACGGTAAGCTTGGCATAGCGTTTGCCTATAACTGTTTGAGGCGTCGCGGCTGGTCTAATTTTTGATCATTGCTAACCGGCGTTGGCCTATGGTTAAAGCGATTGCACGAGACCGTTTTAGGGGATCACGGATGACGAAGAAATTTTCGACCGCTCTTTTGTTCGGATGCGCGCTAACCTTCTCAGCTGGCGCCGCGAATGCTGCGACGCTGATCACGGTGGGTCTGCAGGAAGCCGGCTTCAACGGCGGGAACATCCTGACCGTTGGTAACGATGGTGGCTCTGGCAACTTAGGCGTCAGCGCCTATGCCTTCGGAACCTTCACCTCGTCGATCAACGTGTCTGACCAATCGGTCCCGGGCTCGGTTTTCCTCCAGGGGCAGGCGGTGGAAGCCGCGTCGCTCGCTGGCACCATCACGGTCTATATCACCGAGCAGGGCCTCACGAGTCCCTACACGCTGAACGACCTCTACAGCACCTTCTCCAATTCCTCCCTGGGCAATCACACAGTCGTCACGGCGATGACCCTGGTTGATCCCAACAACGGTCTGTTCACGGGCAATCTTATCAGCAACGATCTGATCACGACCGGCAGCTCCAACACACCGCTGGTCGATTATTCGCAGCCGCTGTCCAACCCGCTGTCGGCGCCGTTCTCGGTGACGGAAGAGTATATCGTCTCGGTGTCCACCGCTGGGATCCGCCAGGGCACCAACGTCACCACGACCTTCGTGACCACGCCGGAACCCGCCTCCATGGCGCTGCTCGGTGCGGGCATGGCTGGCCTCGGGCTGCTGCGCCGCAAGCGCGTCTGAGCCTTCCGTCTTTCTGGACGACCCAAGGGCGCCTGCTTCCACCAGGCGCCCTTCGTGTATTCAGCCCCTGGAAAATCCGCACCATCCCGTTATAGCGGACCCATGATCGAACTCTCCCCCGCCCCAGGCTCCCTCCCGCCCGGCCGCCGAGTCTATGCCATCGGCGACATCCATGGCTGTGCCGAACAGCTCGCCGCCTTGCATACCAAAATCGCCGATGACCTGGCCGAGCGGCCCATCGGCGCGCCGCTGCTGGTGCATATCGGGGATTATGTGGATCGCGGCCCCGACACCGCTGGCGTGCTGGCCTGCCTTGCCGCCGGTGACCCGATCCCGGGGGTCGCGACGGTCAACCTCCTCGGCAATCACGAGAACACCATGCTGGAAGCGCTGTCCGGCGAACGGGCCGCCGCCACCGACTGGCTGTTCGCCGGGGGGCGCCCATCGCTGCAGAGCTATGGTGTCGATCCCGACTCCCCGCGGGAGAGCTGGCCCGCCTCTATTCCGCCGTCCCATATCGCCTTCCTACGCGGGCTTCGGTTGATGTACCGGGAGGGCGGCTATGCCTTCGTCCATGGTGGCGTCCGCCCCGGCGTACCGCTGGATCAGCAGGCGCGCGACGACATGCTGCGCATGCGCCAGCCATTCCTGTATTCCGAGATCGATTTTGGCGCGATCGTCGTGCACGGCCACACGCCGGTGAAGCATGCCGTCGTGCGCCACAACCGCATCGCGATCGACACCGGCGCGGTGTTCGGCGGGCCCTTGACCTGCCTGGTCCTGGAAGGGGAAAGCCTCGGCTTCCTGACCGCTGATCCCGTGCATGAGCCGGTGTCGATCGCGCATCGCTAGCAGATGCCCAGAGATCGGCCGTCCATGCGCACCGTTCATCCCCTGCATCTCGCCGTCGCCGGTATCCTCGCAGCTTTCGTTGGCTTCGCGTCCTCCTTCGCGGTGGTGCTGCAAGGTCTGATCGCCGTCGGCGCGACGCGGGCGCAGGCGGCATCCGGACTGATGGCGCTGGCCATCGCCATGGGGGCGAGCGGGGTGCTGCTAAGCCTCTGGCGGAGGCAGCCGATCAGCGTGGCCTGGTCGACGCCGGGGGCGGCGTTGCTGGCGACGTCGGGGCTGCCGGAGGCGGGGTTTCCCGCAGCCATCGGGGCTTTTCTGGTGTGCGGCGCGTTGATCATGGCGGCGGGGCTGTGGCAGCCGCTCGGCCGCGCCGTGGCGCGCATTCCCCCGAACCTCGCCAATGCGATGCTGGCCGGCGTGCTGCTGAGCCTCTGCCTCGCGCCCGTGCGGGCGGTCGCCAGCGTGCCGCTGCTGGCCGTGCCGGTGGTGCTGGTCTGGGTGGTGATGTTTCACCTGAAGCGCCTGTTCGCGGTGCCGGCGGCGCTGGCCGTGGTCGTGGCGATCATCGCGTTTCAGGATGTGCCGATGGGCGCGGGTTCCCTCTGGCCGGCACCGATCCTCGTGCGACCCGTGTTCACCGCCGCCGCGGCCATCGGGATCGGCGTGCCGCTGTTTCTGGTGACCATGGCGTCGCAGAACATCCCCGGCATGGCGGTGCTGGCATTGAACGGCTACCGCCCGCCAGCCAATCCGCTGTTCCTGGCCACCGGCGTGTTCAGCGTGCTGGCCGCGCCGTTCGGCGGGCACGCGGTCAACCTCGCCGCCATCACCGCGGCGCTCTGTGCCGGGCCCGACGCGCATCCCGACCCCGCCAAACGCTATTGGGCCGCGGTGGCGGCGGGTCTGACCTACATCGTATTCGGGCTGCTGGCCGGCGCCGCAACCGCGCTCATCGCCGCGTCCCCCCCGGTGTTGATTGAGGCCGTGGCCGGCCTGGCGCTGCTGGGGGCTTTTGGCTCCGCCATGCTTGGCGCGGTTGCGGAACCGAATGGGCGGGAGGCCGCGTTGATCACCTTCATGGTAACCGCCTCTGGTCAGGGATTCCTGGGGATCAGCGGCGCCTTTTGGGGCCTGCTGGCGGGGGCGGTGATGCTGACGGCCGGGCGGTTCAGCGCACCTCGCTGACCCGCCGGCGCCGCGGCACGGTGGAGGCGGTGATGACCTCGCACCCTGTCAGCCCCGCCAAAACCGATAGATCCGTGATCCGCGTCCCCCGCACATCCAGCCGCCGCAACCGCGTCAACCCCGCAATCGGCCGCGCATCCACGATCGGCGTGTCTCCGAGATCGAGGTATTCCAGCGCCGTAAGCCCTGCCAGCGGCGTGATGTCGGCGATTTTCGTGCTGGCCAGTTCCAGGCTGCGAAGCTGCGTCAGCCCGGCGATGGGTGCGATATCCAACACCGGTGTGCCGCCGAGGTCCAGCCGCTGCAAGCCCGTCAGGCCCACCAGTGGGGACAGGTCCTCCACCAGCGTGCCAGTGAGATACAGGCTCTCCAACCCGGTCAGCCCGGCGAGCGGGGTCAGGTCAGCGACGCCGGTGAACGACAGGATCAGGCTGCGCAACTGCGTCAGCGATGCGAGCGGGCTGATATCGCCAATACGGGTGAGCTTCAAATCCAACTCCCGCAGCGCCGTCAGCCCGGCGAGCGGCGTCAGATCCGCGGCCCGCGTGCGGGTCAGCGTCAACGTCCGCAAGGCCCGCATTCCCTCGAGTGGCCGCAGTTCGGCGATGAGCGACAGTCCCAGACGTAGGACGGTGATCGTCGCTGCAACCTCCGGTGGTGGCGCGTTGCCGGCCAGAACTGCGCGGACGACGTCCCCCAGGCCGGGGTTGTTGGCTTCGAGCGCTGGCGTCATGCGCCGTATCCTCCACTTTCCGAACCGCGCCGCATTGCGCAGACTGGCCCCCGTCCCAATCAACGGAGGAAACCATGCTACGCATTCACGGCGCACCCCAATCCCGCACCATTCGCACGCTCTGGATGGTTGGGGAACTGGGCCTATCCTACGAGCATAATTCGGTGCTGCCGCGCGCGCCCGGCACGCGCACGCCCGAATTTCTGGCAATGAACGCCAATGGCCGCGTGCCGGTGATCGATGACGACGGCTTCGTGCTGTCGGAATCGATGGCGATCAACATGTATCTCGCCAAGAAGCACAACAGCCCGCTTTATCCGGCGGACCCGAAGAACGAAGCGCTGATGTGGCAGTGGAGCCTGTGGGAGACGGATCGCCTCGATCGCCAGATCACCACCTATGCGAACCATGCCGGCGCCTTGCCGGAAGCGCAGCGCGATCCCGCCATCGCCGCGTCCATGTGGGCGGAGATCACCGCCGCGATGGCGGTGCTGGATGGCGCCCTGGCGAAAGGCCCGTGGCTGGCAGGTGGGGATTTTAGCGTGGCCGATCTGAACGTGGCCGGGGCACTGTTCCGTGGCCTGTCGATGGATCTGTCGGCCTGGCCGCATGTGAAAGAGTGGCTCGCCCGCTGCTGGGCCCGGCCGGCAGCCCAGGCAGCGCGCAAGATGCGGGAGGGTTAAGCGCTTTCAAGCTTTCGGATGAAGGCGGCCAGCGCGGGCGCCCATTTGGCGGCGTCCGCGCCGGAGGCCAAATGCCCGTGCTGGCTGTCGAGTTCGAAGTAGTCTGCATCGACCCCGGCGGCGCGCAGACCGGCGATGACCCCCGGCGCCAGTGTCGGCGGGAACAGGGCGTCGGTGGTGGACAGCACGTAGAGCACCGGCACCCGAATCTTGGCAAAATCCCGGGCAACGTCGAACGTCGCCATCGCGCGGCCGAGGATGAATAGCGAGTTGGCATCGAAACCATCGGCCCAACCGCTCGCGATACGCTGTATCTCGGCGGCGCGGGCGGCTGGATCAGGAAAGCGTTCGGCCAGGCTGTCGGCGAGGCCGTAGCGGGTCAGCGTGTCGATGCGCAGCCGCGTCATCGTCGCGTGAACCCCGCCTCTGTCATAATAGTCGCCGTTGTTCCAGTTCGGGTCGGTGTCGAACCACTTCATCAACCCCGCGATTCGGTCCGATTGTGGCGGCAGAGGGGAGGTGACAACCGGAACGATGCCATCCATGAAATCGGGGAAGGTCACACCCCACTGGAAGGCCTGAAACCCGCCATAGGACGGCCCGACGACGGCGCGCAGATGGGTCACGCCGAGATGCTCCAGCAGGCGGCGTTGCGCACGGACGATATCGGCGACGGTGATGATCGGAAATGTCGAGCCGTATGGCCGGCCCGTGCGTGGATCGATCGAAGCCGCGTTCGTCGAACCATAGCTCGACCCCAGCATATTCGAACACACCACGTAATACCGGTTCGTATCGATGGGCGCCCCCGGACCGACCAGGCTGCTCCACGCGCCTTCAGACGATGCCACGCCCGGTTCGATCATTCCGGGGCCGCTGGTATAGCCGTGGGTCACCAAAATGGCATTGCGCCCATCGGGCAGGAGTGACCCGCGGGTGACGTATGCGATTGTTACCTCCGGCAGCACGTCACCGGATACCAAGGCAAAGTCATGGAATGTGAAGCTGGCACGCGTGATTTGGGTCATGGACGAACCTTTGTTATGGCCTCGCGGACAATGCCCCAATCCAGGGTTGCATTGCCATCCCTCCTGCCGCATGCGAATCATTGGGCTGGCGTTTCACAAGGGGTATTTTTCATGGCCGGTTTCATCCGATGGGGCGTTCCGTTTGCCGCCGTTCTGCTGGCGGTATCCGTTGCTCGGGCCGAGGACCTGACGGTGTCGATGGCGATGACCACACCAACCGGCGTGGGGGAAAAAATCGGGGACATCGTGATCCGCCAGAGCGCGAGCGGGGCCATGTTTGTTTTGAATCTCAAAGACCTCGCGCCTGGCCCGCATGGGTTTCATGTGCATGACAATCCGGACTGCAACCCAACGACCGTGAAAGAGACGGTTGTCGCCGGCGGCGCGGCGGGCGGGCACTGGGACAGCGACCATACTGGCAAGCATGCGGGCCCGGCCGGAGCGGGCCATATCGGCGATCTTCCCGTCCTGATTGCTCAGGCCGATGGTACCGCCGTGCAAAGCCTGGTCGCGCCGCGGATCCGGGATATCTCCGTGCTCAAGGGGCACGCGTTGATGCTCCATAAGAACGGCGATAACTACAGCGACGAACCGGCCCCGCTTGGCGGCGGTGGCCCGCGTTTCGCGTGCGGCGTGATTCAATAGGCGGGATACGGCGATGGAATTCGGGATTGCTCTGGCCACCGCGGCCGATGCCTGGAAAACCGCTGTCCGGGCGGAGGAACTCGGCTTCAGCCATGCCTGGTTCTACGACACCCAGATGCTTTGCGCGGATTGTTTCGTGGCGATGGGCGCGGCGGCCGTCAAGACATCCCGCATTCGGCTGGGGACTGGGGTCCTGATCCCGTCGAACCGCATCGCGCCGGTCACCGCCAACGGCTTCGCATCCTTGAACCAGCTCGCGCCCGGCCGCATCGATTTCGGTGTCGGCACCGGCTTCACGGGGCGGCGGACGATGGGCCTGGGCGCGATCAAGCTGAACGACATGGCGGACTATATCCGGGTCGTGATGGCGCTGCTGCGCGATGAGATCACCGAATTCGAGGTCGAGGGTCATCGTCAGAAGATCGCCTTCCTGAACACCGAATTGGGCTTGATCAACGTCGCTGATCCCGTGGGGCTGCACATTTCTGCCTATGGACCGCGGGCGCGGCGGCTGACGGCACGCCTCGGCGCCGGCTGGTTGAATTTCGTGGGGGAGGTCGCGGGCGGTGTGGCCGCGATGCAGGCGATGCGCACGACCTGGACGGAAGCCGGCCGCAACGCATCGGATCTGACAGCGGTGGCCTTCGCGCTGGGCTGCGTGCTGCAACCCGGGGAGCCATTGGACTCCGATCGCGCCATCGCCCAGGCCGGCCCACGCGCGGCGGTATTGCTGCATCGTGCCGCGGATGAGGCGCTTTCGGGGCTTCCCAATACCTCCTCCGTGCCGGCTTCAGTGGCGGACGCGGTCGCCGGCTATGTCGAACTGGCGAAGACCTATGAACCCGCCGATGCCCGCTATCTGGAAAACCATCGCGGCCATCTGATGGCGGTCAAAGAGCGGGAGCGTCCGTTCGTGACGGCGGAGATGATCCGTCAGACGACGTTTACCGGCACTGAACCCGACCTGCTGGATCGCATCGCCGCATTGCGCGACGCGGGCTACACGCAGTTTACCATCCAGCTCGTGCCAGGGCAGGAGCACGCGATTGAGGATTGGGCGCGGCTCAAGGGGAAGTTCTGACAGGATTGACCGCTTGCCGGCGGTGGCGGTTAAACCCATGGGCGATGTTTAAGCAGGCCGTTTGCGCAGCGCCAGCCAGGCCGCGCCCAGCATGAGCGTCATCCCAACCAGATCGCCCCAGTCCAGCCGCTCCCCGAACAAGGTCGCGCCGATCACCACGGCGATCACCGGGGAGATGAAGGCATAAGTCCCTGGTCTGCTGGCGCCCCAGTCGCGGACCAGCAGGAAATACATCGTCGTCGAGAGCAGCGCGCCGGGTATCAGCAGATAGAGCCAGGCCCAGACCGCCGGCCAACCCCAGTGGAAATGCATCGCCTCGCTTGCGCCGGGCTCCAGGATCAGCGACGCCACGAACAGGATTCCACCGCCAATCAGGTCGGTCAGCCCGGCAAGCTGCACCGGCGCGATGGTGCGCATCAATCCGCGGGTCAGGACCGAGCCGCAGCAGTAGCTGGCGCAGGCAATCATGACGCTGCCGGCGCCGAACAGCTCCCACATGTCCAAGGTCCCGGCCAATGCCGCGGGACCGAACAGGGTGAGGACACCCAGCACACCCAGGCCGATGGCCGCGGACTGGCGTTTCGTGAATGTTTCCTGCCCCAAGGCAACCGAAAACCCCAAAAGCGCGATGGGCGTCAAGGCGGAGCTGATCACCGCCGCCAGGCCCGCCGTGATGTGTTTCAGCCCATAAAGCTGGATGACCTGGTTGAGCGTGATGATCATCACCGAGACCATCAACAGCCGCGGCCATACGCGCATCGGGGGGCGCACCCGCTCCCCCCGCCAGCGCTGGACGCCCAGCAGGATGATGCCGGCAATGGTCCACCGCAGGCCCGCGAACACGCCCGGTGGCACCGTCGCGATGCCGATTTTCATCGCCAGCCAGGTCGTGCCCCAGACAAAGCAGATGAAGGCGAACATCAGACGATTGCGCAGATCAGGCTTCATGCGCGGGTGATAGCCACCTCGCCCCGGGAAAGCGAGGCCATAGCATGATCTCTGTCGGCAGCAACACATCCCGGCGTGAACCTGGTGCTCCCCCCTCTCTAGCGGTCGTTCCCCCAATCCAGGATTTCGAACGGGGGGGTGCCGGCATCGGGTTCGGGTTTGATCCTCACCAAGGCGCGGCGATGCGCGGTCAGCCCATCGGCCAGTCCAGCGATGGCGTCGATCTGCCAAACATGATTGCCGGTGACGATCGGGCTCGCGTGCGCCACACCGCCCGGTTCGTTGTCCGCTTGATTGACCGCGGCCATGCCCTGCGGCAATGCCCGGCTCTCTTCCCGCTGGACGGACAGAAGCGGGCGGATGGCGGTCAGGATGTCGGGTGTGACGCCGATCACGAAGCCAATCTCATCAAGGTTCGTGAAGGGCTGATTGGTGGGGATATAGGGGCGGCCTGCCGCTTGGTACAATGCAGCCTTGGTTTGGCCTTGCACGGACACGGGCGAACGGGTCCGCCAGTCAACGATCACCCGCGCCAATTTGGCGGCCTCGGGTGGAGCCAGTCCCGCCTGGCCCAGCACGTTTTGCAGAATTTCGGGGGAGGCGGTGTTGGGATTAACCTTCTCAGCCTCGTCACGCAGCGCGATTTGAACACCGATCCCGCCGATGCTGGCCGTGCGGTGGCCGGCGGCAGCGATACCCTGAGTCCGGAGAAGATCAAGGATCGTCTGGAACACCGCCCCATCCGCCGCGGCCTCCAGCCGGGCATTGGCGCGTAGCAACTGGGCCGTGGCGACCCGTTGGCGCGCCGCGCCGGTGAAATGCGCCCCGATCAAGGCCAGCAGAGCAATGGTCCACAGCACGATCAGCAATACGAATCCCTGGGATGCGGGCCGTGTTCTCAGGGGTGCCATCGGGTCCGCTCCGGCGCGATCACGAGGTCAGGCAATGGCATCCCGCTTTGGGAAACAAAGTGCAGACGGATCAGGCGGGGCAGGTCGGTCTGATGCCATTCGTCGCGCCATCGCGCATCCTGCCCGGCATAGTTCAGATCGAGCCGCACGATATTGGCTTGCAGCCGTTCCTGGGACGCCGGCAGGCCACCGTTGAGCGGCCGGCGCACATGTGGCCGCCAGGTCAAGGTCAGCCCGGTCCCCGGGGTCGCCGTGAGCGCCATATCCGCCTCCGCCGAGGCCAGACCGGGGGGCGGGGCGGGCAGGAAGGCGGTGAATGACACCCGATGCGCGTCACCCGCGAAATCAGTTGCCAGACCATATTTCCCTCCTGCGTCGATCTGGCCGAGGAGGCGGCGTAACAGGCGATCGATCGCCTCGATGTCGCCCTCATGGGAAAAGGCCAGGGCGCGGGTCTGCCGCGCGGACGCCAGCCGGCCGAACTGCAGCCCTTGCGCCAGCAACAGCATGACGATGCTCATAACCGCCAGCGTCGCGATGAGTTCGATCAATGTAAAACCGGCCGTGGCGCCGAAGCGGCGGCGACCGTTATGTCGCGGCATGGCCGGATCAGGCCAGCGTCGGTGATTGGTCGTTATGGTGGCCGCAGGGTACCGTCATAACGGGGTACGACGTTGCCCCACCTCCGGTGCAGGTTGGCGAGGGGGTTGGTCGGTCCAAATTGAAGACGGCATGACTGCATCCCGCGTGAGCGTTGGACGATACCGTCGCATCTGCCCGGATGCATCGGGGCGGTCTGCCGCGCTGGTCAGGCGCTCCACGGCCCCGGTGCCGCATAATTCCAGCCTTGGATAAAGCAAGTAGCCGCCCGGCCCAGCGAGCGGCGTGGCGGTGGCGGGGCCGATCACCAGCAGGAGTAAACCGGCCACTGCGTTCCGCGGCACATCAATGATCAAGCGGGCGGGTAGGGACATGGGGCTCACATTCGAATGGGTAGGCGTGGCATTGAGGGCACGATGGGCGACTCATCCGCGCGGATAGGTGATAGCCAGGCGCTGGGTTTCAATTTCTTCCGCGCCACCGCCCGCCCGGTCCTGCCACGTGACGCGGACCGTGATGCCGTACAGCGTGACCACCGGGGCATGGGCCGCCGCGCCCGCGGGGGCCCCAGGCGGCACGACCTGGTGTTCGCCGAGCGGGCGCATTGTCGCCCGCCAGGCATAACCATTGCCGGCATCCCCCGATTGGGTCCCGGTGTTCGGCCCCACACTGACCAAAGCCAGGTAGGAGCGAGCGAGGGATGCGGCCCGTTCGTGCCGGGCCGCCGAGGTTGTAAGCTTTAGGCTGGTGCCGATGCCCGAGACGAGCGCCGCCAGCGCGGTCGCCGTAATCGCGAGTGCGATGAGCACTTCCAGCAGACCGAAGCCCGCTTGCGACCGGTTACGCGTTGGCGGCGACATGCCCTGGTCTCGGCTATTGGCTTACTGTTTGGCCAGCACGCGGATGCGCGCCATCATCCCACCGTCCTCGTGTTCGAGGATGTGGCAGTGGTAGACGTAGTCACCCGCGACGTAGAACGGGATGTCCACCACTGTCGGCGTCGAATTGCACGCGCCATTTTTCCATTCGCTGACCGACGCGCACCCGCCGGACGACACGGCGCTGGACCCGCCGGTCGCATGGACCACCGGAATATTGTCCAGCAAAACCGGCTGGCCGTTGTTCCCGGCCTGAATGGACGTGCCGTTTTGCGTGGGCATGGAAACCACCTTGAACTTGGTTTGGTGGATATGGAAATTGTGATCCTCACCCGCCAAATTCACCAGTTCCCAGCGCTCGGTCACCGCGGCATTGTCCGTGCCGAGCGGAAGGCAAACGGTCGGCGTCGCGCTGTTGAACTCATGCACATCCACGAATGTGCCCGGGACCGGCGTGCCATTCTGGTCCACTTCCTCATAGCCCAATCCGAACAGGTCGGCGTAATCGCTGGGCACATTGAAGTAAACGCGGCGGCGATGGCCGGCAGCGAGTGGGGCGCAATTCGCCGGGTTGACGCCGGCATTGGCCGAGGCCTGGTTGATGTCCTGCGACAGCTGGAGCGGGTTGCTCAGTGAGGCCGGGGGCGCGCTGACGGTGAGGTAAGCCGGGGCGTTCACCGCAGGCGATTGTGGGAAATTGACCTGCGCCAACTGCACCGCTGGCCAGGTGTCACCGGCGGGTCCGGAGTTGAATCCCGCGGTTTCCAGGATCGCTGTCGCACCGTTCGGCGGTGTGGTGATCCTGCCGCTGGCATCACGATAAGCGACCCAAATTTCGACGCGAGAGCTCGGCATCATCAACAATTGATCCGCGCAGGTCGGTGCCGGCGCGTCCCCGTTGGCGGCTGCCCCGAGGCCCGGGCAGGCTACCGCTCGGAACCGGCGTCCCCCATTGGCATTCGCACCGCCGTCCACACTGACGCCATCGATCGACAGTATCTGGAAAACCATATTGGCGTTGCGGGCGGTTTCCCGCAGCGACAGGTTATACGTGATGCTGCCGGAGGCATTGAGCATCCGCCAGATTTCGCCGCCCTGCTGCGCGACCGTGATGGTCGGGAAGGGCTGCCCATTGACCGGGAAAAACCACTTGGCGCCCGTGTAATCAGGTCCACCATTGGCGGAAAAATTCTGTCCCGGGCAGAAACCTTGCGACGCTGGCGTCACCAGGCCACCCGTCGTGGGCGAGAGGCACATAGCGGGATCAGGCTGATCATAGCGCTGCCCGTTGCCGAGCACCTGCAGATCCTTGAAATTGATATGCCGGATGTTCAACTGGCTCGCGAAGGACGCACAGTTCGCGTTGTTGCAAACGTAGTCGGAAACCGCGCCCACGGTCAGCATGCCGGCCAGGCCGGATGAGATTTGGTTCAGCGCGATGCCGTGCACATGGGGATGGATCCAATACAGGCCGGATGGGTGATTGGCCGGGATTTTGATCGAATAATCCGTGGCGTCCATCCGTACATCGGCATGCATGGCGGCGGTGAAGCTCGGAGTGCCGTTCGCGGAATTGAACGTCATCACGTAGATATTGTCACCATAGGTTGGGTCGGTCGCCGACGGGTAATGCGGCGATACCAGCAAGCCATGCGTATGGATGTTAGTGGGGTTCAAAGCCAGATACGCGTGGCTGGGATTTTGCTCTTCCGGATTGACCGCGTGCTTGGAGTCCGTCAGCGGCGGCAGTTTGTTGATCAAGTGAATTTTCAACGTATCGCCGGGCAGCAGCGATAAACGTGGACCGGCATAAGGAATGGTGCCGGGCGGCGCCGGCGGGCAAACCTGCGCCCCGTTCGTGGGACGACGGCACACACTATAGGTGAAGCCTTCCGGCTTTTGCGGTGTGAGGGTGGTAAGCGTGCTGGGCTGCGCGACCATCAGCAGGTCGAGTACACCGCCGACCGACGCCAGGACCTGCGGTTCCTGAAGCTCGGCGGCCTGCGCGGCCACGCCGGACAGGCCGAGCATGGTCAGGCCCGTGAGCGCGGCGGCGCGGGTTAATCTGCGAATAGGGGATGGCTGGAAAATAGGTCCGGACCTGCTACCGCGCTTCGGCGTTGCATTTTGCATGATGTGGTTCCCTTGTTGTTGTATTTGCACTCAATGAACAGACAGACGCCGCAGTGAAGGGGATTCATTACGTATCACGTAAGAGTACATGCTTCATCTAACTTCAGGTAAGTCTGACTAAAGTCAGAATGGGGATAGATTAGACTATTACTCGCTCCCGCCGAGTCCGAATGAGTGATATACAAGTGATCGCTATAATGGCGATGGCTGACTGTCAAGGCAGTTGAAACCTTTTTAACTAGTTATTACTAAATGTTACGATAAGTATAACGCACCGGCCCGCTGACGGCGCTTCATGCCTCCCCGGCGCGATCATCCGGGCGTCAAGATCGGTCATCGAGCCGGATCGCCAGCAGGTGGATCTCGTCGGAATGGCTCGATCGCGGCCGAGCTGTGGTGACGGAGCAAGGTTGGGGGGAAGCATGGATCCCGTTCCACCCGTAAAGCTGCTATCGTCCGGGGCATGAAAATCTGCGTCGTCACCCCGTATTTTGAAACCGAGGAGTCCTGGCTCCGCCAATGCCACGCCAGCGTGCGGTCCCAGTCGGTGGAAGCCCATCATATACTGGTCTGTGATGGCGCCGCCCGCGCTGCCCTGCCGGAGTTTCGCGGCTCGCATATCGTCCTGCAGCGCAATTACCAGGACTACGGCAACACCCCCCGGCTCATCGGCTGCGCCCATGCAATGGCGATGGAGGCGGATGCGATCGCCTTTCTGGACGCCGACAACTGGTACTATCCCGGCCACCTGGATGGGCTGATCCGTTTTGCGACCGAGAATCTGTTGGATGCGGTGTCGTCGGCCCGCATGCTGCACCGTCTGGATGGCACGACGATGAAGAAATGCCCGACGGTGGATGGGCGCAATTATATCGACACGAACTGCCTGCTCGTGATGAAGCCGGCGTTCCGGCACATGATTGCCTGGACGCTGCTGCCGCAGGACGTCGCCGCGGTCATGGACCAATTCGTCTGGAAGCACATGATCAATGCCGGCGCCAGGCTGGGCTTCCTCGATCAACCCAGTGTGGCCTATCGCACCCGCCACGTCGTTCACTACCAACAGGCCGGGGAGGCACCGCCGGCGGGCGCCGTCGATCGTGTCGATCCGCACGGCGCGCACTACCATTGATTTCAAACGGAGGACCCGCATGTCCCACGACCTGATCAGCCTGACCGCCACCGAGGCGGTGACCCGCCTGCGCCGCGGGGAACTCTCCCCCCTGGATCTGATCGCCGCCGCCGCCGCGCGGATCGAAGCGGTCGAACCCGCGGTCAACGCGCTGCCAACCCTGTGCCTGGATCGCGCGCGGGATCATGCGAAGCGCTTGATGGCCGGGCAGGGGCGGGAAGCGGAGGGCGAGGCCGGCTGGCTCGGTGGTCTGCCGGTATCGATCAAGGACCTGAACGATGTGGCGGGGGTGCGCACCACCTATGGATCCCCGATTTTCAAGGACCATGTGCCAACGGCCTCCCACCCGCTGGTGCGGCGGATCGAGCGGAAGGGCGGCATCGTCATCGCCAAATCCAACACGCCGGAATTCGGCGCCGGCGGCTCGACCTTCAACGAAGTGTTCGGCCGCACGCGCAATCCCTGGAACACGGCGCTGACCTGCGGCGGCTCCACCGGCGGCGGGGCGGTGTCGGTCGCGACCGGGGAGGTGTGGCTGGCGCATGGTTCCGACCATGGCGGATCGTTACGCCGACCGGGCACGTATTGTTCGGTGGTGGGGATCCGGCCGTCGCCGGGGCGGGTGACGCGGGGGACATCGAACAACCTGTTCTCCCCACTGTCGGTGCAGGGGCCAATGGCGCGCAATATTCCCGATCTGGCACTGTTCCTGGACACGATGGCAGGCCAGTGCGGGCTCGATCCGCTGACCTATGACGCGCCGGCGGTATCCTATGTGCAGGCGGTCAAGGAAGCGCGGCCGCCGAAACGCGTCGCCTGGTCGCCGAATTACGGCGGGCAACTCGCCGTGGACCGGGAAACGCGCGCTATCTGTGAGAAAGCGGTGCGCCGGTTCGAAGAGATGGGTTGCATCGTCGAAGAAGTGAACCCCGATCTGGGCGGGTTGGAGGAGGCGTTCATGATCCTCCGCTCCCAGCATTTCGTGGTGGATCGGGAACTGCAAATCCAGGCCCATCGCGACCTCATCAAGCCGGACATCATCTGGAATACCGAGAAAGGCCTGGCGCAAACGCCGAGCCAACTGGCCTGGGCGGAGCGGGAGCGGGCCGCCTTCTACCGGCGGATGGCGGCGCTGTTCGCCACCTACGATATCTTCGTCACCCCGAGTGCCGCGACGCCGGCCTTCGACGTGAACCTGCGCAATCCGGAGAAAGTGGATGGTCAGGTGCTGACCAACTACATGGGCGCCTCGATGCTGAACGCGGCGATGACCCTGGCCGCCGCCGCCGCCGTCGCCATCCCGGCCGGATTCGACCAATACGGCCGCCCGGTCGGCTTGCAGATCGCCGCCCCGACGCGGGGGGAAGCGGCCGTGTTGTCCGCCTCGGCTTTATTCGAGCAGGTCACGGGATTGGATCGGCTGTTACCGATTGATCCGCGGCCGGGCGTGGTGCCGCCGGTATAAGGAACGGGGGGCAGTCCCTTCGCTGTCGCTAGCTAATCAATCTGTCCGGTTTATGTAGCTCATGATCTGTCCGCTTCGTTCGTGCTTTGTGCCGGGCCATGGC
>CAIXEA010000081.1 GCA_903918315.1 uncultured Acetobacteraceae bacterium | reverse complement strand
CTACACCGTCATCGCCCGGCTTGTCCGGGCTACCTATCGCGGCATGGTGCGGGCGGCGGTGGCCCGGACCAGCCGGGCCATGACGTGTTAGAAGTCCCGGTGTTTGGCGTACGATTTTTCGTTTCCACGATGTGTGAATCCAGTAGGGACACGCCGGGCCATGACGATCCAGGATAAGCCGAGCCATCATGGTGAAAGGTGGATCGCGGCGCATGCCGCCGATTGCCGGGTGACGGCCATGGTGACCGTCCGGTCGCGCCCATGACCGCCGCCGACCTCCTTACTTGCGCCACTGCGCTGGTTCCTGATCTTGCGGCGCGCGCCACTGCGACCGAGGCGGCGCGCAGCATTCCGGTTGAAACCATCGCGGCCTATCATCGTTCCGGTATCCTGCGGGCGCTGCAGCCGCGCGCCTTCGGGGGGGCGCAGCTTCCGTTCGACGTTTTCTCCCGCATCGTTGAAACCCTGGCGCAGGGTTGTTCCGCCTCCGCCTGGGTTTACGCCGTGCTGGGGGAGCATCAATGGGTCGTTGCCTGCATGAACGAGCGGGCGCAGGCCGATGTCTGGGGCACGACGCCGGAGGCTGTGGTCTCATCCTCTTTGGCACCCCGAAACAACGCCACGCCGGTGGACGGCGGCTGGCGGCTGAGCGGGGAATTTCCGTTCTCCTCCGGCTGCCAGCACGCGCAATGGGCGATCCTCGGTGCCAGGGCGGAGGACGCGGCGGGCAACAAGCCCACCCGCTACATGCTGGTGCCGATGACGGAGATCGACATCCGTGATGACTGGCATGTGCTGGGATTGCGCGGCACCGGCAGCCGGACATTGGTGTTGCGTGACGTGTTCATTCCGGCGCATCGCACGGTGCTGCTGAAAGACCTGCTGGAGGGCACCACGCCGGGTGCGGTGGTGCATCCCGATTACCCGCTGCTGCGGGCGCCGCGCGGTTTCCTGGTGCCATTTTCGTTGCCGCCGGTGATGTTCTCCCTGGCGCGGCGGGCCTTGGCGATGGTGCCGGCGTCGTTGCGGTCCCGGCTGTCGCGGGGCGTGCGCGATCTGGGCGAGTCCGAGGTCGTGCAGATGCAACTCTCCGAAGCCGGGGCCGAGATCGATCTCGCCAATCTGGTGCTGCATAGCCGCCGTGCCGAGAGCATGGCGATGCTGGACTCCGGCCAGCCCATCGGCGTCGAGGATACGATGCGCAATCGGCGGGATGTGGCGTTCGCGGCGGAACAGATCCGGCGCGGGGTGGAACGATTGGCGGAAATCAGCGGTTCGCGCATCGTGCATGACAGCGACCCTTTGCAACCCATTCTGCGCGATGTGCTGACGATCGCGACGCATTCGGTGGTGTTGCGCCATACCAACTATGTCCCGTACGGCCGCACCATGCTCGGCCTGCCGCCGACGATTGGGGAGGCATGAGCGACCCGGCCCTCCCGCCCGAATTTTCGTTGATCGCCCGGCATTTCCGCCCGCTTGCGGGGCCGGGATCGTTGGAATTGCGCGATGACGCGGCGTTGCTGACGCCGCCGCCGGGCAAGCAACTGGTGCTGACGGCGGATGCGATGGTGGCGGGGGTGCATTTCTTCGCCGATGACCCGCCGGATTTGATCGGGCAGAAATTGCTGCGGGTGAATCTGTCCGACCTCGCGGCCAAGGGGGCGGCACCGCTCGGCTATCTGATGACGGTGTCCACGCCGCGCGGCACGCCGGATGAATGGTACGCGGGGTTCGCGGCGGGGCTGGCGCGGGATCAGGCGGCGTTTGGCTGCACCTTGCTGGGGGGGGACACGACCTCCACCCCCGGGCCGATTTCGTTATCGCTGACGATCATTGGCACGGTGACGCCGGGCCTGTCGGTGCACCGGTTCGGGGCGTCCGACGGGGACGGGGTCTGGGTGACGGGGACCATTGGCGACGGGGCTTTGGGGTTGCAGGTGGCGCTGGGGGCTTTAGCCGAACCCAGCGGGTTCCTGCTGGATCGGTATCGGCTGCCGCGGCCGCGGGTGGGCTTGGCGATCGGGGGCATTGCCTCGGCCGGGATGGATGTCTCCGACGGGCTGGTGCAGGACCTCGGGCATCTCTGCCGTGCCAGCGGGCTGGGGGCGGTGATCGATGCCGCCGCGGTCCCGGCCTCCGCCGCCGCGCGCGCCGCGGGGCCGCGCTGGCTGGAAACCCGGCTGACGGGCGGCGACGATTATGAGCTGCTGCTGGCGGTCCCACCGGCGCGGGAGGACGCCTTGCGTGCCGCCGCCGCCGCCGCCGCCATACCGGTCACGCGCATCGGCACCTTCCATTCCGGCGCGTCCGGGGTCATGGTTGCGGGACCCGGCGGGAAACCCCTTGCTCTGACAAAGGGGGGCTGGAGCCATTTTTGACCTGAGGGACGCGCCCGAGAGATGAATAAGAACGTATGGCTCCTGTTCTGCTGCCAGGCCCTGATGAATGCGATCATGTCCGGCCAGACCATCATGGCATCCCTGACGGGGCATAATCTGTCCGGTTCGGCTTTGAACACGTTGCCGATGGCGATCCAGATGGTGTCGGTGATGGGCGCCTCGGTCCTGGCGAGCCAGGTCTTCTCCCGCTTCGGGCGCAAGCCGGGATTCTGGTTGGGCAGCAGCATTTCCTTCTGCGGCAGCCTGACCTTCGCGGCCGGCATTTATGTGCATAGTTTTCCGCTTTATTGCCTGGGCGCGATCCCGGCGGGCCTCGGCTTCGGCATCGCCCAGCATCTGCGCTTCGCGGCGGCCGAGGTCGCGGATGCGGATTCCAAGGCGCGCGCGATTTCGCTGGTGCTGGCCGGGGGCGTGCTGGCGGCGATCGTGGGGCCGGAAATGGTCAAGCGCACCAACGATCTGATCCCGGATTATCAATTCCTGGCCACGTATCTGTATCTGCCGGTGCTGCCGATGATTACCTGCACGTTGCTGTGGTTCGTGGAATTGCCGCCGGCGCCGCCGCGGGTGGTGGTGCCGATTCCCTTCGCGGCGATCATCGCGCGGCCGAATTTCGTGGCGGCGGTGTGCGCGTCCTTGGCGGGCTATGCGTCGATGAACCTGATCATGGTTTCGACCCCGTTGCAGATGGTGTTGTGCGGATTCACCGTGGGGGCGACGGCGGATGTGATCCGGTCGCACTCCGTTTCCATGTATGCGCCGGGGTTCTTCACCGGGCGGCTGATCCAGAAATTCGGGGTGCATCAGATCATCGGGATCGGATCGCTGATCACGCTGACCTGCGTGGCGATGAACCTCTATTTCCCGCCGGAATGGGGCGTGTTCATGGTGTCGCTGGCGCTGCTGGGGCTGGGCTGGAATTTCATGTTCGTGGGCGGCACGACCATGCTGACCACCGCCTATTCGGCGAACGAGCGGGTGCGGGTGCAGGCGACGCATGACTTCATCGTGTTTGGCAGCGTGGCGTGTACCGCGCTGGGCTCGGGCGTGCTGGAGTCGATGGCGGGCTGGACGGCCCTGAACCTGACGGTGGTGCCGCCGGTGGTGATCGCGATGGGCGTGGTGGCCTGGCACTATGTGGCGAAGCGGCGGGTGGTGGCGGCCGAAATCGCGTAAGTTGGCGAACCAGCCACCCAACCCAACGATCAGAGGACGGATGACAGCCCGTCCTGCCTGTGCGAATCTGATCTCGAACGCCCCGGGGAACCGCGAATGACCCACGACCATGACCACCATCATGACCACGGCCAGGACATCCCCTCCGCCACGGCGCTGCGGGTGAAAGCCCTGGAATCCCTCCTCGTCGAAAAGGGCCTCGTCGATCCCGCCGCCCTCGACGCCATCGTCGACGCTTATGAAACCAAAGTCGGCCCCCGCAATGGCGCCCGCGTGGTCGCGCGGGCCTGGTCCGACCCCGCGTATAAAGCCCGGCTGCTCGAAGACGCCACCGCCGCCATCTCCGAAATCGGCTTCGTCGGCTCCGAACGCCCACATATGATCGTCCTGGAGAACACGCCGGAGGTCCACAACCTCGTCGTCTGCACGCTCTGCTCCTGCTACCCCTGGCCGGTGCTGGGCCTGCCGCCGGTCTGGTACAAATCGACCGCCTACCGCTCCCGCGCCGTGATCGATCCGCGCGGGGTACTCAACGAGTTCGGGCTGACGCTGGATGATGCCTTCTCCGTCCGGGTCTGGGATTCCACCGCCGAACTGCGCTACCTCGTTCTCCCCGAACGCCCTCCCGGCACAGACCATCTCGACGAAGACGCCCTGGCCGATCTCGTGTCGCGCGATTCCATGATCGGCGTCGCGAAGGTGGCCGCGCCATGAACGGCGTCCATGACCTCGGCGGCATGCACGGCTTCGGGCCGGTGCGGCCGGAAACCAACGAACCGGTGTTCCATGCGGCGTGGGAGGGGCGGGTGCTGGCGATGAACCGCCTCATGGCCGGGTGGAAGCTGTGGAACATCGACTCCGGCCGCCATTCCATCGAACGCCTGCCGCCGCCGGATTATCTGGGCTGGACCTATTACGAGAAATGGTTGCAGGCGCTGACCAACCGCTCCCTCGCGCACGGGCTGATCACGGCCGAGGAACTGGCCAGCGGGCATAAGGCGCCGGACGCCCCAGTGGCGACCCCGCCGCTGACGGCGGGTGATATCGGGACCATCCTCGCCGCCAAAATCTCCTACGAGCGGGCCATCCCGGACCAGCCCCGCTTCGCCGCCGGCGACGCGGTGCGGGCCAGAAACATCAACCCCGAGGGCCATACCCGCCTGCCGCGCTACGTGCGCGGCCGAACGGGCACGATCCTGCGTGACCACGGCGCCCACGTGTTCCCCGATGTCCACGCGCATGCGGCCAGCGAGGCGCCCCAGACCCTCTACACCGTCGGCTTCACCGCCCGCGAACTGTGGGGCGAAGGCGCGAAAGAGGGCGACATCGTCTATCTCGACCTGTGGGAGAGCTATCTCGATGTCGCATGATCCCGCCATCCTGCCCGGCCAGCCCTGCGATGATGAGGGGCCGGTTTTCGCCGAACCCTGGCAGGCGCAGGCCTTCGCTTTGGCGGTGCAACTGCGCCACGCCGGCTATTGGACCGCGGCGGAATGGGCGGACACGCTCGGCGCGGTGCTGCGCGAAGCCGGGGACGACGACGGCAGCCACTACTATGACAGCTGGCTTGTGGCGCTGGAGCGGTTGAGCCTGGCCAAGGGCCTGACCGACCTCGGCACCCTCGATGCGCGGACCGAGGCCTGGGAACACGCCTACGAGCATACGCCGCACGGCAAGCCGGTGGTGTTGTAGGGTTCCGCATTTTGAGGGATCGTGCCCCCATTCAAAGGGAGCACGCCGAATGTCCAAAACCGTCCTGTACGCCGCCGTCGGCCCGGACATCACCCTCTATGACATGGATGTCGAAACCGGGACGCTGACCGCGAAGGGCACGGTTTCCGCGCCCGCCAACGTGCAGTACGTGTGGCCACATGCGTCGCGCCGGTTTCTGTATGTGGTGTCGAGCGACAGCGCGTCCGGCATGGCCGGGGGCGGCACACGTCACCATCTGACGGGGTTCCGGATCGACCCCGCCTCCGGCGCGCTCAGCCCGCATGGCCAGCCGGTGGCCTTGCCGACGCGGCCCATTCATATGGCGACCGATCGGGCCTCGGCGCATGCGCTGGTGGCGTTCAACAATCCGCCCTCGCTGCGGGTCTACGCGATCAATGCCGATGGCACGCCGGGTCAGGAGGTGGCGCAGCCGCATCCCATCGACCCCGGCATTTTCCCGCATCAGGTGCTGCCGACACCGGATGGACGGCAGGTCATCCTGGTCTCGCGCGGCTTCGACCCGGACAAGGGCAAGCCGGAGGAGCCGGGTTCCCTGCATCTGTTCGATTTCGCCGGCGGGGTGTTGTCCAATCAGACCAGCGTCGCGCCCAATGGCGGCTTCGGTTTTGGCCCGCGCCATCTCGATTTTCACCCGGCGCGGCCCTGGGTCTATGTGTCCCTCGAACGTCAGGATCAGATCGCGCTGATGACGCTGAGGGATGGCGTGCTCTCCCCCGATGCGGCGTACCGGCGGGACACGCTGCACCCGGATCAGCCGCGCGGGTCGCGCCAGCTGGTCGGGACGGTGCATGTGCATCCCAACGGGCGCTTCGCCTATATCGCCAATCGCGCCAGCGAAACCGTGGCCAAAGACGGGCGTAAGGTCTTCGAGGGCGGGCAGAACAGCATCGTGGTCTTCGCCCTGGATCAAACCACCGGGGAGCCGGTGGCGATCCAGCACATGGACAGCCATGGCATCCACCCGCGCACCTTCCACATCGATCCCACCGGGCGGCTGATGGTGGTGGCGCATATCATGGGACTCGATCGCGCCGACGGTTCGCGGCTGCCCACCCGTCTAACCACATTCCGCATCCAGGACGATGGTCGGCTGATGTTCCTGAAAGCCCATGACATCGACGCCGGGGGGCGGCTGATGTGGTGGGCGGGAATGGTCACGCTTCCCTGAATTTCATGGTAGGATGGGGCTATGTTCACGGTCCAGCACCACGAGAAAGTTGGCTCCACCAATGATGAGGCGCGCCGCCTGGCCGAACAGGGGGCGCCGCATGGCACGGTGGTGCACGCGGATGAGCAGATCGCCGGCCGGGGCCGCCTGGCCCGGGCCTGGTATAGCCCACCGGGCAATCTTTATCTGTCGATCCTCCTGCGCCTCGACATGGCGCTGGCCCGGTTGCCGGAACTCAGCCTTCTGACCGCGGTCGCGGTCGCCGATACCGTTGATGCGCTGCTGCCGCCGCGGACCCGGGCGGCGCTGAAATGGCCCAACGATGTGTTGGTGGACGGCGGCAAGATCGCCGGCATCCTGGTGGAGCACGTCCATGATGCCACCATCATCGGGGTCGGGCTGAACGTGCTGCACGCGCCGCATAATGTGGCCTACAAGACCAGCACCATCGTTGGCAGCAAGGGAATGGCGAGCGTCGATACCGCGCGCGACCTGCTGCTCGCGCGTTTGCAGGCACATCTGGCGGTCTGGCAAACGGATGGGTTTGGCCCGATCCGCGATGCCTGGGTGGCGCGGGCCCATCCCATCGGCACCCCGCTGCGCGCGGCGATGGGCAATCACATCGCGGAGGGGCTGTTCGCCGGCATCGACCCGGATGGCGCGCTGCTGCTGGACACGCCGGAGGGCCGCAAGCGGGTGGTCGCGGGCGATATCGCCCCTATCACCTGACGCGATCGCATCAGGCGTTCGTTCGGCTCAGGCGGCGGAATTGGCCTGGGCGATATAGGCGCTCAGAATCTCATCGGTCGGGCCATCGGCCTTTATCCGCCCCTGCTCCAGCCAGATCACCCGCGTGCACCAGGTGCGCACGATCTCCAGCGCATGGGTCGACAACACCAGGATATCGGCGCCGCGCACCACGGCCTCCAACCGGTGGCGGGCCTTTTCCATGAAGGTGGCGTCCCCGGCCAGGAACCATTCGTCCATCAGCAGGATCTGCGGTCGGATCGCGGTCGCCAGCGCGAATCCCAGCCGCACCACCATCCCCGCCGAATAGGTTTTGATCGGCAGATCGAGGAAATCGCCCAGTTCAGCGAATTCCGCCACATCCTGTGCCAGGCGCGGCAGCACCGAGCGGGGCAGGCCGTTGTAGAGGCCGCGCAGCTCGATGTTCTCCCGCCCGTTCATGTCGATATTCATGCCCAGCGTCGGGTCGAGCAGCGCGTTGATGCTGCCATGCACGCTGACCCGGCCCATCACCGGTTCGTAGATGCCCGCCAATGTGCGCAGCAGCGTCGTCTTGCCGGCCCCATTGGACCCGATGAGCCCCAGCCGATCGCCGCTGCGCAGGGAAAAGCCGACATCCGCGAGGGCGCGCACCACCACCCGGTGCTGACGATCCTGCCCCAGGCGCCCGGTCGCGGCGGCCGCGACGGTCTTCTTCAGGCTCCGCGCGCTCCCGTGGTAGAGCGGGAATGAGACGGAGACGGCTTCGACATCGATCCGGGCTTCGGTTTGCATCGATCAGACCCAGAACGCCAGGCGCCCACGGGCGCGGATGAAAAAAGCCCAGGTGGCCGTGCAGAGCAGCCCGCTGAACACCAGCGCCCCAAGCCAGACCAGGGCGGAGAGGGGCTCCCCCAGGATCGGGCCGCGCACGACCTCCAGCAGGTCATAGAGCGGATTCAGCGGCAGGTAGACCGCGTATTCGCCGAGCTGGGCCGGCTTCCAGATCACCGGCGTCACGAAGAAGCCGATCTGCATGAGGCTGTTGACGATGGGGATGATGTCGCGGAACCGGGCGCAGAGGCCGCCGAGCAGAACCGTGAGCGCGAGTGAATCGCAGATCCACAGCGCCAGGCCGGGGATGACCATCAAGGCGCCCCATCCTGGCCAGGCATCATAGATCGCGAACACGACCAGGATCACGACGACGTTGTGCGCCAGGACCAGCAGATCGCGCACCAGGGTCCGCAGGGCGAAGACGAACATCGGCATCCGGACCGAGCGGATCACCCCCTCCGCCAGGGTGAAGGTGGTGCAGGCTTCTGAAACCAGGGTGGACATATAGGCCCACAGCACCTGCGACAGGGCCAGGAACGGCAGGTATTCCCGCGCCTCCATCCTGAACAGCCGGGCATAGAGCGCACCCAGCGCCAGGACCATGACGCCGGTCGAGATGGTCAGCCAGAACGGACCGAGCATGGAGCCGCGATAACGCAGCCGGATATCCAGCCAGCCGAGTGTCCAGGCGAGGCGCCACAGGCGCAGCCCTTCGAGCACGTCATTGCGCGCCAGGCGGCTTCGCGCGGCGGTCGACAAATCGGCCTGGAATTCAAGGACGACGGTCCTGGCGAGGGGCGGTGCGGCGCTGGTCATATCGACGCGCCGATAGCCCATCCACCCGGCGGCGGCAACGGGGCTGCTCAGCCTGTCATCGCGCGACGGAGGCGATCATGCCGTGCTCACTCAGGGTCACGTCCTGCCCGGGCCGCAGTTCGGCGGCGGCTGGCTGAACGATGGCGATGGTGGCGCCATCGGCGGTGCGCAGAACATATTCGGCCTCGGGGAGGGGGGTGGACCGGGTTTCGCGGGGCCATTGGCCGGTCGGCAGCGGGGCCGGCACCACCGGGCGGACGGTCAGGATCCGCGCATGGCCCTTGGCGAGCGGCGTTTCGGCGCCGGGGCTGGTGCCGGGCGCGCGGGTTGGTGCGCAGGATGGCAGAACCGATGCCAAGGAAAGGGCGAGGATGGCCCAGGAAACCGTGAAACGCATGCTTTTTCTCCAGACGCGCACATCATGCCCCATTTGCCTTAATGAAGCCATGTTGCCCGGCACACACTCTGAGCACTTGATTAAAACAGCAGTTGGCGATAAGGGGTTAGACGATATTGCTGACTGATTACCTCAGCGGCAGCCCGGAACTCAGGTGCGGGCTGGCGTATCGGATGGCCTTTTCGGCCGCGCCACGACGGAGTTGACCCGCTGATGACCCGACCGCGCCATCTTGCCTCCCTGTTCAGGGCGGTCGCCACCCTTGCCATTGTCGGCCTTCTGGCCGCCTGTTCCGGCCAGTCCGGTTCCAATGCCAGCAGCGACGCGGCGCAATATGCCGCTCGGGCGCGCGGCAACTACACCCCGCCGGGTCCGCCGGGCGATCCCTGGGGCCCCTATATCAAGGAAGCTTCGGCCCGTTTCGACGTGCCTGAGCCCTGGATCCGCGCCTTGATGCGCGTTGAATCCGGCGGCAAGGAGTATCTGAACGGTAAGCTGATCACCTCCGGCGCCGGCGCGATGGGGCTGATGCAGGTCATGCCGGGCACCTATGGCGAACTGCGTGACCGCCACCGCTTGGGCGACGACCCCTACGATCCGCATGACAATATCATGGCCGGCGTCGCCTATATGCGTGAGATGTATGACATCTACGGCGCCCCCGGGTTTCTGGCCGCCTATAACGCCGGCCCGAACCGCCTGGACGACTACCTCGCCAACAACCGCCCGCTGCCCGACGAAACCCGCCGCTACGTCGCGATGATCGGCCCCTCCGTGACCGGGACCGCGCCGCATGTGCGCTCCCCGGCCGAGGCCTATGCGATGAACGCCCTGCCGGTGAATATCCCGCCGGGCAACCGCTATGGCCGGGCGACGCAATTCGCCTCCGCCGGCTCAACGGGTCGGGTGCCGCCGCGTGGCCAGATCCAGACCGCGTCGTTGGCGGCGCCATCCCTGCCGGCCCCGCCGCGGCCCATCGCGCAACCGGATCTGCAGGTCGCGGCCTATGTGCCGCCGCCCACATCGTCCCCCGCATCCCCGCGGGCATCGTCCGGCTTCGGCTTCATCGGCACCGCCAACGCGGCGGAGGCCATCCGCCTGCCGCGTGCCGCCGCCGCCGCGCCCGGGCAATGGGCCATCCAGGTGGGGGCCTATGCCAATCAGATCCAGGCGCATGCGGCGGTGGCCACCGCCCGCGAACGCGCCCGGGCCGAACTGGCCGTCGCACAGCCCCATATCGGCATGGTCCACCAGACCCGCGGCACGCTCTGGCGTGCCCGCCTGACCGGGCTGTCGCACGAAACCGCCGTGCAGGCCTGCGAGAAACTGTCGCGTGGCCGCACCAACTGCATCGTGCTGTCGCCCGACGCGCAGCTTTAGCGTCAGGGGTCATTGGGTCAAGGGCAGAAAGGCGAGGGGCTCCGCCCCCTCGACCCCCGCTAAGGGCATGCCCTTAGAACCCGATACTGGTTTGCGCGTGGGACGGGCGCCGACCGGGACCTTGCTGGGTCTATGTCGGCCCCCGTCCCACCCCCAAACAAATCAATGGATTCCAAAGGCGAGCCTTTGGCGGGGTCCAGGGGCGGAGCCCTTGGCCTTCCTTCCCTTCCCCGGCCATCGCGCGCTCCGCTGTTGTGAAGGGGCGGCGCGGCGCGTTAGGGTGCGGGCACTCATAACAAAACGGAGGACGCCCCATGAGTCAGGCAACCGCCATCAACGCCCCCAATCTCTGGCGGCTCGAAACCCCCGGCCATGCCGGTTGGGAACGCACCGCGCGTGTCGGCGACCCCAGGAAATACTTCATGGTATCCACCGACAGCCATGCCAATGAGCCAGCCGATCTGTGGGTGACCCGCCTGCCGGTGGAATATCGGGAGCGTGCGCCCCGCATCATCACCGACGAAAAGGGCGTGCAGTGGCGCTACACCGAGGGGTACCGCCCGGACCGCGTCCGCGTCATGAGCTTCGAAGGCGAAGACTGGCTGCGCGCCCAGTCCGGCGCCGTGGTCGCCGAACGCATCCGCGACAACCGCGGTGACGGCGTGGATGTGGAAATCATATTCCCCAACAAGGGCCTCGCGATGTGGGCCACGCCGGACCCGGTGTTCTCCAACGCCCAGTGCAAGGTCTGGAATGAGTGGTCGTGGGAGCAGTATGGGGCCTATCCGGACTCCATGCTCCCGGTCGCGGCCATCGCCACCGGCGATCTTGAGGGCGCGATGAAAGAGATCGAGCGGGTGGCCAAAGTCGGCTTCCGCGCTTTGACCCTGCCATGCAAGCCGATCTGGGGCGGGCATGATGTGGATCATGTGAACTACAACCTGCCGCATTTCGATCCGATGTGGCGGCTGATCGAAGAATGCAACCTGCCGATGACCTTCCATGTCTCCACCGGGCGCGATCCCCGGGCGTCGCGGGGCAATGGCGGGGCGGTGATCAACTATGTCACCCATTCGCTGTGCCCGACGATCGAACCGGTGGCCAATCTCTGCGCCTCCGGCGTGCTCGAACGCTTCAAGGGCCTCCGCTTCGCCACGATCGAGGCCGGGATCGGCTGGATCCCCTGGCTGCTGGACGCGATGGATGAGGCCTATCGCAAGCATCACATGTGGGTGCGCCCGAAATTGCAGGGCCTGCCGAGCGATTATTACCGCGCCCATGGCTATGCCAGCTTCCAGGAAGACCCGTCCGGCCTGGCTCTGGCCGAGCGTTGGAACCTCGATGACAACTTCATGTGGGCGAATGACTACCCGCACCACGAAGGCACCTGGCCGCACTCGGCGGAAGCGATTGAGCGGACGATGCCCAATCTGACCGACCCCCAGCGGGCCAAGATCCTGGGCCTGAACGCGGCGCGCCTGTTCGGGCTGGAGGTGCCGAAGCACCAGCAGCTGGCGGTGTCGTAATCCAACCGGACGGATCGGCCGGGTGAGAGCCCGGCCGGTCGGTTTTATACCAGCCGCCTGAACCTTTGACCGGTCCCGCCCCGATCCCTTCATCATGGCCAGGACGAGCCCTCTTGGGTTCACACATCGCGGGAACGATTTTTGCTTGCACTGCTCTACACCGTCATGGCCCGGCTTGTCCGGGCTACCTATCGCGGCATGGTGCGGGCGGCGGTGGCCCGGACAAGCCGGGCCATGACGTGTTAGAAGTGTTAGAAGTCCCTTTGTTTGGCTTACGAATTTTCGTTTCCACGATGTGTGAACACGGTAGGGGCAAGCAGTGCCATG
>CAIXEA010000080.1 GCA_903918315.1 uncultured Acetobacteraceae bacterium | reverse complement strand
CGCGTCGAGCAATGCTTCGGCAAACTCAAACGGTTCAAGCGGGTCGCTATGCGCTGTGAGAAGACCAAGCGAAACTACGAGGCATTCGTGTCATTGGCCTGTGTGTTTGTCTTGATCAAATCCGTCCACACGGCCTAGTGCAATTGTCATTCTACAATTATTTTCCAGGGACGATGGCTGCGAATAATCGCCTGAAATCGCCGCTTACCCCGTTGCGTCTCGGCTGCGACCTGAGTCGGCGAACGCCATTGCGGACAGTCATGCGTTTGTCTGGCGGTGTATCATGTTCCTGAAAGAGGTCCACCGTCTTCGCGCCATCGCTATCTTCATCGTCGTATCAACGCACTGCCTGCCTTTGTTTAAAATGCAGGGGGATGGCTGGGCGATGGCCCTGTTCCACTCGTTGATTACAAATGGCACAGTCTATTTTATGTTTATCGCCGGATTGCTGTTTGAGCATCAATCCGTGAAATTCCGGTTCTATCCGTATCTGAAGAAAAAATTGCATTATGTCATAATTCCCTACGTCGTTGTCTCCATGCCTGTCTTGCTGATCGATGCGATCCAGGGCTCGGGGATCTTCAACCCCGCCGATGCGCACCACTGGCCCACTCTGTTTCAGAATGTCGTCGCGGCCCTGCTGTCCGGCGCGATCATCGAGCCCCCGTTCTGGTTCATCCCCATGATCGCGGTTTTTTATCTGTTAGCGCCCGCGCTGCTATGGATCACGCGTCTGCGGTATTTCGGCATCCTGTTGCCGGTTACCGTCATCCTGGCGTCCTTCTCGCATCGCCCGACAGCCTTGGACCATGTCTGGCAATCGTTCCCTTACTTCCTGCCAGCCTATCTGTATGGCATGTGGTTCAGAACCAATTATAGCCGGCTCATTGAATGGCACACACGCTGGCTGCCCTCGCTGATCGTTTTGGCGGTCGGCCTGCGTTGGTTCGAGATCGTGATCCTGCACCAAAACGGGGTGGTCTTCTCGCAGACCTTGTTCTCTCAGGAGCACAGTGTCATCGATATCGACGTCTATTTCAAACTGTTGACATCGGGCATTTTTCTCGTCGGCCTGCGCCACGCGGGCAGTCTCATCGGCCGCGTGCTCGACTATCTGGCCGAGTTGAGTTTTGGCATATTTTTCCTCCATATTTACGTTATCGTGGCATTTCAGCACGTCCTTCGCGGGACGATCGCCGTCGGGTTTGGCGCGGTCTTCCTGCTGGTGACGGCGTCGTTGGTCACCGTACTGTGCATCCCCATCCTGTGGAGCGTCCGCACCGGTTTTGGCCGGAACAGCCGTGTCCTGGTTGGATGCTGAACGGGCCACCGTGGCGGCGTGAACGGCGCGCCCCCTGACAACCCAATCGGCAGCCGCTAGCATTCCTCCGCATCGATCGGATCCGTCATCCGGACCATCAAAAATCGTGAGAGAGGAAGCCATGCCGATCATTGACGCCCAAATTCATACCTGGGGGGTGGGCCTGCCGAGCAACCTCTCGCATATCCAGGTCACCCATTTCACCCCGGCGGAAGCCATCGCGCTGATGGACGAAGGCGGGGTCGACGCCGCGATCATCCACCCGCCGCACTGGGACCCGAACGCCACTCCGATGGCCTTCGACGCCGTGCGCGATTATCCGGGCCGCTTCGCGATCATGGGTTCGCTGCCGCTGAACGATCCGGCATCCCGGGAGAAGATCGCCACCTGGCGCGACCAGCCGGGCATGCTCGGCCTGCGCTATACCTTCCTGCACGAACCCGGGCGGCAGGCCCTGGCCGATGGCGCCTATGACTGGCTGTTCGCCGAGGCGGAGGCGCATGGCGTCCCCGTGGCCACGCTGGCGACGGACAGCCTGACCGTGCTCGGCCGCCTCGCTGAACGCCATCCGGGGCTGAAGCTGACCATCGACCATCTGGGCGGACGTGGCGGGCTGACGACGCTGAAGGACGCGGAGGCGATGACGCATATTCCGGAGCTGCTGGCGCTCGCCCGGCTGCCCAACGTCGCGGTCAAGGCGACCGGGGCGCCGGGCTATTCGAGTGAGGCCTTTCCATTCCCGAAGATGCACACTTATCTGCGCCAGATTTTCGACGCCTTCGGGCCGGAGCGGATGTTCTGGGGCACGGACATCACCAAAATGCCCTGCTCCTGGCGGCAATGCGTGGCGATGTTCACCGAGGAGCTGCCTTGGCTGAACGACAACGACAAGCGCCTGATCATGGGCGACGCGATCTGTGCCTGGTGGGGCTGGAACCGCCAGGATTAAGCAAATCCGGGCTTGAACGAATAGGGGAGGAACAGAGATGCGTAACACCAAGGGCAAGCCGGTCGCGGTCGTCATCGGCGCGACGTCCAAATGGCAATCGGATGGGCGTAACACCCATCTCGCGCACGGCAAGGCGCTCGACGACAGCCACCTGCCGATCGGCATTCGCTGGGGCGTGGGCGGGGCGATCGCGCAGAAATTCGCCAAGGAAGGGTTCTTCGTGGTCCTGACCACCCGCACGGAATCCAATGCGGCCGGGCTCGCGGCGGCGATTCGCGATCAGGGCGGCGATTGCACGGTTGTAGAACTCGATCTGTCGCAGCAGGACTCGGTCGCATCCGCCTTCGCCATCATCCGCGAACAGGCGGGCAGCCCCGAGGTGCTGATCTACAACGCCGGCTACCTCGAAGGCCGCGATCTGCCGCCGGATCAGGAGTTGCTGGAATATATCCCGGTGGAGATGTTCGACACCGCACAGCATATTGCCAGCCGCGGTCCCTTTCTGGTGGCCAAGGAGGTGCTGCCGGCGATGCGCGAGCGCGGTCACGGCTCGTTCTTTTTCTCAAACAACTCCAAGTCTCTGCGCGGCAAGAAGCGCTACACGGGGGAATCGCTTTATTATCCCCGCGTGATGATGCGCACCCTGGCGCAGGTGCTGACCGAGGAATATTCGGAACTCGGCATCCACGTCGCCAACGTGGTGATCGACGGCACGATCGATTCACCGGGCACGCGCGCGTTGCCGAAGGTGCAGAACCGGCCGGAGCTGGTGATGAACCCGGTGAAAATCGCCGAAGCTTTCTACTATCTGCATACCCAGGATCGGTCCTGCTGGACGCATGAGCTCCAGCTGACTCCATTTTCCACCAAACCGAGCTACTAGGCCGTGTGGACGGAATCCCTGATATGCCATTTTTGGGGATTCCGGCGCGCTCTGTTGTCTGACTCATAGGAGGTCGGTTTCAGGGAGCCGACCATGCTGACACGGATGACGGACGACGACTGGGCGCTGGTTGTG
>CAIXEA010000079.1 GCA_903918315.1 uncultured Acetobacteraceae bacterium | reverse complement strand
GGCCGATCAGAAAGCCGAGGAGTTCCAGTTTTTTCGTATCCGTATCGGACCGATCCGGAATGTCCATCAGGCGCTCAGCCTCCGTCAGCGCGGACTCATGCGTTGCGTCGTCACGGATGATCTGTAAGTCGAACATGGCAGAATCCTATACCGTCGCCGCATCGATTTTGTCGTAAGCCTTGCGATCGCCGACCCAGCGGATGAAGACCATGCGCGCCGCGTAATCGACCCGCGCCACGATCCGCCACGTGTTGCCTCCAACGTCGAACACCAGCCGATCCGCGACGATGTGGTCGGTCGCCGGGAACGTGTTCTTCACATCCAGCAAATTCGCCCACTCAGCCTTACGAGCCACCTTGTACCAGACCTTCAGCGGGACCGCGGCTTTCGCGTTCGATGGCCTGGCCCAGTAGGTTCGGAGGGTCCGCAGGGCGATCACATTCATTGGCGGATCATAGACTGATGTTTGCGTATTGCAAGCGTTGTATTCATTTTGAAAACATGAATCAGCGCCAGCTTCAGATCGGCGGTGTCATAGACCGTCAGCCGGTGGCGATCGGCGAGCCCGAGCGTATCGCTCCAGGCTAGAGCTGTCCTCCAGGCGCCGCGCACGCCTGGAGGCACGCGCGCGGGCAAACGGCGCTCAGTGCAACCCTTCGCAGAACCGCTGAATCCGCGTCATCGCCTCGGTCAGTTCGGCGTTCGAATTGGCATAACTAATCCGAATATACCCAGGATAGCAGAAGGCCGCGCCATGCACGGTCGCCACGCCCTCTTCATCCAGCAGCGCGAGCACAAACGCTTCGTCGTCCTTGATCAGCTTGCCGCCCTTGCTGGTCTTGCCAATGCAGCCGGCGATCGAGGGATAGACATAGAACGCGCCGTCCGGGGTGGAACAATGCACGCCCTTGGCCTGATTGAGCATCGAGACCACGAGGTCGCGCCGTTCCTCAAACACCTTGCGCATGGCTTCGACCGTATCCTGCGGGCCGGTCACGGCCTCCACCGCCGCCGCCTGGGCGATCGAGTTGGGGTTGGAGGTCGATTGCGACTGCAGCTTGTCCATCGCCTTGATCAGCGCCACCGGGCCGCCGGCAAAGCCGATACGCCAGCCGGTCATGGCATAGGACTTGGACACGCCATGTAGCGTCAGGGTGCGGTCCTTGAGCTTCGGCTCCACCGCCACGATCGTCCCGGCCTTGAAGCCGTTATAGACCAGGCTGTCATAGATATCGTCGGTCAGGATCCATACATGCGGGTGGCGCAGCAGCACGTCGCAGATCGCGCGCAGATCGTCGGCGCTATAGGCCGCGCCGGTCGGGTTGCACGGGTTGTTCAACATGAACCAACGGGTCTTGGGCGTGATCGCCGCTTCCAGATCCTCGGCGCGCAGCTTGAAGCCGTTGTTCTGCGGGCAGGGCACCAGCACCGGCTTGCCGTCGGCCAGGGTCACGATATCCGGATACGACACCCAGCACGGGCTCGGGATGATGACCTCATCGCCGGCATTCAGGGTGGCCAGCATGGCGTTGAACAGCACCTGCTTGGCACCGGTGGAGATGATGATCTCCTCCGGCTTGTACTCGATGCCCGAGTCGCGTTTGAACTTCTCGGCCACCGCCTTGCGAAGCGCGTTGGTGCCGGAGACATCGGTATACTTCGTCTCCCCGTTTTCCAGGGCGCGGATGGCCGCGTCCTTGATGTTGCGGGGCGTATCGAAGTCCGGTTCGCCCTGGCTGAGCGAAATCACGTTTTTGCCGTCCGCGATCATTTTCCGCGCGACCGTCGAGATGGCGATGGTCAGGCTGGGTTGGATGCGATCGAGGCGTTCGGCGGTGAGCGACATGATGGGTTCCCAGGAAAGAGGCGCGGGACCCTACCGAAAGGGGCACCGCCGGGCAACCCGCAACAAACCTGCAATGTCGCCGGGTCTGGTCCGCTTCAGGGGCGTGGGGGCGGACCGCTCAGCGGCAATCGATCGCCGTGGCCATCGGCGGGGACATCCCGGCATCATAGCGGATCTCACAGACCTTCAACCCTTCCGGGAGCCGGCGCGACAGCATGACGCTGGTATCGCCGTAGACGCAGGACAGCCAGGTGCCGCGCGGCGATGCATAGAGCGTCCAGGTGTTGGTGAAGGCTTTGGGGCTCTTTTTGGTCGAATCCGGCGCCAGCCAGGCCTGCTCATCCGGGGGGCCGTCCGACAGCTGGGCATTGATCCACACATGCCGTTTGTCGATCTCAAACGCCTGAAATCCAGCAGGCGGATCGGCTGCATGCTGCGCGACGGCCAGGTTCGGCGGACACGCCAGCGGCGCCGCGCCGGCCGGGGCCGCCAGGACACTCAGCGCGATCCATAGCCAACGCCGGGTCGGGTCATGGGCCATCGGCGGTACTCCCAAACACGCGCCGTGCGACGGACAGCCAGTGTGGCAGCGCGTCCCCATCCGGGCGAACGTCATTCTATCGACAGCGCCCCCGCCCCCGCTATGATCATCGCAAAATCGACAACGGGAGACGCCGCCATGCTTTCACTCCAGCGCCGCGCCATGCTGGCCGGATCCGCCGGCCTGCTGGCCGCGCCATCGATCGCCCGGGCCCAACCCGTCAAACCCCGCCTGACCGCGATTTCCCAATGGTCCGCCGGCAGCGACGGTGCCGCCATCACCGCGCTAGGCAAGAAATTCGAGGAACGCGGCGGCGTCTGGCAGCATTCTCCGGTGCCAGGCTTCACCACCGACATGATGAACAAGCTGCGCGCGCAGATCATGTCCGGCGATCCGCCCGCCTGTTCCCAGCTCAAGGGCCCCGAAATCGCCGCCTGGTCGAAGATCGCGCCCACCGTCGATCTGGACGCCATCGTCGCCGCCGCCGGCTATGAAAAAGTGGTCAGTCCCGATCTGGCCCGGCTGCACAAGCCAGGCGGCAAATGGGCGGCGCTGCCGCTGCAGGTTTACCGCACCAACGCGCTCTATCTGTCCAAGCGCGCGCTCGACCGCGCCAAGGCGGACAAGCTGCCCACGACCTGGGCGGAGTTCAACGCCCTGGCCGAAAAGATGAAATCCGGCGGCGTCGCCCACCCCGTCGCCAATGGCGGTGCGCGGCCCGACGATGGCCAGAAATTCGAAGCCGCGCTGGCCGGTATCAGCCCCACCGCCTATCGCGCCGCGATCATGCAGCTCGACGCCAAGGCCTTGAACGGGCCCGAGGTCCGCGCCGCCTTCGCGCAGGTGCGCAAGATCGCCGATTGGATGGACCCCAACACCGCCGCGCAGCACTACTCCACCCACCTCGCCCCGTTCATCGCCGGCGATATGGGCATGATGATCCAGGGCGGCTGGGCGCAGGGCGTGCTGTTGAATGCCGGCTTCAAGCTCGACGACTTCATCATCGCGCCAGGCCCCACCGACAACGGCAAGCCGGTGTTCCTGTTGAACGCGGACGCCTTCATCTTCTGGCAGCGCAAGGAAGCAGACCTGCAGGCGGGCCAGAAGCTGATGGCGGAGCTGGTGATGGATCCCGCGATCCAGACGATGTACTCGCAGATCACCGGCTCCATCCCGGTGCGCAGCGACGTCGACCTCAGTGGCCCCGGCTGGTCGGACGGGCAGCGGGAAACCGCCAGCACCCTGAAGGGGGCCATCGCGGCGGATCAGGCCGTGCTCAGCCTCGCGCATAACATGGCGCAGGAAAACGGCATGACCGCGGCCATGATCGACGTGATCACCGAGTTCGTAAAGAACCGCGCCATCACCCCCGAGCAAGGCGCCAAACGCCTGGCGGAGGCGGTGGAAGGCGCCCGTTGACGGCACGCTCAGCCTTGGCGGGGTCCCGGCGCCTCGCCGAATACCTGGTGATCTGGGTGCCGCTGCTGCTTTCGGCCGGCCATGTGGTGCTGTTCACCGCCTGGACGACCTGGATGTCGTTCACGCCCTCCACCCTGCTGCCGGTCAACGGCTGGGTGGGCTGGCGCAATTACACATCCGTCCTCGGCACGCGGAACTGGCAGATCGCCTTCGACAACCTGCTGCTGTTCGGCGCCGGATTCGTGATCCTGACCGCGCTGACCGGGTTGCTGCTGGCCATCCTGCTCGATCAGCGCATGCGCGGCGAAAACCTGTTGCGCTCCATCTTTCTCTACCCGATGGCGGTGTCTTTCGTGGTCACCGGCACGGTCTGGAGCTGGCTGCTCAACCCCGGCATGGGCATCCAGAAGCTGGTCAACGACTGGGGCTGGACGGGGTTCCGGTTCGACTGGCTGATCGATCGCGACATGGCGATCTGGACCATCGTGATCGCCGGCATCTGGCAATCCTCGGGCTTCGCGATGGCGCTGTTCCTGGCCGGGCTGCGATCGGTGGACGGTGATCTGATCAAGGCCGCCCAGATCGACGGCGCCGGGCCGATTCGCACCTACACCCGCGTGATCCTGCCCACCCTTTGGCCCATCGCGGTGGCGGTTCTGGTGATCCTGCTGCAATTCGCGATCAAGACATTCGACCTGGTGCGGGCACTGACCGGCGGCGGACCCGGGCTGGCGACCCAGCTACCGGCGCTGGTGGTCTACGACTTCATGTTCCAGCGCGGTCATATCGGCCGCGGCTCCGCGGCCGCGGTCCTGATGCTGCTGACGCTGTTGTTCGTGCTGGTGCCGTATGGCGGCTGGAAAATCTATCAGCAGCGGCGCGCCGCCCGTGGGTGACGCGCGCGCCTCCCTCGCCCGGACGCTGATCTATGCCGCCGCGGTGCTGCTCGCCATCGCCTACCTCGTGCCGCTGGCCGTCGTCGTCCTGAACTCCGTCCGCTCCGCCGAGGAAATCGCGCAGACCTCCATGATCGGCTGGCCCCGCGCCTGGGCTTTCGGGAACTACGGGACCGCCTGGAGCGAGTTCTGCATCGCCCAGACCTGCACCGGCATCCGCCCTTATATGCTGAATTCGGCGCTGGTGACGGTGCCGGCGACCGTGCTGTCGACCTTGCTCGGGGCGGTGGCCGGCTATGCCATCTCGCTCTGGCGGTTTCGCGGCCATGCGTGGATTTTCGGGCTGGTCACGCTTGGGGTGTTCCTGCCCGAGCAGATGCGCCTCATCCCCTGGACGATCGTGCTGCGCGATGTCGGGTTAACGAACACGCTCACCGGGCTGGTGATGATCCACACCGTCCAGGGGCTCAGCTTCACCACCTTGTTCTGCCGCAATTACTACCTGTCCATCCCGCAGGACCTGATGAAGGCCGCGCGCATCGACGGCGCCGGCTTCTTCCGGATCTTCGCGCGCATCGTGCTGCCCCTTTCGCCGCCGATCCTGATCGTCACCGTGATCTGGCAGTTCACCCATATCTGGAATGAATTCCTCTATGGCGTCACCTTCACCACCGGCACCCAGCAGCCGATCACCGCGGCCTTGATCGCATTGAGCGCCTCGGTCGCCGACATCCCGCAGCACGGGGTGCAAAGCGCGGCGGTCACGATCGCGGCGCTGCCAACCTTGCTCGTCTACCTGTTCGGTGGGCGTTATTTCGTGCGCGGCCTGACGGCCGGCGCCGTGAAATAGGAACCGCGCATGGCCGCCCTGACGATCCGTGATGTCCATAAACGCTTCGGCGGCACCGAGGTGCTCAAGGGCGTCAATCTGGAGATCGACAGCGGCGCGTTCACCGTCATCGTCGGCCCCTCCGGCTGCGGCAAATCCACCCTGCTGAACATCATCGCCGGTCTCGAAAAGCCATCCAGCGGCACGGTCGTCATCGGCGATCGCGTGGTCAACGATGTCGCGCCCAAGGACCGTGACATCGCGATGGTGTTCCAGTCCTATGCGCTCTACCCCTCCATGACCGTGCGCCAGAACATCGTGTTCGGGATGGAGTGCCGCAACATCCCCAAACCGCAACGGCAGGAGGCTTTGGCCCGCGTCGCCAGACTGCTGCAGATCGAGCCGCTGCTGGATCGCAAACCGTCGCAGCTATCCGGCGGACAGCGTCAGCGCGTCGCCATGGGCCGGGCGCTGGTGCGCGATCCCCTGCTGTTCCTGTTCGACGAACCGCTGTCCAACCTCGACGCCAAGCTGCGGGTGGACATGCGGATGGAGATCAAGCAGCTGCACCAGCGCATCGGCTCCACCATGGTCTACGTCACGCATGACCAGATCGAGGCCATGACGATGGCCACCCGCATCGCGGTGATGCACCAGGGGGAGGTGCAGCAGTTCGCGGCACCAGAGACGGTTTATAACCGCCCGGCCAATGTGTTCGTGGCCCGCTTCATGGGGGCACCGCCGATGAACACCGTCCCGGCGCGGCTGGAGGCCGCCGCCGGCGGGGTGTGCGCGATCGTCGGGCATGGTGACGAGGCGGTGAGCCTGGCGCTGCCAGACTCGCTCACCGCTCATGCCGGGCGGGCGGTGATCCTGGGACTGCGTCCGGAATGCATCGCCGAAGACCAGCGCCGCTTCGGGGAGGCCGGAACGGGCCTGGCACTCGAAGCGCCGATCGACATGAGCGAGGCAACCGGCGCCGAGACGATCGTCGTGCTGCGACTCGGTGGGATGCGGGTGCTCGGCCGGGTCTCCCCCGACATGCGGGCGCAACCGGGGACAAAAGGCCGGTTCTCATTGGACATGCGCCGGGTCTGCCTGTTCGACCCGGTGACGGAGCGGCTGATCGCCTGACCGCGGGCGCTGGCGCGTGCCCGTTTGAAATCGGACACGACTTAGGTACGCTTTATACCAACCGACGAAACCATTGACTCATACCATAGCCCATTCGTCATGGCCCGGCTTGTCCCTACCGTGTTCACACATCACGGGAACGATTTTTGCCAGCGCTGATCTACACGTCATGGCCCGGCTTGTCCGGGCC
>CAIXEA010000078.1 GCA_903918315.1 uncultured Acetobacteraceae bacterium | reverse complement strand
GGCGGAAACCTTGGTCCCCGGGACAAGCCCGGGGATGACGCGGGGGAGGGGGCCGTGGCGGGAATGAACACCAACGCCTTCAATAAGGAGTCCAAACCACATGCATGACACAGTCATAAGAGGCGGCACCATCGTCGATGGGACCGGCAAAGCCTCGTTCACCGGCGACGTCGCCATCGATAACGGCACCATCGCGCAAGTCGGCGGCAAGGCCGGCCCGGCGAAGCGCGATATCGATGCCAAAGGCCTGCTGGTGACGCCGGGCTGGGTCGATGTCCACACCCATTACGACGGCCAGGCCACCTGGGATTCCGAACTCGCGCCCTCATCCTGGCATGGCGTCACCACCGTGCTGTTCGGCAATTGCGGTGTCGGCTTTGCCCCCGTGCGCAACGTCGATCATTCCTCCCTCATCGGCATGATGGAGTCGATCGAGGAAATCCCGGGCATCGCGCTGGCCGACGGCCTGAAATGGAACTGGGAAACCTTCCCCGAATATCTGAACGCGCTGGAGCAGATGCCCCGCGCCATCGATGTCGCCGCCCAGATCCCGCATCACCCGCTGCGCGGCTATGTGATGGGCGAGCGCGCCGTGCGCCGCGAGAAAGCCACCGCCGAGGACATCCAGCAGATGCGCGATGCCGTGCGTCAGGGCCTGGAAGCCGGCGCCTTCGGCTTCACGACCTCGCGCACCAATTCGCACAAGACCCCGACCGGCGACATGGTCCCGGGCCGCTACTCGGAAGTGGACGAACTGCTCGGCATCGGCTCCGCCTTCAAAGGCCTCAAGCACGGCGCCTTCGGGGTGAACAGCGACTTCGACGACGAAGCCGCGGAGCTGAAATGGATGACCAAACTCGGTCAGGACACCGGCCGCCCGGTTTGGTTCCTGCTGACCGACCGCCCGACCGACACCGTGCGCTGGCGCCGTCTGATGGACGGGGTGCACAAAGCCCGGTCCGAGGGCGCGCATGTCACCGCCCAGATCGCCGGCCGTCCGGTCGGCGTGATGCTGGGCATCGACACCGCGCTCAACCCCTTCACCATCCGCCCGAGCTATCAGGCGCTGCTGTCGCTCCCGGTCGCCGAACGCATTAAGCGCCTGCAGGACCCGGCCATGCGCCAGCAGATCCTGTCCGAGGCGCCGTCCGCCGAGCTGCTGAACCGCCTGTCGCAGTTCCGCCAGCACATCACCAACCGCTGGGATCGCATCTTCCCGATGGGCGATCCGCCGAACTACGAACCGGCCGAAAACGAGAGCATCGCCGCGATCGCCAAACGGTCCAACCATTCCCCCGATGAGGTCGCCTACGACTACCTCGCGACCGGCGCCGACAAGTTCCTGTTCTTCCCGATCGTTGGCTACAACGAGGACAATCACGACATCATCCGCACCATGCTGACCGATGACGCGACCATCCTCGGCCTGTCGGACGGTGGGGCGCATTGTTCCTCGATCGTCGATGCCTCGGTGCCCAGCTGGATGCTGATGCACTGGGTGCGCGATCGGTCCCGTGGCGAACGCCTGCCGCTGGAAATGGTGGTCCGCCGCCAGACCAGTGAAACCGCCGACTTCTTCGGCTTCCACGATCGCGGCCGTCTGGCCGTGGGGCGCCGCGCCGACATCAACGTCATCGACTACGACAACATGCGCCTCCATATCCCGGAGGTCCGCTACGACCTGCCGAAGCAAGGTCGGCGTCTGGTGCAGCGGGTCGATGGATACCGCCACACGATGGTGGCCGGTATCGAGACCTTCGCTGACGGTGTCTACACCGGCGCCACGCCGGGCCGTCTGGTGCGGGCTGGCTCGCGCTGATCCGCGCGCTCTGATACGCTCGCCCCCGAACCCGGGGCGGCCCCACGGCCGCCCCGTTTTTCGTTGAAGAACCCACGGGAGCCCATCATGCAAAAGCGCCAGCTCGGCCAATCGTCCCTGCACGTCTACCCCATCACCTTCGGCGGCAACGTCTTCGGCTGGACCGCCGATGAGGCGATGTCGTTCAAGCTGCTCGACGCCTTCCTCGGCGCCGGCTTCAACTTCGTCGATACGGCGGACGTCTATTCCCGCTGGCATCCGGGCAATTCCGGCGGCGAGTCCGAGGTCATTATCGGCAACTGGCTGAAAGCCCGCGGCGGCCGCGACAAGGTGATCCTGGCGACCAAGCTTGGCATCGAAATGGCGCCGGGCAAGAAGGGCCTGTCGAAGAAATACATGGTGCAGGCGGTCGAGGACTCGCTCCGCCGGTTGCAGACCGATTACATCGATCTGTATCAGTCGCACCGCGACGATCCGGAAACCCCGATCGAGGAAACCCTGTCCGCCTATCAGGACCTTATCAAAGCCGGCAAAGTCCGTGAGATCGGGGCTTCGAACTTCACCGCCGAGCGTCTGGCGGAATCGCTGAAAATCAGCACCGAAAAGGGCCTGCCGCGCTATCAGAGCCTGCAGCCGCAATACAGCCTCGTCGAGCGCGCCGAATTCGAAGGCCCGCTGGAAGACCTCTGCCTCGCCGAGAAGATCGGCACCATCGGCTATTACTCGCTGGCCAGCGGCTTCCTGACCGGCAAATACCGTTCGCGCGCCGACATGGAAGGCCGCGCCCGTGGCGCCCGGGTTGAGAAATACCTCAACGACTATGGGTTCGGCGTGATCGCGGCGCTGGACGATGTGGCCAAGCGCTACAATGCCAAGCCGGTGCAGATCGCTCTGGCCTGGCTGATCGCCCGCCCCTCGGTCACGGCACCGATCGCGAGCGCGACCAACCTTGATCAGCTTTCGGAAATGCTGAAAGCGGCGGAGATCACGTTGGATGCGGCGGCGATCGAGCAGATCGACGTGGCATCGAAGCCGCGCTGATTGAACCCAACCGACGAAACCGTTGACTCATGGTCCATTCGTCATGGTCCACTCGTCATGCTCCGTTCGTCATGCTCCGTTCGTCATGCTCCATTCGGCATGCCTCATTCGTAATGCCTCATTCGTCATGGCCCGGCTTGTCCGGGCCACCCATTGCGGCACGGTGCGGGCGGCGT
>CAIXEA010000077.1 GCA_903918315.1 uncultured Acetobacteraceae bacterium | reverse complement strand
CGAACGAAGCGGACAGATCATGAGCTACATAAACCGGACAGATTGATTAGCTAGCGACATGTGATTATGCGCGACTCGCCCTAATGCGACGCGCCGGCCGGTACGCCGAGCCTGGCCGGGGCCGGGGCTGGTTCGGTCAGAGGCACTGCACCGGCGACGGAGCGCACCACGACAGAGCCCGATATCTGCCATCCGAAATCAGACGCAAGGATCGCGGCGATCAGGACAAAGCCGCCCGCGAGGTAAAGAAAGCCCTTTGACCGTTCCTGATCCATTCCACCCCCGCTTGGCTGCGGGGCGTTTAAGGGGCCGCGTGCCCCGCGTCTGTGAACTGGATCACATTGTCCGGCCTGTCAGGCGCTGCTCACGCCCATGCATCCACAACCAGTTTGCCCGTATTGCCGCCTGTGAACAGCATCGCCAGCGCGTCCGGCGCGCGGTCCAGACCTTTGACCACATGCAGCCGCTGCCGCAGCCGCCCGGCGCGAAGGTGATACGCCAGCCAGGCTCGCGCCTCCTGGTAGCGATCGTGATAATCGAAGACCAGGAAGCTCTGCATCCGCGCGCGTTTACCGCTGAACGCCGACAGGTTCCTGATCCCATAGGGTTCCGCCGTGCCGGCCTGGGAGATGCGGCCGCAGCTCACGATTCGCGCGCCCATGCGCAGCGCCAGCAGCGCCGCGTCGAGGGTTGGGCCGCCGACATTGTCGAAATACACATCCACCCCCTCCGGGCAGGCCCGGCGGATGGCGGCCGCGATGTCGGGTTCGGCCTTGTAGTCGATGACCGCGTCGAGTTTCAGCGTGTCGCTCAGGTAGCGGCATTTGTCGGTTCCGCCGGCGATTCCGACCACCCGGCAGGCCTCGATCTGGCCGATCTGGGCGGCGATCTGGCCGACACCGCCGGCGGCGCCGGAGACGAGCAGTGTGTCGCCCGGGCGCAGGCTTCCGACGTCGCGCAGGCCGAAATAGGCGGTCAGGGCGCTGGTCCCCAGCGGGCCGGCCCAGTCCTCGATCGAGCCAACCGACAGGTCCAGCGCCTGGGTCTGATCGCCGCGCAGGGTTGGATGCGATTGCCAGCCGGTCCGCCCCTGCACCCAGTCCCCGGGCTGCAATCCGGAGGCGCGGCTTTCCAGCACCTGGGCGATGCCGCCGGCGCGCATTGGCTCCCCAATGCCGACCTGCCGGACGTAGCCGGGCGCGGCGCCGATCCAGGAGCGCATGGCGGGATCGATGGAGATGTAGCGGGTGGCGACGAGGACCTCACCAGGGCCTGGCGGGCGGGCGGGTTCAGCATCGGCCTGGAAATGCTCGGGGCCGGGGATGCCGGCGGGGCGGGCCGCCAGGAGGATGCGGTGATTGGTATGGGCCATGGCGGCGTTCCTTCGTTCCCTCGAAGGTGACAACATCCCGCGAATGACGGCATGCTCCAAGGGGTATGCAAGGGGGAAACACGATGGCCCAGGAGTCCGCACCGGTCGTTCAGACCACAGCCGGCCGCGTTCGCGGCACCATGATCGAGGGCGTCGCCGCCTATAAGTCGGTGCCTTATGGCGCGACGACCGCGGGCGTGCATCGCTTCATGCCCCCGCGCAGGCCCGAACCCTGGATGGGTATCCGGGAGGCAAGCGTCTATTCCAGCCGCGCGCCGCAAGCCGGCCTGCGCGCACCGACCCGGCCGGAGCTGGCGAATTTCTCGGGTGCGACCGATTCCGCGCCGGAGACGGAGGACTGCCTGACGCTGAACGTCTGGACGCCCGGGCAAGCGGGGAAGCGGCCGGTGATGGTCTGGCTGCATGGCGGCGCGTTTTCCTATGGCTCCGCCAATTCGGATCGCCAGCAGGGATCCCGGCTGTGCCGGCGCGGCGATGTGGTGGTGGTGACGGTGAACCACCGGCTCAATATCTTCGGGCATCTCAATCTGGCGGAACTCGGTGGCCGGGACTTCGCGCGATCGGGCAATGCGGGCGTGCTGGATCTGGTGGCATCGCTGGAATGGGTGCGCGACAACATCGCCCAGTTTGGCGGCGATCCCGGCAATGTCACGATCTTCGGGGAATCGGGCGGCGGCGGAAAGGTCAGCACGCTGATGACCATGCCCATGGCGCGCGGCCTATTCCACAAGGCCATCATCCAGAGCGGCGCCTCGGTGGTGCTCGGTCAGCCGGATCGCGCGGCCAGGCTGGCGGAGCAGGTGCTGAAAGAGCTTGGCGTCGCGCCCGGCGATGTCCGCAAGCTGCAAACCCTGCCGGTGGCGCAGCTGCTGGCGGCGGTCGGGCCGGCGCAAAAGGCGGTGGGACCGGCGCATCGGCCGCTGTTCGACCGCTACCCGTTCGGCCCGCTGGTCGATGGGGACGTGCTGCCGCGGCACCCCTTCTCCCCCGACGCATCGCCGTTGTCAGCCGACATCCCGCTGCTGATTGGCGACATGAAGAACGAGATGACCAGCTTCACCGCTACCATCGACCGCATCTGGGACCGCACCCTGACGGAGGCCGAAGGCCGTGATCGGCTGTTTCCCATCGCAGGGCGGCATACGGATCGGGTGATCGAGACCTACCGGCGGCTGTATCCCCGCGCCTCCCCGGCGGAGCGCTTTCTGGCGGCGACGACGGACTCCAATTTCCGGGTCCGGTCCCTGGCGGTGGCGCAGCGCAAGGCGGCGCAGAACCAGGCACCGGTCTGGATGTATTCGTTCGAGTGGGAAACCCCGCTGTTCGGTGGCCGCCTGGGGGCGCCGCATGCGCTGGATGTGCCGTTCACCTTCGAAACCATCGACCTGACCAATGCCACCGACCTGAGCGACGGCGCCCGCACCGTGGCCGCGACCATGGCCGAGACCTGGATCGCCTTCGCGCGGACCGGCAATCCCAACAACCCCACCATCCCGCACTGGCCGGCCTATAACGCGGCCGCGCGCCCGACCTTGCTGCTGGATGTCGAACCCAGCGTGGTCAACGACCTGCGCGGGGAACAGCGCGCGCTGTGGCAGGAAATCACCGATACCGCGCATTAGACGACGCGTGCCGCTCCCTGCCTCCGTCATCCTCGGGCCCCGCCCGAGGATGACGGGCGAGGCATGGCGTGGTTGTCTTTGAGCATCACATCAGGAGGAAACCATGACCGTTCAAACCGTCACCGGCCCGGTGGGCCTGGATCAGCTCGGCCGCACGCTGATGCACGAGCATCTCTACATCGCCTTTTCCGGCGCCGAATATGACTCCGGCGTCACCTTTGATCGGCCCGCTTTCGTCAAGGAAGCGGTGAAGCGCCTCACTCAGTTGCGGGTCGAGCATGGGGTCCGCACCTTCGTCGATCCTTGCCCGATCGAACTGGGGCGCGACGCCGCGATGATGAAGGAAATCGCCGAGAAATCGGAAATGAACGTCGTCTGCACCACCGGATTTTATTTCGAGGCGATGGGCCTGCCGATTTATTGGCGGGCGCGCACGACCGAGGAAATCGCCGAGCTTTATATTCGCGAGATCGAGCAGGGCATCGGCACCACCGGCGTGCGGGCCGGCGCCATCAAGGTCGCGACCGGGGCGCCGACGATCACTGAGCTCGAAATGAAATTCCTGGATGCGGCCTCGATGGCGCAGAAGGCGACGGGGGTGCCGATCATTACTCATACCCAAGATGGATTTGGGGCGATGGACCAGATCGCGGCGTTCAAGGGCAATGGCGTCGCGGCGCACCAGTGCCTGATCGGGCATTGCTGCGGCAACGCCGATCCGGCGTACCAGAAACGGGTCGTGGATGGCGGCGTCTATATCGGATTCGATCGTATCGGGTTGCATCGCTACATGCCCGACGAAACCCGCGCCGATAACCTGGTCAAACTCGTGCGCGCCGGGCATCGCGCCCAGATCATGATGTCACAGGACCGCCATTGCGGCTGGTTCGGCAAGTTCGCACGGCAGGTGCCGCCGGAGGAACAGGCCAGGATCGACGCGCTGAAGGCCGAGGGCAACTGGCCGCCGCCGTACACCTATTTGTTCACCGACTTCGTGCCCATGCTCCGCGCCCGGGGCCTGTCGGACGCGGAGATCTTCTCGATGCTCGACGACAATCCCCGCCACTTCTTCGCCGGCGCGCCGTTACCGGCCGGCTGACGCCGAAACGGCGGCGGCGCGGCCCTGCATCCGCGCCGCCAGCACCGGGGTCGCGAGGATGCAGAGCGCGGCCGCCAGCATGAACACGCTGGTGACCATCATCGGCACGGCATAGCCGCCGGTGTAATCCCGCACGATGCCCACCATCTGCGGCGCGGCGTAGCCGGAGATGTTGCCGATGGAATTGATGACCGCCAGACCGCCCGCCGCCGCCGCCGGGCCGAGAAAGGCCGTCGGCAGGTTCCAGAATGTCGGCAGCGAGGATGAGATGCCGAAGCCGGCGATGCAGTAAGCCGCGAGGGCGACCATCGGCCAGGCTTGCAGCGTCAGCCCCACCAGCATCAGGCCGAAACTGGCGATCAGGCAGGGGCCGGCGACATGCCACACCCGCTCCCCGGTGCGGTCGGAGCTGCGGGACATGACGATCATGCCGATGCAGCCGGCGATATTGGGCAGCGATGACAGATAGCCGACGGTCAGGTCGCTGAAGCCCATGCCCTTGATCATCAGCGGCAGGAAGAAGTTCTTGCCGTAGACCCCCACCCCGATGAAGGCATAGCCCAGGATCAGCATCATGATCACCGGGGTCGCCAAAGCCTGCTTCAGGGACAGATTCTGCGTCGGCGACTGGCGGCTTTCCTGTTCGAGCGTGTCGGCGAGCCAGGCGCGTTCGTGGTCCCGCAGGAAATGGGCATCGGCCACTTTGTCGCGCAGCAGCAACGGACAGGCGATGGCGAGCAGGACGGCGGGCACGCCTTCGATCAGGAACACCCACTGCCAGCCGGCGACGCCATGCCAGCCGTCGAGTTGCAGCAGGTTGCCCGAGAGCGGCCCACCCAGCACGCTGGCCCCGGCGCCGCAGGCGTAGAAGATGCCCATGGCGCGGCCGCGATGGCGGGACGGGAACCAGCGGGTCATGAACCAGGCAACGCCGGGGAAATACCCCGCCTCGGCGATGCCCAGCAGGAAGCGCACGGCGACGAAGCTGGTGGCATCGGTGACGAAGGCGGTGCAGGCGGAGCACAAGCCCCAGGCGACCATGATGCAGGCCAGCCATTTGCGTGCGCCGACGCGGGTGAGAACCGCGTTGGCGGGGAGCTGGAAGAGGACGTAACTCCAGAAAAAGGCCCCGGCGCCCAGGCCATAGGCGGTGGCCGACAGGCCCAGCGCCTTGTTCATGGTGAGCGCGGCGATCGACACGTTGAAGCGGTCGAGGGCGTTGATGAAATAGGCCAGACCCAGGAAAGGCACGAGCCGCCACGCGACCTTGCGCATGACGGATTGTTCGAGATCCGTCGCCATGGTTTCCTCCGCGCCGCGCTGATGCGCGGTCTGTGTTGACGGAAGGCTAGGCCGTGTGGACGGAATCCCTGATATGCCATTTTTGGGGATTCCGGCGCGCTCTGTTGTCTGACTCATAGGAGGTCGGTTTCAGGGAGCCGACCATGCTGACACGGAT
>CAIXEA010000076.1 GCA_903918315.1 uncultured Acetobacteraceae bacterium | reverse complement strand
TCGCGAGGCCAGCGGCGAAAAGACCGGAGGAAGCGAGCGTCAGGAGGCGGTTCATGGTGGGTTTCCTTTCCGCCGGGGGAGAGAGTGGGTTGCTCCCGGCTGAGAAGGATTAAGCCCCGGGAACAAGGCGCGACCGTGATCGCGGTGTGTCGGGATCGTGGCAAACGGTTCGAAATGGCATTAATAATGCGTAACCCCACGGACAGGCCGGTTTCATGTCAGCGGCCCCCCATGCCGACGATGCCGCATTGCTGTTCATCCCGGGGCAAACCAGTGTATCCAGGATGCCCTGGCGCCGGTACGGCTGAAGACGGACCCGCTCCGGCATTCATTTAGCGAGCGACTTCATCGTTTTGTTCATTGCTGCGCGGTTCAGCCGACACTGGTCTTGCTCCAAGCGGCGGGGAGCCCTGACAATGCCCGACAAGGACACGCCATGATAACGGGATTGCACATCACAGCGCGCACACCCCTCGTGGACGGGGCCGCGTTTGGCGCCTCCGGCGCCTATGAGCGGATCGAGGGCACGGCCCTGGGCACGCTCCGCCCCGGCCACCCCGCGAATGCCGGCATCGCGCTGCTCGACCAGGCGCCGCGCAACGAACAGGGCCTGGTGGAATACCGATCCGACTTCGTGCTGCTGCGCCCGGCCGATCCGGCCCTCGGCAATGGTCGGCTGCTGTATGAGGTGAATAACCGCGGCCGCATCATGATGATCCACAACCTCTGCGCCGGCCGTGCGGGCAATCGCTGGACGAAGGCGGAGGAACTCGGCAACGCATTGCCGTTGCGGCTGGGGTTTTCGCTGCTTTGGAGCGGCTGGGACCCCGGCGCGCCCGCGGCGACGGGCCTGTCGCTGGAGGTCCCGGCCATCGATGGCCTGACCCGGCACATCCGGGAAGAGTTCGTTTCCGGCACCCGCCTGGGCCTTCACGAAGTCTTCAAATTGTCGCACATGGCGGCAAGTCCCAATGCCAGCGTCACCGTGCGCCGCCGCCAGACGGATCCCGCTGTCGCCGTGGCCTTCGCCTTCGCCGACAACCGCACGATCAAGCTCCTGCCGGAGGGCACCAGGCCCGCGATCGGGTCCATCTATGAGGTCCGGTACGACGCCACCAACCCGCGCGTGGCTGGCATCGGCTTCGCCGCGACGCGCGATCTGGTCAGCCATCTGCGCCAGCACGGCACGGCCCTTCTCGGCCGCCCGGTGACGCATACATTGGCTTTCGGAATCTCCCAGGCCGGGCGGTATCTGCGCGATCACCTCGCCCAGGGCTTCAACGCCGATGAGGACGGCGCCCGCGTCTTCGATGGCGTGCTGTCGCATGTGGCGGGGATCGGGCGGGTGTTTCACAACACTCCATTCGCGCAGCCCTTTCGGACCCGCACCTGGCATGAGGACCATGACTTCCCGGAAGTCGCGTTTCCCTTTGCCGCCGCGCCGATGGACGATCCCCTGAGCGGGCAAAGCGGGGCGCTACTGCGCGGCGACGCCAGCGATCCCCGGCTGATCGAAACCAATACCAGCACAGAATACTGGCAGAAGGGTGCGTCTTTGCTGCACACCGATCCGCTGGGCACGCGGGATGTCCCCTTGCCCGGCCATGTGCGCGCCTTTCTGCTGGCCGGCACGCAGCATGGGGGCAAGGCAGGCATGCCGCGCGATGCCGGCCCCTGCGTCAATCCGCGCAACTGGCACGATCCCATGGCCGCGATACGGGCGCTGCTGGTGGCGCTGGATGAGTGGGTGGCGTTTGACCGCCCTCCCCCCGCCAGCCGCTTGCCGCTGCTCGCCGATGGCACCTTGGTTGCCGCCGATGCCGTGGCGTGGCCGACGGCGCCGGGCCTTGTTCCGCCGAACGCGGCCAATCCGGTCGCGCCTTTGCCGGACTGGACCGACCCCAGGCGCCCGGAGCGCACTTATCGCGCCTTGGTGCCGCAGGTGGGCCCGGACGGAAACGAGCTGGCCGGCATCCGCCTGCCCGACATCGCCGTGCCCCGTGGCACCTTTACCGGCTGGAACCTTTACAAGGAGCCCCATCCCGCCGGGGAGCTGGCGGACCGCGACGGCACATTCCTGGCCTTTGCCGCGACGCCCGACGCGGGGGATTCCCGCCCGTCGCTGGCCGAACTATACCCCACCGCGCACGCGCATGCGGAGTCGGTCGTTCAGGCGGCCCGGGCCCTGCTGCGCGACCGCCTGCTGCTGGCGGAAGACGCCGACAGCTATATCGCAGCCGTGAGTGCCTGAACCCAAAATTCATCGTGAGTATTCAACCATGACCCCTGTCGATATCGACCGCGTACAGACCTACCTCCGCCGCCTGTTCGGCACGGATCAGATCACGATCGTGCCGCCCATGCGCAAGGGGCTGTCGGTCGAGGTCTCCGTGAAGGAGGAAATCGTCGGCACCCTGCATAAGGATGTCGATGACGGTGAAACCTCTTATTCGCTGACCATGACGATCCTGGAGGAGGATCTGCCGCCGCCGCCCAAGACCGCGGCCGCGAAATCCCCCGCGGCCCCGCGCGGCCGCCGGACCTGACGCGCGTCCGGCCACAGACCCGCAACCTCAACCAAGGGCTTAGACAGACATGATCGAACTTTACACCTGGAACACCCCCAACGGGCGCAAGATCAGCGTCGCGTTGGAGGAGATGGGGCTGGCCTACACCGTCCACCCCGTGAACATCAGCAAGGACGAGCAGTTCGCGCCATCCTTCCTGGCGATCAGCCCGAACAACCGCATCCCCGCGATCATCGACACCGACGGCCCCGGCGGCCAGCCCATCAGCGTGTTCGAGTCGGGCGCAATTCTGATCTATCTGGCGGAGAAGACGGGCCAGTTCATGCCGTCCGACGCCCGCGCCAAGGTGCCGGTGCTGGAATGGCTGATGTGGCAGATGGGCGGCTTCGGGCCGATGCCCGGCCAGGTGCACCACTTCCTGCAGGTGGCCGATCCGGTGGATCAGAAATATGGGCTGGCGCGGTATTCGAAAGAGACGCGGCGCCTGTATGGCGTGTTGAACAAGCAGCTCGATGGCCGGGATTACGTGGCGGGCGAGTGCTCGATCGCGGATTTCGCGATCCTCGGCTGGGCCTGGCGGCATGAGCGGCACAAGGTCGATCTGGCCGATTTCCCGAACGTGAAGCGCTGGTATGAGACCATTATGGCGCGCCCGGCGACGATCCGCGGCTTTGAGGTGGCGCTGAGCTGACAGGCTTTTTATCACATGCCGCCAAACCCGTTTGACGGGACGGCGGCATGTGCTTAGAACTGGTCGGGCAAACGCTGTGTCCGGGTTCGCCCGGGGATAACTCTCCAGGCGGAGGGGTGGCCGAGTGGCTGAAGGCAGCGGTTTGCTAAACCGCCGTACGGCGTCAAGCCGTACCGTGAGTTCGAATCTCATCCCCTCCGCCAGTT
>CAIXEA010000075.1 GCA_903918315.1 uncultured Acetobacteraceae bacterium | reverse complement strand
TTGCGAGTAGGCTGCGCCATGTCGCCATGCCATCGGAACCTCCGGGTAGATGCCGGACGCCTTTGACTCACATAACGCACCCGCGCCGGAACCCCGATCAGTGCAAACCTGCGATTCCAGTCACGCAGGGGTCGCTCTAAAGGCCCATGACCCTGATCTCCCAGAATCCAGGCGCGGCTCTTACGGGCGGATGCCGGCGAACTGAATGACGCGACCGGTAGGACGATCGACGAACCACCCGACACCCCCGTCCAGCTGAAGGATGGGGCCACTGAGCCCACGCCCGTCACAACCTGATAAGCGATGGACGACGCAAACGCATATGAGTTCACCTGCGGGAACGCCTCCAGCAGGGTGCCGGAGGTCGTGGACAATACGCCCTTCCATCCCGACGCCGCGGCCGAGATGATGAGGTTATCGCCTGCGCCGGTGGCCACAGGGCCGCAGCTGCCCACGTTAATGCCGTAATTGAACCCGAGGAGCGAGCCACCCGCCATACCACTGAACGCCGCGACGGCGAGTGCCACACTGGATCCGCTCCCGCTGGCCGCAAAAGTATGGCTGGCACTGACAGCCGGCGAAAACGCGAAATACAAGGCAACGGCGCAGATGCCGTCGGTATATGACAGCGCGGTGGTCCACGTGTTTCCGGCGCTATCAGACCAAACGGATCGGACCGGGGAATAAGTGGCGACCACCGCCGTGATAAAGTCCGATCCGCTGGTGTTCAGGGCCGGTGAAACAGCACCATTCAGGCCCTGTTGACCACCGTGCGTGATTAAGGAAATCGCCACCCATGTCTCTCCGGTTAATTGAACGACGTGGCGAGAACCGCGCACACCGACGCCCCGCTCGGCGTCCCGGACGGCGTCGACACGGTCAATGTGATCGGCACATCAGCGCCAACCCAGGTCGAGCCCGTGCAGGCGGCGGACGATGCAGTCGACGAATTTACGGTCAGGGCCGAGCAGCCGGACACCACGACATCATTGATCGAGACCGAAGCGACAAAACTAGGTGAAACGCCCATCGTCGTTCCAACCAGTCGAACCACGTTCACAGAAGTCCACGGCACCGTGACCCGCACAAAGCCCGCTGTGACGGTTTGGTTGGAATCAAACGGATAACAGACCTCACGGGTCACCGTGCCAGTGACCGCGCTGACCGGCAGGCCCGTTGCATTGGACAAGTTCACCGCGGACGGTGTTCCCAGATTGGGCGTTATCAACGTCGGGCCACTGGCGAGGACCACCGATCCGGAGCCCGTACTGGACGCTGCCCCCGTCCCGCCGTTTGCAACCCCCAAGGTTCCTCCGAGGGTCAACGTCCCTGATCCCGTGATCGGGCCGCCTGATACAGTGAGCCCCGTCGTGCCGCCGGAGACTTGGACGGATGTGACGCCGCCAGTCGGCGCGCTCAGCACGCCACCGCTCAACGTCAAACCCGACCCGACCGACACACTGCTGAACGCCCCGCCGGTGCCCCCCAGGAGGGCCGCCGTCGGCACCGCGCTGGCCGGCAGCGCGCCCGTGATCCGGCTGTCATTCCCCTGCGCGGCCGTGCCGGCCGCCGTGCCATACCCCACCGACAAGATGCCGCCGGAATTGACCAGCCCCGATCCGACTGACACACCGGTGAACCCACCACCGGTGCCTGCCAGCAAGGCGGCCGTTGGCACCGCGCTCGAGGGCAGAGCGCCTGTGATCCGGCTGTCATTCCCCGCCGCGGCCGTGCCGGCCGATGTGCCATACCCCACCGACAGGCTGCCGCCGGCATTGACCAGCCCCGTCCCAATCGAAACCCCCGACAGCGTGCCGCTGGTATTAATCTGAAGCTGCCCTGTCGAACCACCAGGCGTTGTCGTGCCAGCTGGCGCACTCAGCACGCCTCCACTCAACGTCAGACCCGATCCAACCGACACACCGCTGAACCCACCACCGGTGCCCGACAGCAAGGCGGCCGTCGGCACCGCGCTGGCCGGCAGCGCGCCCGTGATCCGGCTGTCATTCCCCTGCGCGGCCGTGCCGGCCGCCGTTCCATATCCCACCGACAAGGCACCGCCGGAATTGACCAGTCCCGTCCCGACCGAAATCCCCGACAGCGTACCGCCGCCGTTGATCTGAATTTGCCCCGGGGAGCCGCCCGGCGTCGTCGTGCCGGCCGGAGCGCTCAGCACGCCGCCGCTCAGGCTCAGCCCCGATCCGATCGTGACACCCGCAAGGCTCTTCCCCGTCGAACCGATCAGCAGCCCGGTGCCCGGCAATTCCGTGCGCTGCAGCGGCCCAATGTAGTTGGGCGTCTGGCCGGCCGCCGACGCCGAATAGAGCAGCAGCGCCGCCCAGATGGACCATCCACGCATCACGTTTGCCTCCACGTAGCGGTCCCGTCGAAGATGAAGCGGGCATCGCCGCCACTCGGAATGACGGCCGGAACATTGGTCCCGTAGCCCTCAATGGCGGTCGCCAACGACGGATAAACAGGCAGGTCGAAACCGCTTCGGTTCAGCACCTCCCGCCGCCCATCGCCATTCACAGCGAGAACCACCGCGGTGCCCGCCGGGGCCACAACCACCACCGAAATGGCGGCCGTGAGCAGCGTCGCCCCAGCCTGACCACCCGTCGCGGCCGTGACCGCGCCATGAACCGAAGCAGGCAGCGGTGGTGCGTCGCCGAACTGTGTGATGGAGACTTTCATGGGGTTATCGACCTTTGGACCGAAATACCGAACGTGTCGGACACAACCGGGACGCCATCGACCACGGCCAGGATGTCGGATCGAAGCAGCCCGATCGGCCATGTGGTGGTGTCCAGCACCGTCACCAGCGCCACGCCCACCACCGACGCGCGCACGATCGGCAGCGTGGTGACCAAATCGTCGGCGGCCGTGCGCACTTTAGCGTAGAGCCCGACATTGGTCAGATCGACGGGCGTCCCGTCGTCATTCTGGAACGTCAGTTGCAACCGAAGCGCCGCGCCGCGCTTGATGGCGACCGTGCTCATCAGGCGATCGTCACGTTGGCAGGCGGGAGCGTGGTGGACCGGCCCATCACGACCTGGATGCAGCCATAGACAAAGTCTCTGACGGCCGCGCCGATCGCGACGAAGGCGGCGGTGGAGGGGATCACCACATGCCCGCCGGCAATGTCGAAATCGAAAGTCGCACCGCCACCCGGGAAGCCCTGGCCGGCGCTGATTCCAGCCACAACCTCGGCGATCGTCGCCCGCGTGCCGTCATCGCAGGGGTAGAGGCCATTGATGGCCGGCGTACCGGTACTGGTGATCGTGAGGCCGCCCGCCAATAGGGCCTGCGCCTGATGTCCCAAAGTCAAGACCGGGGCGGGCGCCGCGGGCGGCGTATAAGCGCTCACGGATCCGGCGCTGATCGCGTAACCACCGGGGTTGCTCATATGGGCAATCCACTGTTCGACCGTGATCTCCAGGCGGTGCGACTCACCCGGGGGCGAGGCCATGCCCGCCAGCCCATCGGCATCGATCCAACCCGTCACGGGCGAGGGCTCGGGCACGGCCGGGTCGAAAAGCGCGTAGAATTTCATGGATGAAGGCCCTTTCGTCTGATCAGTAGCCCCGGGCGCGCCAGGCAACCCCTGGGATGCCGCGCGGCGACCCGCTGGATATCCCGTCGATGAAATAGGTGATGGTGAAGCGGTCCCAGGCGGCGACCGCCAGAAGCGATTGGCCGTAGGAACCAACCTGCGCTGGGTTGTAGATCCAGGCCTCTGCTTCGACGCAGGCCGTCGGGAAGGTATAGGCGAGCGTGATCGTCCCTGGTTGATCGGCCGCGCCGGAGGTCCCAAACGGCCCGGTCGAAACGCCCCACTGCTCAATCTCGGTAATGGACCCGAGAGCGATGTCCGATCGGGGCGTCTTCACGTAGCCGTTGGTTCCCATAGAACTGATCAGCCCTGTCGAGCCCGATCCGGCCGGTGGCACCCAGAGTGAAACCCCATCGCTGAACACGTCCAGCATACCGCCCGCAGCGATCGCGATCGGCGTCGTCGCGCCGCCAAGCCAGGTGTCAGCGCCGCCCGGCGCCAAGGTCAGGGTATTCCCGCTGGAATCCGTCCGGACAATCCTGAACCGCAGCGAAACGCCCGTGATCCCGGCGGCCGGCGGCAGCGTGAGGGCGACACTGCCTCCGGCCGCGCTGACGAACACCGCGCCTGCCTGGGCAACGGTCAGAGTGGCGGAGGCCGTGACGGTTCCGGCATGCGCGCCGGAGGCGCGCTTCACGCCCTCCCATAGCTGCGTGTCGGCGCTACCCAGCGCGCTATCGGCCGGAATCAGGCCGGCGCCTTCGATAACCCCGACAATACTTTCCTGGACGCCCGCCATCCATAATTGATCGAACGTCGTACCCGGTATGCCCGAGCCAAGGTTCTTATTCTGCCAGGTCCGCCGGCCGCTGATCGTTTGATAATTGGCTGAACTGACGCGATCCATGGTTGCCCCTAGGAATATGAGAAGACAGGACACGCCCAAATCGGCGCTTCGCTGCGGATGACGCACTCGATCAGGTTCGGCGTGAAACCGCCCAGTGTTTCACCGCACACCGCCTCGCCGCAGATCGCATCCCAGGATCGGGTAGCGGGCAGTGTGACCAGAAAATTTAGGTGCTCTCCCCAGGGCAGCAGCGTGTCACCGCAGACCGCTTCGCCGCAGACCGGTAAGGGGAATTCCTCGATCGTCAGTGTCACGCCCAACGCCGCGCCAGCCGCAACGAAATACCCGGCGCAGACATTCCCCGCTCGCGTCCAACGCTGATACGCGATCGCCCGGCGGTCGCCCTCGGACAGCGCCAACAGGTCCCGGCCGCAGGGGTCCGGGCCGAGCACGCGCTCATAATCAGGGAGCAGATTAGCGGCTAAACGCGGATCGACCTCCGGCAGCAGGGCCTCGGCCGATGCCTCAATCCGCGCGAACTCCTCGGCCATCGGGCGATACAGCGCCGCGCCATAGCCATCCGGATCGACCGGCAGCGCCCAGCCCGTCGGCAGCAGCGTCAGCAGCTCATCCAGGACCTGGTCAGCGCTGCGGCTCATGTGAAGGTCACCGTGCCGAGCACCGGCACCGTCACGTTATCCGACCCCACATCCGCCGCCGGCAGCGCCAGCGTGTGGCTGTATTCGCCCGATCCGTTGGAAATCGCGTCATTGATCCGGGACAGCGGCAGCGTGCTGCCCATGATCCCTTCGGTCAGGAAGAACGTGGCCAAGGCCGCCTGCGCCGCCGCCTCCGTCCCCGCCGTGTCAGGCGACAGATGCAAGGTCACCGGCACCGCGACGATCGTCGCCCCGGTCACCGCGATGAACGGGGCGCCCAGCGGCTTACGCACCGAGGCGTCATTCAAATAGGCGGAGACCGCCGCCACTTCGCCGCTGGTTGGCGCGCGCCAGGTGCTCCCGGTCGGCATCGCGAAGGCCACGGTGACCAGGCCAACGCCCGGCGAGGAGGCTTTGACCAGCGCGCCCGGATAGACCTCCTGCGTCCACTGCTCAAAATCAGCGGCATTCCCGCCCGCGCCGCGCTGGCGGATGCGCGCGATGATGCGCCCGCGCCAGGTCTCGATATCCTCAATGTCCTCACCCGGGGTCGCGCCGGAATCCACCGTCGCGCTCTGCGGCGACAGGCCCTCGAGGGCACTGACCAGCGTCAGCAACGTGCCCGTGGGCAAAGTCCCGGCCGCGCCCGCAACCGATGCCTGAATGGCCACGCTGACCGTGCCAGTGCCGACGATCGTCGCCCCGGCCGTGGTGACATAAACCGCGCCGCTGGGCGCCGTGAGCGCCGCCCCCGAAGGGATGGTCGCGCTTGTGCCCGCGAATGTCGCCGTGCCGCTGAACGGCGCCGCCGCCACACCCGCGATGCCCCACACGATGCCATGCCGATCGAGCCAATCGACGGCGGTATCCGGCATCAGCTCCCGCACCAGGCGCTGTAGGAACATCCAGACGTCGAACAGGGACATGCCCAGCACCTTCGCCATGATGGCGAGACTGCTGGTGGGCGAACGGGCATCGACCGTCGCGGGCGGCGCGCCAGGATTGGCCAGCGCCCAGACCCGCGCGAACTCACGCTCAAACACGCCCGAGGCGCGGTCCGCGATAGCGTCCGGCAGGGGGATCGGCCAGCTCATGCGGCGATCGGCTGCGTCAGGTCGATCGTGGCATTCGCCACGGTGACCTTGATGCCCAGGAAATTCCGCTGCACCCACCGCACCAGCACCGACACGGCCAGCTGATGCTCGGCCGCGAAGGACTCCAACGCCTCACCCGTCGCCGTTTCCCCGAGCCGGCGCGTGATCTCGTCCTGCTTGCGCCGCTGAAGCAGCCATAGCCGGGAGCCAACCTGCCACCCCTTCGGGTCAAACGCGTCGCCCGGCCAGCCTTTCCGAGGATTGATCTGCGACGGGGCATAGAAGTCGCCCGCCGCGTCCGGCAGTTCGTCATCCGGCCGCGCCCGCCGCTCGCAGCCCAGCGCGATCAGCACCGGGGTAACGGGCGTGAAGTCCAGCTCGATATCAGTGCCGTTGAAAGCGTAGTCACACCGGCGGATCACCGGATCGTAGACCAGCTTGAGATCGCAGAGTGCCATGACCGGCACTTTCCGCGCGCGCGCGACCGGCGGTAATGACCGCGCGCGCGGTCAGGTCAGGCCCCGTGGATGGTGCCCGTCGCGTTGATCGGCCCGGTGACATGGAGCGAGCCATCGATCTCGATCTGACCCGCATTCAGCGTGATCGTCCCCGAAGCCGTGATCGCCACGTCCTTCGAATGCACCGTCACCTCGGTCGCACCCCAGATTTCGACCTTCCCGCCGGCCCGGCAATGCACCCGCGTGCCATCGAAGGCATACATCACCGCTTCGCCATTGGCCTGGTTCCCAAACCGCCGGCTCGCGGCGGACACCGGCAGCGCGAGATAGTGGCCAACATCCCCGCCAATGGCCATCAGCACCACCGCCGCGCCGTCGATCGGCGGGTTCGACGCGAAGCCGAACGGCATCCAGACCTCGATATCGCGATAGATCATCCCGTCATGGGTCTTCACGGTCACGGTCTGCGCGGTCCCGGTGTCATCGACCGAAACCACCAGCCCCCGCACCAGCATCGACCGTGAGTCCTGGATGTGATCCATCAGTGCGCCTTGATTGAAGGAACCGAGGCATCCAGCGACTGGCTTTGATCGCGATACCGATGCCGCCGCCGGGAGGCCTCATTGATCCGGTCAAACGCGGTCGGACCCGCCAGCCGCACCTCCGACGACAGGCCATTCTGATCGAACCGGTATTGCACGCCCGCGATCAGCATGTCCTTGTTCAGACCGCTATAGCGGTCGTTCACCAGGGTCAGCTGATTGGGCAGCCAGAGCTTCCGATCCGGTCCGTCCCGCCAGTCAAGGACCGTCGCGCGCAGGTTCTCCGACTGGCCGCGCGCCACCCGCAGCATCCATTCGGCCTGCTCCTGCACGCTGCTCATGCCGGATTGGGTGCGAACCACGCGGACGATGGGCCGGTAGCGCTTCATCTCCGGATCCCGGGCTTCCCCGGTCATCAGCGTGCCCAATGCCTCTTCAGTGCTGGCCTCGCCCATCGCGTCCGGCGCGCCCTCGGCGCCATCCTCGGGCACGACCGTATGGTCCAGCGCGGCCGAGCCGCCACGGTGCCGGCCGCTCTGGCCTTTGATGATGTAGCGGCTGAACCGGTGGGTGAAATCACGCTTGAAGCTGAGCTTCTCCATATTGTCGCCGGTCACCAGCGGCGCCGGAGCACGCGTCTTCCCACCCCGCGTCAGCAGCAGCCCGCCGACATCGTCGCTGGTCAGCAGCACGCTCCGCTGCCGGGTCGCCTTCTCGAGCAGCGACATGGCGGTTTCGTGCGGCGCGCTGGCGAGCCGATCGAACGGCGCGCCAATATCCACATCGGCCCGCACCGGGATCCCGAACGGGGCGGCGATGGCCTTGGCGACATAAAGCAGATCGACATTGCGGAACTCGGCCGGGCCATCCGGCACCGCCGCGCATTCCACCAGGTCGCCGGTGCGATCGCGCCCGGTGATTCGGGCGCCGATCTTATCGGCGTCCCAGTCCAGTTCCAGCGTCTCAACCCACCCGATCAGGACGGGGTCGCCGTCGATCCGGATCTCGCAGGCCAGCCCGGAATCCAGGGACTGCTGGCTGATGGTGCTGGCGCCCAGCCACACCGGTAGCGCCTGGCGCAGCCGCGCTTCGTCGACGCATTCCATCGCGAAGGTGCCGGAGATGTCCTGAAGGTCCCGGGCGATCTCCACCCGGCTGAAAGTGTCGAAGGTGAAGCCCCCGAGTTTCAGGTGCACCCGGTTGGTCGTCTGGATGTAGTTGCGGCAGAAGGCGCCACTCACAACAGCACTTCCAGCGGCCCGGCCGGCGCGAAGGCCGGGTGGGCGATGTCATTGCGGGTCAACAGGTCCAGATAGACTGTCGTCAGCCGGCGCGGCGTGTCCCCGGCCAGGTGCATCGCCAGCCACCAGGTCGGAACCGAAGCCGGGTTGCTGAAGGTGCGCACCGCCGGCAGCCGGCCGATGGTCACCGTCATATCGGCCGCCAGCGCGGCCCGCAGCGCCAGCAGCGCCCGCCACACCGGCCCGGCGTTGATCGGGTCCGCCACCGCGTAGCGCGCGGCCAGCGCCGCCGCCTGATCCAGCGCGGTGTTTAGCCGCTGCTGCCAGCTCATCGCGTCCTGCTGCGACTCAAACGGGATGTCCGACCCCGCCAGCACCGCATCGCCGAGGATGCAGGCCATCGCCGACAGCGACACCGCCGAACCCGGCACTGCCGGATCAGCAGGTGCGATCCGCGCCGCGACCGCCAGCAGCAGCGCCGTCGTCACCCGTGCATCGACCGCCACCGGGGTGTCCAGGCTGCCGCCCGGCGCCACGGCGGAGGGAATGGCCGGCGTCCCCGCCGCCGCGACAGCCGCGCTCGATGCCGCCAACCGATCGGCGATGATATCGGGATAGCGCGCATCGACGGGCAGGGTGTTCACCACGCCCAACGCCGCCAGTGACGGGCCGAGGATGTTCTTCAGGCTGCTATTGGCAGCCGCCCCGGCCAGGATGTCCCAGGTGGTGATCAGCTGCTGCGACAGCCGCTGCACATAGCCGACGACCGCGAGGATTTGCCCAACCGGCCGCAGGATGGTGCGGAGCCAGCCCCGCACCTGCACCCGCAGATCGGAAATCGCGTCCAGAATGCCTTGCAACGTGTCCGCCTGCGGTGCTTCCCGCGGCAGCCATCGCCCGACCGTGCAGCTGAACCGCGCGACCCGCAGCTCCTCCACCGTCTGGGTGATCTTCGGTGCCCGCAGCGGGACGACCTGGATGGCGGCGTCGAAGAACGGGATGTCCAGGGTCAACACCTTGCCGCCCTGGAAGACGGAGCGCAGCCGCTCCATCTGATGCACCGCGTCATCGGCGACGATCAGGCCGGAGAAGCTGATGTCCCCGTCGAACTGCCCGAGGTCCTGATAGGCGATGCGATCCTGGCCCGGGAACAGAACGCGCTGGATGCGCCGCCCATCTTCGGTGCTGGTGTCGATGATGCTGAAGGGGAAGCCACCGATCGTGGCATCCATCATCAGATCGGCGAACAGCCCGCCGGCAAGGTCAACGAGCGTGGTCAAATGTGCCCCAGCATGCGGCCCGAGTTTGGCGTCATATGGACCCGAACGCCTAACGGCACACTCTCCACGTCCACGGACGTTCCGGGCGCTGCGCGCAGGTTGATGTTCAATTCACCGCGGGACCGGCCACCGAACAGACGGTGCTGGTCCATCTCCTCCGGTGACATCCCGATACCCTCGCCGAAGGGCTGAATGTAGGGATCGGCTTTTTGGTCGCCCGCGTAATCCTTCCAGGTCTTGTAGCCAACATAAGCCGGGATGCCGAGCAAGGTGGCTGCCGCCAAAGGAGGGAGAACCAAGCCGGCTGCCGTACCGCTGCTTGCGAGACCCCACCCGGCCGCAATCGGCTTACCGAGAAAACCCAGCGTACCAAGTGCTGCAAGGGCAGCGGCGAAAGCGGCAGTTGTCGACAGAACTACATCTCCGAGCCCAGGGAACGATTTATCAAGGGACTTAACCCATCTTATTCATCCTGGCCCAGCCCAAGCGCCCGCCCGGGTCATATGGTGTCATACCGAAATAATACACCGCGCGCCTCGCCGATGCTTGCCGTGCCGCGTTTCGAACCAGA
>CAIXEA010000074.1 GCA_903918315.1 uncultured Acetobacteraceae bacterium | reverse complement strand
TCTGGTTCGAAACGCGGCACGGCAAGCATCGGCGAGGCGCGCGGTGTATTATTTCGGTATGACACCATATGACCCGGGCGGGCGCTTGGGCTGGGCCAGGATGAATAAGATGGGTTAGATCGCCACCCGTACCCCCAGCTCGACCACGCGGTCGCTGGGGATGCGGAAGAACTCCGTGGCCGGTACGGCGTTGCGCGCCATGACCAGGAACAGCCACAGGCGCCACCATGGCAGCTTGGGCGCGGTCGCGGCGACCAGCACTTCGCGGCCCAGGAAATAGCTCGCCTGCATGGGATCAAAGGCGATCGCGTCGCCCAGCTCTTCCAGCTCACGGGGGATGTTGGGGCTTTCCATGAAGCCGTATTTCAGCACCACCCGGTAAATGCCCTGCGCCAGTTCGGAAACCGTGGCCCGTCGGGTTTGCGGGACCTCGGGCACGTCCTCATTCTGGACGGTGACGAACAGCACGTGCTGATGCAGCACCTTATTATGCTTAAGGTTGTGCAGCAGGGACGTCGGCACATAGTCGGGGTTCCCGGTCAGGAACACCGCGAGACCTGGCACGCGCACGGTCCGCGACTGCGGCAGGCGGGCCAGGAAGGGCGCCAGCGGCATGCTATCCTGTTGCCACCGCGCCAGCAGCAGATCGCGGCCGCGCTTCCAGGACGTCATCAACATGATCAGGCAGACGCCAAGCGCGAGGGGCACCCAGCCGCCGTCCACGATCTTGAGCGTGTTCGCGGCGAAGAACACCCCGTCGATGATGAAGAAGGCGCCGAATACGACCACCGATGCAAACCGTGACCAATGAAACTGTCGGCGGAAGACGACCATGGACAGGATGGCCGTGCAGATGAAGGTGCCGGTCACCGCGATGCCATAGGCGGCCGCCAATGCGTCGGAGGTTTTGAAGGCCAGCACCAGGATCACGACGCCGATCAGCAGGGCGTTGTTCACCTGCGGAACGTAGATCTGGCCTTCTTCGGTATTGGAGGTGTGGCGCACGGTCATGCGCGGCAGGAAACCGAGCTGCATGCATTGCCGGGTCATGGAATAGGCGCCCGAGATCACCGCCTGGCTGGCGATCACCGTTGCCACGGTGGCCAAAATGACCATCGGGAACCGGGTCCATTCCGGCCCCAGCAGGAAGAACGGATTCTCCACGGCGGCGGGGTCATGGAGCACCAACGCACCCTGCCCGAAGTAATTCAACACCAGGCACGGAAGCACAAAAAACAGCCAGGCGACCCGGATCGGCGGGGCGCCGAAATGGCCCATATCGGCATACAAAGCCTCCGCCCCCGTGACGCACAGGACCACGGCGCCGAGGACCACGAAGGCCAGCGACTTGTATTGAAAACAGAGCGCGACGGCATAAGTGGGAGACATGGCCATGAGCACGAACGGATGCTGGACGACCTCGACCAACCCCATCAGCCCGATGACAAGGAACCAGACCGTCATGATCGGGCCGAAGACGCGGCCAACCGAATGCGTCCCCCGATATTGCATCGCGAAGAGCACGATGATGACCCCGATGCAGATGGGGATCACGAATTCCTTCAGATGAGGCGCCGATACCTCCAGCCCTTCGACCGCGGACAGGACCGAGATCGCGGGCGTGATGATTCCGTCGCCAAAAAACAGGCAGGCGCCGGCGATGCCAATCAACGCCAGCGTGCTGCGCAGCGCCGTGCCGGCGGATACACGCTGCGCCAATGCCATGAGCGCGAGGATGCCGCCTTCCCCACGGTTATCGGCCCGCATGATCAGCATGACGTATTTGACGGTGACGATCAGTGCGAGGGACCAGAAGATCAGCGACAGGATGCCAAGGACTTCCACCCGGGTGATCGGGACGTCCTTGAACAGATCGAGGCTGGCTTTGAACGCGTACAACGGACTGGTGCCGATATCGCCGTAAACGACACCGAGCACCCCGAGGATCATACCGGCCGAAAGTCGCGATTTCGTGGGCGCGGTGCTAATGGCTTCGGTCATAGGCGTACTCGCATGCGCAAGCCCGTGGCGGCGTCAACCATGCGGTCTCCTGTCCGTGAATTCTACCATTCAGCAAAGCGGCGGACGCATACGCCGACAACACCGCGCGGACAAGGTGGGGGCTCGCGCGGCGGATGGCAGAAAATGGCAGGGCTAGGCCGCGTCTTCCCGCCGATCGCGCACTTTGACGTAAGCAAGCTTCGCATGATCGCCGCAATACGGCTTTCCTGGCTCGGACCGGTCGTCGCAGAAGCGGAATGCCTTGGTCCCCGGTTCACCGATGGGCCAGCAGCACGTGACGATCCGGCCATAAGGGCGGGCGGGCACGGGCTGGATACGAGGCGGCGCAAGCTGCACCGGCCGGGCGGGGGCGGCGGGAGGAGCCACACGCGGTTCGACCGGGGCCTGGGCGACCACAACCGGCGGAGCAGGCGGGGGTGGCGGCGCGATGACGGCTGCCGCCGGTGCCGGCGCCCCCGTGCTGGCCAAGGGTGGCAATGTCGGTCCATCGACACGGCGTGGCGTGGCGCGGCGCTCGGTGGCTGGCGTGTGGCCTTCCCGTCGAATGGGGGATGGACGAGCCGGAAGGTCCAGGCGATGGGCCTTTCCGACGATAGCATTTTTGGACACACCGAGACGGCGGCCGATTTCGGCTGTGGAGTGACCTTCCGCCCATAATTCTCGCAGGCGAGCGATCGCTTCTTCGTTCCACTCCATCTTGTGGGTCCCTTCTGTGCCTCTACCAGATACGGTATATCGCCAAAGACCCGGGCTCAACGCCCAATCGCATCTGGGACACAAAAAGTTGTGGACAACTCTGTTGCCCGCCACAAACTGTAGTGGATTATGATCGACTGGCTGAGGCTGGAATAGAGCCCAACCTTGGCCATCACCGCCTAGAACAGCAAGCCCTTCTTGAGCAGGCCATGAACGCCTTTTTCGCCGTTCACTGTTTGCGTGACATGGAAATCCACGGCCAGTGAGCAGAACTGATAGGCCTGCTCGCGCGACAGATTGGTGCGTGCGACGATGAATGCGATCATCTCGCGCAACGCCTGCTTCATCGCCTGATCGAGATCCTCATGCATGCCCATGCTGATGAAGTGCGTCGCGGTTTCCGCCCGGGGGTGCCGGAGCAATGGCTCCCGCCCCGGGGCCTTGTGCAGGGTCAGCGTGAAGGTGCCGGTGAGGCAGATTTCAAGCGCGTTGATGCAGACCTCGCCATCGCCCTGGACGCCGTGGCCGTCGCCGGCCGAGAACAGGGCGCCTTCGGCCCAGACCGGCAGGAACAGGGTGGTGCCGGCTGTCAGCTCTTTGTTGTCGAGATTGCCGCCATGTTCCCGCGGCTGGATGGTGGAAATGGTGCCGTAGCTCGGCGGCGGGGCGACGCCCATCACACCGAAGAAGGGCGCCAGTGTCAGCTCGGTGCCCCAGGGCAGGCGGCAGACGCCGCGGGCCCGATCGACGGGGATATGGCTGAGATAGGCCTCCTTGAAATCCTCCGGCAGGGTGCCGGCGAGCGGGCGGAAGCCGCAATAACCCCAATCGGCGCCGAGTTCGATCGCATCGATGCGGACTTCGAGCATGTCGCCTGGCATCGCGCCGGCGACCGCGACCGGCCCGGTGATCAGATGGCCAGGCGCCCGCGGGATTTGCGCCGCGTGAATGGCGGCGAGGGCCGGTGGAATCGTCAGGCCAAGGGCCGCTGGTGGCATCACCTCCGGACCGCCGGAGACGCATTCCAGGATGACGGTGTCACCGGAATTGACCGTGACCAGTGGCGGATAGGCGGCGCTGAAGGTGCCCCACCGAACCGTGTCCGGCGTTGATTGAATGCGGTGAGTGGCCATCGGTCAGCTCCGGTCGGTTGCTATTCAGCCTGCCGCGGTATGATCCCGGGCTGTGGCGGGGGCTTTCGCATCGGCTTTCGGCCCGGCGATCGTGCCACCCGGCTTGTCGGCGCTGGCTTCCATGGACTCGTCGGCGTCCTCGGCCATGTTCTTTTTGAAGGATTTGATGCCCTTCGCGAAGTCGCCCATCAGGCTGCTCACCTTGCCGCCGCCGAACAGCAGCAGGACGACCAGCAGCACCACCATCCAGTGCCAGATGCTGAAACTACCCATAAAACCTCCATTTTGGGCGTGCCCGTGCCGTCTCGCGCCGACCGCTCACCCGCCCAATCCGTGGACGTATAGTCCTGGCGGGCCGCGACTGCCAACCGATAGTATGGGCGTGTCGAAGGTCGTTGCGATCAATCTTCTGAGCGCGTATCGTCAAACCGGTTGAGTTACCTGGGGCGCCAGAAAACGATCCCCGGGGCGTCAGCCGAATAGGGAGGGCGGAGCGGAACATACCCCTGCGCCCCTGTGCAACAGGGTGTTGTTCAGGCCAAGCGACCTGGGCCGCCGCGGACGGAAAGGCGCACGCAGATGCCACAAGGCACCGTGAAATGGTTCAATCCCACCAAAGGCTATGGATTTGTGGCCCCGGATACCGGCGGCAAGGACATTTTCGTCCATATCAGCGCGGTCCAAAAGGCCGGACTGCGAACGTTGAATGAGGGCCAGACCATCAACTTCGAGATTGAGCAACAGGCCAACGGCCGCGCGGCCGCCGTCAACCTGGCCGCCTCCGGCTGACGGCCCTCGCGCGGTCGACGCGCCTGGTAGGGTTACTTTCAAGGGATCACGCGCGTCACCTGGCCTTGCGCCGCGCGGCTGGCTCCTTTACGCAGAGACGGAGCCAATGACACCCGCATGACACACAGTTTGAACGAAGCCTCCGACCGTCGGGCTGGTCCCAGTGTGGCGCCGCTTGCGTCCCTGGACGCCGCGTCGATCAGGGACGCCTACCGCCGGTGGGCGGGCGTATATGATGGCCTCTTTGGGGCGGTATCAGCCGCGGCCCGCCGCCGCGCGGTTGCCCGGGTGAACAGCCTGCCAGGACGGATGGTGCTGGAGGTCGGTGTCGGCACGGGTCTGGCACTGCCGTTATACGATTCAGACAAGCGCATCACTGGGATCGATCTGTCGGTTGAGATGCTCGCCCAGGCGCGCCGCAGAGTCGCACGCGATCAAATTCACACCGTGCAGGCGCTGCGCGAGCTGGATGCGGAAGCCACCGATTTCCCGGATGGGACCTTCGACACCGCGGTCGCGATGTTCGTCGCCTCCGTCGTGCCCAATCCGCGTCAACTGCTGGCCGAGATGCGGCGGGTGGTCAAACCCGGCGGCACTATTCTGTTCGTGAACCACTTCGCAGCCCCCGGTGGTCCGCGCTGGTGGGTCGAACGGGCGATGGCACCCGCGTCCCGGGCGCTGGGCTGGCATCCGGATTTCGCAGTCGAAGCGCTCTTCGTGCCGGAAGATTTGGCCAAGGTCACGCTTGAACCGGCGCCGCCCTTTGGCATTTTTACATTGGCATGTGTGCCAAACTGACATCGGACGGATGGTTCGGCGTGTTGCGGACGCCGCGGCGACGGAAAATTGTCGATATCTCGTCATCGGCTTCGCTGGCATCTTGATCTTGCGGCGGTGGTCCGGTACGCCGCTCACATGAGCCTGACCGGCGGTGCGACACCGCTTGGGGTCAGGATACGGAATAGGGTGGGTCGGCTGATGCAGCTTTTTCGACGGCTTTTTGCCGCGCTGACACTAATTTTGATGGCGCCGCTCGCGGTGCCCGGCTGGGGTGCGGTCTATGCACAGGCGCCAAAGGCCTGGGAAATGGGCATGCAGCCGGCTGGCAATGAGATCAAACGCCGGATTATCGACCTGCATGACCTGGTGCTGGTGATCATCACCCTCACGACGATCTTCGTCGCCGTGCTGCTGGCGGTGGTCATCGTGAAGTTCAATGCCAAGGCCAACCCGGTCCCGAGCAAGACCAGCCACCATACGGGGCTCGAAATCGCCTGGACGACGATTCCAGTGCTGCTGCTGGTCGTCATGGCGATCCCGTCGTTCCGCCTGATCTACTACCAGGATCGCACGCCGAACCCGGACCTGACGATCAAGGTCGTCGCGCATCAGTGGTATTGGGAATATGGCTACCCCGATCAGGGCAATTTCTCGATCGAAAGCCGCTATGTGCATGACGAGGACCTCAAGAAAGGCCAACTCCGCCTGCTCGACGTCGATAACCAGATGGTCGTGCCGGTTGGCAAGAACATCCGCATCCTGACCAGCAGCCCGGAAGTGATCCACAGCTTCTTCATCCCCTCGCTCGGTGTGCAGCGCTACGCGATCCCCGGCCGCACCATCGAAACCTGGTTCTCGGTCGACAAGCCCGGCGTCTATTATGGGCAGTGCAATCAGATTTGCGGCTCCGAACACAGCCGGATGCCGATCGCGGTGCACGCGGTGTCGGAGCAGGAGTTTAAGGCCTGGGCCGAGCAGACCAAGAAATCCGCCGATGCGGGTCAGCCTCGCCTGATGGCGGCGGCAGACGCGACGGCTCATGAGATTCAGCGCTGACCTGACGGTCGCGCGCGAAGGAGACAGACGATGGCGTCAACCACTCACGATCATGCGCATGACGATCATCATGCCCACGGTCACGACGATCACGGTCATGACCACCATGACCACAAGCCCAGCTTCGTGGCGCGCTGGTTCTTCAGCACCAACCACAAGGATATCGGGACGCTCTACCTGATCTTCGCCGTCGTCGGCGGCATCGTGGGTGGCGCGCTGTCCGAGATCATGCGGGCCCAGCTGCAATTTCCGAACAACCATATCGTTGAGTCCGGGCAGCAGTGGAACACCATCATCACCACCCACGGGTTGCTGATGATCTTCTTCTCGGTCATGCCCGCGCTGATCGGCGGCTTCGGCAACTGGTTCATCCCGCTGATGATCGGCGCGCCCGACATGGCGTTCCCGCGGTTGAACAACATCAGCTTCTGGCTGCTGCCGCCCGCGTTCGTGCTGATCTGCATCGGCCTGGTGATGGGCGAATCCGGCTCTGGCTGGACGCTGTATCCGCCCTTGTCCAACGCGACCTACGAATCCGGCATGGGTATGGATTGCACGCTCTTCGCGTTGCATCTGGCCGGTGTCAGCTCGCTGCTGGGGGCGATGAACTTCATCACCACCATCTTCAACATGCGCGCGCCTGGCATGACCATGCACAAGCTGCCGCTGTTCATCTGGGCTTCGCTGGTGACGGCATGGCTCCTGGTGCTCTCGGTGCCGGTGCTGGCTGGCGCGATCACCATGCTGATTTGTGACCGCAATTTCGGCACCGCCTTCTTCGATCCGGCCGGTGGCGGCGATCCGGTGCTGTTCCAGCATCTGTTCTGGTTCTTCGGCCATCCCGAAGTCTACATCATGATCCTGCCGGGCTTCGGCATCATCAGCCACGTGATCTCCACCTTCAGCAAGAAGCCCATCTTCGGCTATCTCGGCATGGTCTATGCCATGGTCGGCATTGGCGTCGTCGGCTTCGTCGTGTGGGCGCATCACATGTATCTGTCGGGCATCGACATCGACACCCGCGCCTACTTCATGGGCGCGACGATGGTCATCGCTGTCCCGACGGGCATCAAGATCTTCTCCTGGATCGCGACGATGTGGGGCGGCTCGATCGACTTCAAGACGCCGATGCTCTGGGCCGTGGGCTTCCTGTTCGTGTTCACCATCGGTGGTGTGACCGGCGTGGTCTGCGCCAATGCCGGCATCGATGAGGCGATCCACAACACCTACTATGTGATCGCGCACTTCCACTACGTGCTCTCGTTGGGCGCGGTGTTCTCGATCTTCTGCGGTTTCTACTACTGGATCGGCAAGATGTCGGGCCGCCAGTATCCGGAATTCTGGGGCAAGGTTCACTTCTGGCTGTTCTTTCTGGGCGTGAACCTGACGTTCTTCCCGCAGCACTTCCTCGGCCTGTCCGGCATGCCGCGCCGCTATCCCGACTATCCGGATGCTTTTGCGGGCTGGAACTACGTGTCCTCCGTCGGCGCCTATATCTCCGGCGTGTCGGTCCTGGTGTTCCTGTATGTCTGCTTCAGGACATTCACCTCCAAGGCCCCTGTCGCCGATAACTACTGGGGTGAAGGTGCGACAACGCTGGAATGGACCCAGACGTCCCCGCCGGCGTTCCACACCTATACGGAACTGCCGCGGATTCATTGAACCCTTGAGCGATCTATCCGCAGAGACGCACGGCACCGACAGGGGGGAGAAATCCCCCCTGTCTTCGCACGGGCAGGACACCGAGACTCTGGCCATGGATTTTACAGAGGTCCGTGACTGGTTCGCTTTGCTCAAGCCTCGGGTGATGACCCTGGTGGTCTTCACCGGCATGATCGGTCTGCTGGTCGCCCCGGGCCATATCCATCCCGTGATTGCCTTTACCGCCGTGCTTTGCATCGCCGTCGCCGCTGGCGCCTGTGGCGCGATCAACATGTGGTATGATCGTGATATCGACGCGGTGATGCGGCGCACGCGCAACCGGCCGATCCCAGCGGGGCGAATCGAGGCGGGCGGGGCCTTGGGGTTCGGAATCACGCTGGCGATCGGCGCCGTGATCGTGATGGAGGTGGCGGTTAACCTCGCCGCCGCCGCCGTTCTGGCGCTGTCCATCTGTTTCTATGTGTTTGTCTACACGATGTGGCTAAAGCGCCGCACGCCGCAGAACATCGTCATCGGCGGCGCCGCGGGCGCGTTTCCGCCGGTCATCGGTTGGGCCGCGGTCACCGGGTCAGTTGACCTCATTCCCCTGATCCTGTTCGCGATCGTGTTCATTTGGACTCCGCCGCATTTCTGGTCGCTGGCTCTGTGGGCCAATGACGACTACCGCCGCGCCGGGGTGCCGATGCTGCCCGTGGTCGCCGGGGCCAAGGAAACCCGCAAGCAGATCGTGCTATACTCCCTGCTGCTGGTGCCCCTGACGTTGGTGCCCTGGTATCTGGGGTTCTCCGGTCCTATTTACGGCATATCCGCCTTGGCGCTTGGCCTGGGCTTCCTGGCCTGCGTGGTTCGGGTGGCCCTGGATAAGCAGGATGCGACCGGGGTCAGCCTGACCAATGACGCTCCGGCCCGGGCCGCGTTCAAATACTCGATCCTGTATCTTTTCGTTCTCTTCGCCGCACTGGCCGTCGACCGGCTGATAGGTTGAACGTCATGCCCGAACTGCCGCCCCGCCCCACTGAGACGGAGGCTGATGAGCTTCGCCGTCGCCGCAAGCCGTTGAATCTGGCGGTCATCTGGGTGCTGCTGGCCTTGGCTGGCTTGTTTTACGCGATCACCATCGTGAAGATGATGAAACCCTAAGATGTCCGCGCCCGAGCAACGCCGGCGCGCCAACCGTGTAACCGGCGTCGCGATCGCCGCGATCGTCCTCGGTATGGTGAGTGTCTCCTTCGCCGCGATCCCGCTTTACAAGATGTTCTGTGCCGCGACAGGGTATGGGGGAACGCCCAAAACCGGGCTTGCCGCCGCGCCGGGGGGGACTGGTCGGACCATCCGGGTGCGCTTTAATGCGGATACCAATCCAGGCCTGCCCTGGACCTTCGCGCCGGATCAGCTGGAGGTGACCATCCCGCTCGGGGAAGATCAGCTGGCAGCCTATCACGCCCATAATCGCGCGCATCGTCCGGTGACGGGTGTGGCGCTGTATAACGTGACCCCCGAAAAGGCCGCCAAATACTTCCACAAAACCGCGTGCTTTTGCTTCAACGAGCAGACGCTGGACGCCGAACAGGACATGGTATTTCCGCTCAGCTACTGGGTGGATCCCGCGATAAACAGCGATCCGAGCACCGCTGACGTGCAGGTGGTGACCCTGTCGTACACGTTTTATAAGGCTTTGGATGATGCGGCGCGGTCCGGCGCGCTTGCCAAGGCCGGGCCACATGTGGGATCGGGTCCGACGACAAACTGATCTCTTATTTTTCCTCTGCTCCCGCCCCTTGAAACCGCGCGGGAATTGGCGATGATGCGCCAGACGTGCCGGGGCGGTTTCCCCGGCCGAGTTGTAATGGATTCGGTATGAGCAGCGACACGCACGGCGCCACGGTGCCTACAGGTTCAGGCCTGAAACAGCCCTACCACCTCGTCGACCCGAGCCCGTGGCCGATTGTCGGGGCGCTGGGTGGATTCCTGACGGTGTTCGGGATCGTCCTTGCCTCCCATTTCGGCAATTACATCGTGCTGGTCGCCGGCCTCGGCGTCGTGCTGATGACGATGTTTGGCTGGTGGCGTGACGTCGTGAAGGAAAGCCGGACGCCTGGCTTGCATAGCAAGGTCGTTCAACTGGGCCTGCGATACGGCATGCTGCTCTTCATCTCGTCGGAGGTGATGTTCTTCGTCGGCTTCTTCTGGTCCTATTTCAACTTCCTGCTGTTCCCGGAAACCCAGGGGAACGGCCAGACGGTGTGGCCGCCGTCGAACGTGTTCACCTTCGACCCGTTCCATCTACCGCTGCTGAACACCATGATCCTGCTGCTGTCCGGCACCACCGTGACCTGGGCGCACCATGCGTTGCTGGAAGGCGATCGCAAAGGCCTGCTGCGTGGCCTGGGCATCACGGTCATTCTCGGCATGCTGTTCACCTGCTGCCAGGCGCTGGAGTATTCGCATGCGCCGTTTAAGTTCAATGGCGGCGGCGTCTACTCCTCGGTGTTCTTCCTGGCGACGGGCTTCCATGGTTTCCATGTGATCGTCGGCACCATCTTCCTGGCCGTCTGCTGGTTCCGCGCCAAGGATAACCAGTTCACGCCCGAGCGTCACTTTGGCTTCGAAGCCGCAGCCTGGTACTGGCACTTCGTTGACGTGGTGTGGCTGTTCCTTTTCGCCTGCATTTACTGGTACGGCGCGGGACAGATCGCTGTCGAATAACCCAGTGGCGGAAAATCCGGTTTCCCTTCCCTTGGCTATCTTCACTTGCCGCTGCCCACGATGTGGGGGCGGCAAGTTATTTGTTGGGATGCTCACGGTGGCCGCCACGTGTGCGTCCTGTGGTCTGAATCTCAAGGAAGGCGATACGGGCGATGCCGGGGCGGTCCTGATCGTCATCGTGCTCGGCGCGGTGGTGGGCGGCCTGGCGCTCTGGACCGAATTCCGATTTGAACCGCCCCTTTGGGTGCATCTGCTGCTCTGGCCACTCGTCACGGCCCCGCTGGCCATTGGGGCCATGCGCCTCGCGAAATCCGCGCTGATCGCCATGCAATATCGGCATCGGTCCTCGGAAATGGGCCTGTGACGCCCGGCCGGGCAGATCAGATGGTCGAGTGACAGCGGCCCCGTCGCGGGGGTAAAAGCCTGAAGTATGATCGCTTATTCGCGCAGTATGGTTTGGCCGACTGTCACGACCCTCGTCATGCTGGCGGTCTTGCTGACCTTGGGCACATGGCAACTGCAGCGTCTGCATTGGAAAGAGGATGTATTGGCCCGCGTAGGGCGCGCGGAGGCCAATGCGCCCGTGCCTTTGCCGCCCAGTCCTGATCCCTTCGCCAAAGTGCAGGTGACCGGCCGGCTGCGCGCCGATCTGACGGCGCTGTATGGGGCGGAGGTGAGGGAGACACCGGCGGGTCCGAAGATGGGTGCCCATTTGATCGTCCCCTTGGAGCGGGACGGACAACGGCCGCTCCTGGTCGATCGCGGTTGGGTGCCGTTGATGCCCGCGGGGCCCTTGGATTTGCCGAATACGGATGTCAATTTGACGGGGTTTGTGCGGCCGCCCGAGGCCGCCGCCTGGTTCAGCGCGGCCGATAATCTGGCTGAACGGCATTTCTACAGCCTGGATCCAGCCCGCATCGGGGCGGCTCTGCGCCTGACCGACGTCGCGCCATTCGTGCTGGTTGTACTGGGCGACGCGCCGCCATCGCATTGGCCCGATCCGGCGCGGCACCTGCCGCGTCCCCCCAACAACCATCTGGCCTACGTCGTCACCTGGTACGGCCTGGCGGCCACCTTGGTGGTGATTTTCCTGATCTGGGCTCGCAAAGGTTCCAAACATGCGTAACACCCCCGGCTATGACCGCCTGATCGATCGCTTCGCTCGCATCGCCACGATTGGGGAATGTTCCTCCATGCTCGGCTGGGATGCGGCGGCGGTGATGCCTCCGGGGGGTGGTGCGGCGCGTGGTGATCAGCTGGCGGTGCTGGCGGGTCTCGCGCACGCCCAACTGACGGCCGCCGAGACGGCGGATGAACTCGCGGCCGCCGAAGCCGATGGCACCGGTGGCGATCCCTGGCGCGCTGCCAATCTGGCCCTGATGCGCCAGGCCTATACCCGCGCCACCGCGCTTCCAGCCGATTTGGTGGAGGCGCAGGCCCGTGCCAATTCCGCTTGCGAGAAGGTCTGGCGGGATGCGAAGGCCACCTCCAGCTTCTCCCAGGTGCGTCCCTACCTGGAGGAGGTCGTTCGCCTGGTTCGTCACATCGGCGGCGCCCTGGCGCCGGTTGTCGGACTCAGCCCCTATGACGCGTTGATGGACGGCTACCAGCGCGGCGTCCGGGCCGCCGACGTCACGCCCATCTTTGCCGCGTACGAAACCTTCCTCGCCCGGGCCTTGCCGGAGGCTGAAGCCAGGCAGGCGCGCGCGCCGCAGCCCATTCGTCCGGTGGGTCCCTTCTCGATCGAGGCGCAGGAAGCGCTGTGCCGGCGTTTGTCGGAACGTCTGGGGCTGGATTATACCCATGCGCGGCTGGATCGGTCCGTGCATCCCTTCTCAGGCGGCACGCCGACGGACGTCCGGATCACCACGCGCTACATCGAAGCCGATTTCACCCAGGCAATCCTGGCGGTGGTGCACGAAACCGGCCACGCGCTCTATGAGCGCGGCCTGCCCAGGGATTACGCTCGCCAGCCAGTGGGTGAGGCAGCGGGCATGGCCGCCCATGAGAGCCAGTCCCTGATCGTGGAGATGCAAGCCTGCCGATCGGACGCGTTCCTGTCGTGGATGGGGCCGGAACTGCTGGCGGCGTTCGGTGGCGATCCGGCGCCCTATCACCCGGAAAACCTGGGGCGCCTGTGGCGGCGGGTCGAGCGGGGTTTCATCCGCGTCGATGCCGACGAAATGACCTACCCCGCGCATGTGATCCTCCGCTTCCGCCTGGAGCAAGCCCTGATCAGCGGTGATCTGGCCGTGGCGGACCTGCCGGGCGCCTGGAACGATGGGCTGCATGCCCTGCTGGGGATCACGCCACCGGATGACGCGCGCGGATGCCTGCAAGACATCCATTGGTATGACGGGGCATTTGGGTATTTCCCCAGCTACACGCTGGGCGCGATGGCGGCGGCGCAGCTCATGACGGCGGCGCGGAAAGCGGTGCCGGATCTGGATGCCGGGCTGAGCCGGGGTGACATGTCGCCGTTATTGGGGTGGCTGCGCGCGAACGTCCATTCGCAGGGCAGCCGCCTGGGGTTCAACGAGCTGCTGCGGGCGGCAACCGGGAAGCCCTTGGATCCCCAGGACTTCCAGGCGCATCTGACGGCACGATATCTGGGATAGGTGAAGATGGCGGAACATCGTGTTCCGCCATCCCACGTGCCTCAGTAGCCGACGGGCGTCGTGCTAACCGGCTCCCAGTGGCCGTTTTTCACAACGCACAGGAAGGATTGGTTCGAGCCCTGGTGCTTCGTCGGGCTGAACGACATTGCCGGGGAGCCGAAGATGTCGTGCCAGTCCTTAATGGCTTCCATGCCAGCCACGAAGGTATCGGTATTCAGGTCCTTCCCCGCGTTCTTCAGGGCCTGGATGACCAACTGCCCGGCCGTGTAACCCAGCTGCGCTGCGAAATTCGGCTCTTTGCCGTATTGCTTTTTGTACTTCTCGGCGAAGGCCTTGATCTCCGGCTTCGGGTCGCTGGCCGCGTTGTAAATGACCGGGGTCATTGAATAGAAGCCCTCGGTCACGCCGCCCGGCACTTCCGCCACCGCTTCGTCGTAGCTTGCGGCCTGGCCCAGCAGGTCCACATTCCAGCCAGACTTGCGGATAGCCGAGATGATCTGCACAGAATCGCGCACGATCCCGCCGACGACCACCAAATCGCAGTTGGCATCCCGCAGGCGGGCGACGAAGGCGCTGAAATCCGTGTCGGTCGGCTTGTGCAGGGTTTCCCCGGCCATCGTCATATTCATGGCCTTGAGCTGATCGCGGGCGCCATCCATGACGTCACCGCCGAAATCGGTGTCCTGCGACATGCCGCAGACTGTCTTCTTGCCGCGTTCGGTCACGAACAGCTTCACGCCGGAGCGGACCTGATCGTAGTAGGACGCGGCCAGACCGAATTTCAAATGGTGCAGCGGCTCGTACATCGACCGTGCGGAGGTCAGAGGGAACATGTTCGCCACGCCCTTGGCCAACTGATCCGGCATGACCGCGTTGTTCATCGGGGTGCCGCCATTGCCGACCATGATGAACACGCCGTCGCGGTTGATGAGCTTGTTCGCGGCCTGTACCGAGCGCGGGATCTGGTACTGGTTGTCCTCGACGATGTATTTGATCTTGCGGCCATTGATCCCGCCCGCCGCGTTGGCTTCCTCGAACGCCATGCGCCAGGTGTTGGAGTTGTTGACCCCCCACATCGCGGTGACACCGGACAGGTCGGTATAGGTGCCGATCGTGATCTCGCTGTCGGTGACGCCACGCACAGCTTCCGCCGCCATGACGGGAAGCGCCAGCGTCGCGGCCACGGCGCCGGCAAGCAGTGATTTAAGCATGTGTATCTCCCTGTTGTTGTCTCACGCCTCTATGGGCGTGATCTTGATTCCGAGTGCACCGGCCCAGTCCATGACGTCTTGGGTCGGCTTTGTACCAGCGACGAACGCGAAGCGTAGGCGTCCCATGCCAAGTTCGTTGCGCACCGCGCGGAGCACAAGAAAATTGGCCAGCCCGTTGCCGCTGCCCGCGGCGATCGCCCAGCGATACAGCATCCGATGGACCGCGGTTGCCGCGTCGGCCGCGGCCGTGATGCGGGCATGCAGCCGGGTCCAGGCTTCGGCATCGGCGCCGAACAAGGTGGGCTTCACCTCCTGCAGGTTCTCACGCCCGGTCTCGCTGCTTTCGAGGTAGTTGCTGACGATTCCGGAATCCAACGCGACATAGAGCCCGAGCACGCGTTCAGCCTGGTCCGACATCGGCAGCACAGCCAGGCGCTCATCGCCGGGTTGAACGCCCAGTTGGTCCCGCCCGGCTTTGATCAAGGACAAAACATCGCCATGGGTCAGCAACCGCCCGGCCCCGCCTTCCCCCCGCGGAAACATCAAGATCGCCGGGTGATCGGCGCGGATCGCGGTTGGCTCCAAAGCCCCGGTCCCACGCGCCAGAAAGGCTTCGAAGCTTTCGCAGCCGGGATCGTTGAATTCCCGCAGACCTTTCATGTCGAGGATGACGATACGCGTGAGCGCCGGGCAGCTGTCCCGCACGGTCAGGGCTTTATCGAGCTGTTCCTCATTCTCGACGAAGACCACGCGGCAGGCGGATTCCCGCAGGACATGCAGGACTTCCGAGGCCTCGGCTTCCGGATGCACTGCTACGCTGGTGCCACCGGCGGTCAAAATGCCCAGATCGGTATAAACCAGATCGGGGCAGGTGTCGGACACCACGCCCGCCACATCGCCCTGGCGGAAACCGACGGCGCGCAAGGCCAAAGCGATGGCGTTGCGTCGGGAGTCCAGCTCCGCCCAGGTCACGGCCTTCCATAGGCCGCGGTCCTTTTTGCGCAACACGACGGCCGAACCCTGCGACGCGGCGCGCTGGGAGACCATCGCCGGGATGCTGGCGCTTATTTCCATCGCCGGGCGACTGGCGCTTAATTCCATTGCCGCTTCCTCTTCCAACGCCGCTGGCCGCGTACGCCGGCCTCTTTTTGTCCGAGGTAGAATTCCTTGATGTCCTCGCGTTGGACCAGATTGGCGCAACGATCCTCGATCACGATGCGGCCGACTTCCAGCACGTAGCCATAATCGGCGGTCTTCAGCGCGATATGGGCGTTTTGCTCGACCAGCAGGATGGCCACGCCCTGTTCTTCGTTGATGCGGCGGATGATGCCGAAAATCTGCTGCACCAGCAGGGGCGACAGGCCCAGCGAGGGCTCATCCAGCAGCAACAGCTTGGGCCGGCCCATCAGCGCGCGGCTGATCGCCATCATCTGCTGCTCCCCACCTGAAAGCAGGCCGGCGCGCTGGTTCTGGCGTTCCTGCAGCCGGGGGAAGTAGGTGAAGCAAAGCTCCAGATCCTTTGCCACCCCGTCGGAGTCTCGCCGTGTATACGCGCCCATCATCAGGTTTTCGCGCACGGTCAGGAACGGGAACGTCTCTCGCCCTTCCGGAACGTGGCAGATGCCCATGCGCATCACCTGGTCCGGTGCCATATTGGCGATATCGTGGCCTTCGAAGAAAATCTGGCCGCGTTCGGGGTTCAACACGCCGGAGATGGTGCGCAGCACCGTCGTCTTGCCGGCCCCGTTGGCGCCCAGTACGGTCACCATTTGGCGCGGCGCCACTTCCAGCGACACGCCGCGGATCGCCTGGATCGGGCCATAGAACGTCTCAATATCGGTAACCCGCAGGAGCGGCTCGGTCATGCCACGTCCTCCAGCTCACCGCCCAGATAGGCTTTCACCACCTCGGGATGGGTCTGCACTTCGCGGGGCGTGCCCATGGCCAGGACCTTACCGTAGTTCAATGCCATCACGCGGTCGGAGACCTGATTAACCAGCGCCATGTCGTGCTCGACCATGATGACGGTGATGCCGAGGTCCTTTTTGATGTCCTCGATCCAGAACCCCATGCCCTCCGTCTCTTCGACGTTGAGGCCGGAGGACGGTTCATCCAACAGCAGCAGCTTGGGCTCGATGCACAGCGCGCGGCCCAGTTCCACCACTTTGCGCACGCCATAGGGCAGGTTGGCGATCAGCGTATCGCGATGGCGTTGCAGGCCGAGGAAGGCGATCACCTCCTCCGCCTTTTCCCGGTGCCTTAGCTCCGCGCGGCGGTTGGACGGCAGAAACGCGAGTTGCGACAGCAGCCCGACGCGGGAATGGGCATGGCGCCCGATCAGCAGGTTCTGCAACAACGAGGCGTTGGGAAACAGCTCGATGTTTTGGAACGTCCGGGCGATGCCGATCCCGGCGACCTGCCAGGGCGGCATTTTGGTGAAATCCTGGCCGTCGAATGTCAGGGTACCAGAGGTCGAGTTATAGATCCGGCTGATCAGATTGAAGATCGTGGTCTTACCGGCGCCGTTGGGGCCGATGATCGAGAAGACCTCGCCCTGTTCGACATGAAACGTGACGTCGTCCACGGCGCGGATGCCACCGAACCGGACGGCGATTTGATCGGCCTGAAAGAGGCTCATCGCAGACGCTCCGACTTCGCGTAGGATTTTTGCCGGCGGGAACTGGTCTGGCGTTTGAACGGGAACGCCGTGAACCAGTGCTTGATCTTCTGCCAGATGCCGTTGATTCCGCCAGGCTGGAACAGGATGACCAGCACCAGCACCAATCCGAACAAGGATGGCTCCAGGCCCGGCATGCGGCCGATACCGAAGGGCAGATCGTCGCGCACGATGGCGATGAACTGCGGCAGTAGCCGCACGAACAGCGCGCCGAAGATGGCCCCTTGGACCGAGCCCAGCCCGCCCACGAACACGATGGTCACGAACTGCACCGATAGCAGCACATCGAATGCGTCCGGCGCCAGGAAGCGCACATAATGCGCGAATAACCCGCCGGCGAGGCCCGTCATCCCGGCGCTGATCGCGAAGGCCATGGCTTTGTAGCGCGCCAGGTGGATGCCCATTGACTGGGCCGAGACCTCACTGTCGCGGATCGCCACCATGGCGCGGCCCATCGGGCTGCGCAGGATATTGGCCGTTACCCAAAGCACGAAGATCAGCACCGCCAGCGACACGTAATAGATGCCCGTCGCGCCATCCAATCCAACCCCGAAGATGGTCGGCGTTGGCACCGCGAAGCCATCGAAGCCACCAGTGACAGAACTCCATTTCTGGAAAACCGTGCCGACGATGCTGCCGAAGGCCAGCGTTGCGATCGCGAGGTACAGGCCGCTCATGCGCAGCGTCGGTAGCCCGATGGCCGCGCCGCAGGCGGCGGTGAACAGGCCCGCGACGGGGAGGGTGATGACGAACGGGACCCCCTGCGCCAGCAGCACCGAGTTCACATAGGCGCCGATACCGAGGAAGGCTGCGTGACCGAGGCTGATCAGGCCGGTGTAGCCCACCAGCAGCATCAGCCCGACGCCGGCGATGGCGAAGATGAACACGCCGCCGAGCTCACCGACATAGAACTCCCCCATCAACAAGGGGATGACCAGCATGGTGACCAGCAGCAACCCATACCAGAAATAGTCGCCGCCATGACGCGCGAGCGACAGGTCCTGGTTGTAGTTCGTGCGGAAAAGATAGCGCATGCGCTAGACCCGCTTTCCTGAAAGTTCGGCGAACAGACCCTGCGGGCGCACGATCAGCATGGCGAGCAGCACGACGTTGGACGTGACTTCCTGGAACCCGGCGGGGAGGTAATAGCCCGCCAGCTGCTCCACCACGCCGACGATCACGCCGCCGATGAGCGAGCCCGGTATACTGCCGAAGCCCCCGATGACCGCGGCGGCGAAGGCCTTGATGCCGAGGAAGCCCATATTCACGTCGATCATCGACACCGGCGACAGCAGGATGCCGGCCACCGCCGCGACCCCCGCGCTGATCGCCCAGATCAGCGAAAACACCGTCCGGACCGGGATGCCCATGTAATAGGCGGCGAGCTGGTTCTGGGACGACGCCTGCATGGCCACGCCCAGGCGGGTCTTGCTGAAGAACACATACAGCACCCCGCATAGGATCAGCGTGCCGACGATGATCGACAGATTGTCCTGCCCGAGCACCAACAGCCCCACTTTCGCGGTCTTGTTGGTGAAGGGTGTGTTGAACCCGACAGAGTCATAACCCCAGGTGATGCCGGCGCCGGCCCGGAAGATGAATCCCAGCCCAAGGGTCAGCATCACCACCGCGAACTGCGGTTGTCCGATGACTCGCCGCAGGATGATCGCGTCGAGCGCGAAACCGAATGCTGCCGTGATGGCGATCGCCAGCAATGCGCCGACCCAGTAATTCAACCCCCAATGCGCGATGAGCGAATAGGCGATGAAGCCGCCGATCATCATCACGTCGCCTTGGGCGAAGTTCACCATTTCGGTGGCTTTATAGATCAATACAAAGCCAAGCGCGATCAGGCCGTAGATGCAGCCAGCGGCCGCACCATTCACGACGAGCTGCAACAGGCGCGCAGCGTCTTCCACTGTGGGCGGCCTCCCTAAGGGGGCCGTCCGGCCCCGTTCTCATTGGGATTGAGATTAGGGGGGGATTCGCGGCGGCGTCAACGCACCATCGGCGCTTTGTTTGCGCGCATTAAAACAGCGACAGCTGCGCCTCCGCCGGCTGCTCTGCCGCGCCGGGCACGGCAAAGCGGTTACAATCCAAACCTTCCCGTGCTTCATCCAGTCCCCACTGCCGCGCCGCCCGGGTGAACCGCCGCATCAGCAAATCGGCGTAAACCCCCTGACCGGAGAAGCGGTGATGGAAACGCGTGTCATTCAACGCCCCGCCCCGCGTATCCCGCACCAGGCTCAGAACATGCCTGGCGCGGTCGGGGAAATGCGTGTGCAGCCACGCCTCGAACATCTCTTTGATTTCATGCGGCAGGCGCAGCAGCACATAGCCGGCGTGGCGGGCCCCGGCGCGGGACGCGGCTTCGAGCAGTTTTTCCAGCTCCACATCGTTCAGGCCGGGGATCATGGGTGCGGTCAGCACGCCGGTGGACACGCCCGCCCGGGTCAGTTCGGTAATCGCATGCAGCCGCCGCGCCGGGGTCGCGGCCCGCGGCTCCATCACCCGGGCGAGATGCGGATCCAGGGTGGTCAGGGAGATATAGACCCGCACCAGATTGCGCTTCGCCATCGACGACAGAATGTCCAGATCGCGCAGCACCCCGGCCGATTTGGTCACAATACCAACGGGGTGGTTGAACCGGTCCAACACCTCCAGCACCGCGCGGGTCAGCTTCAGCGTGCGTTCCACCGGCTGGTATGGGTCGGTGTTCGATCCCAGCGCCAGGGTCCGGGCCTGGTAACCGGGCTTGCGCAGCTCCTTTTCGAGCAGCTCCGCCACCTCCGGCTTGTAGATCAATTTCGTTTCGAAATCGAGGCCGGGGGAGTAGCCGAGATAGGCATGCGTCGGCCGTGCGAAGCAATAGACGCAGCCATGCTCACAGCCGCGATACGTGTTCACCGCGCGATCGAACCCGAGATCCGGGGAGGTGTTCCAGCTGATCGCCGAGCGGGTGCTGTCGCGGGTCAAGGTGGTCGTCAGTTTCGGCAATTCGCCGAAATCCTGAGTCAACGTCTCCCACCCATCATCAAACGGGCTGGCGGCGCGGGCATCGAAGCGCACCGGCGGGTTGGTCACCGCGCCGCGGCCGCGGTGCTGCATCGACGGCATGGCGATCGCCGGTTCGGGATCGGGCAGGTCGGCGTGATCCATCGCGGCCAGGGCTGCATGGTCGATTCCAGAGTCGCACTTGTGGGGATTGGCTTGCGCGCGCATGATGCGTGTTCCCTGTCCGTTCGTTCCTATTGGTGGCAGACCGCCGTATGACCGTCAAGAACATAATAGGAACATGAACGCCGAAAGCGATATCACCGTCGTGATTCCCGCCTTGAACGCGGGCGCCACGATCGCGGACACGATCGCGGCCCTCGCCCCGTCCATGGAGGTGATCGTGGTTGACGGCGGCAGCGGGGACGGCACGCGCGCGGTGGCCGAAAAGGCGGGCGCGCGCGTGATCACCGCATCGGCCGGCCGGGGTTGTCAGATCGCAGCCGGCATCGCCTTGGCGACCCGGCCTTGGCTGCTGCTGCTGCATGCCGATACGCGCTTACAGCCGGGATGGCGGGACGCCTGCGCCCGGCACATGGTTACGGAGCCCCGCAAGGCCGGCTGGTTTCAATTCACGCTCGACAGCGCCAATCCCCAGGCACGGCGGTTGGAGCGGATGGTCGCCTGGCGATCCAGCGTTCTCGGCCTGCCCTATGGCGATCAGGGACTCCTGCTGCATAGCGATCTGTTGCGGATGGCCGGCGGGATGCGGCCTTTGCCCTTGATGGAGGATGTGGACCTGATCCGTCGTCTCGGCCGGCACCGGTTGTCGGCACTCCCGGCGGCGGCCTTGACCTCCGCGGCACGATGGGAACGGGATGGCTGGTATCGGCGCTCACTGCGCAATCTGGGCTGCCTGGCGTTGTGGTTTTTGGGTGCGCCGCCCGCGCTGCTGGTGAGGCTGTATCGATGAAAGACACCGTCATCGTGTTTGCGCGCGTGCCGCGCCTGGGGGCGGTGAAGCGCCGGCTGGCGCGGGATATCGGCGACCGAGGCGCATTCCGGTTTTATCGGGCGACGCTGTGGGGGCTCCTGCGGTCGCTGCGACGGGAACGGCGGTTCCGCACCGTGCTGGCGGCCACACCGGATCGAGCGGCGCTTGTGCTGCCGTGGCGGATCACGCGGATTCCGCAGGGGCAGGGGGGGCTGGGCAAACGGATGCATCGTGCCTGCGGGCGCTTTCCCAGAGGCAGGGTGGCGATCATCGGGTCCGATATTCCGGATGCCCGCGCATCGGACCTGATCGCGGCGTTTCGGGCGCTCAGATCGGCTGGCGCGGTGTTTGGGCCCGCGATCGATGGCGGTTTTTGGCTGGTCGGACTGGGGCCGCGCCGGCCGGCACGCCCGTTTGCGAAGGCCCGCTGGTCCACCGCGCATGCGCTGGCTGACACAGTGGCCAATTTTCCCGGGCGTAGGATCGCCCTGCTGCGCACCTTGCGCGACGTTGATTCGGCGGCGGATTTACGCGGCTGACATCTCCCGCGTGCGGACCGGCCCGAGACGGGGCATTTCCAACTCCTCGCCTTCCTCCGGCGAACGGATCATATAGCCTCGACCCCAGATGGTGCCGATGAAACTGTCCGCACCGGCATCCGCCAGCTTCTTGCGCAATTTGCATATGAAGACGTCGATAATCTTCACTTCCGGCTCATCGAGTCCGCCATAAAGGTGATTCAGGAACGCCTCTTTCGTCAGCACCATACCGCGACGCAGGACCAGGAGTTCCAGAATGGAATATTCCTTGCCCGTCAGACGGACTTCCGTGCCATCGACGAAGACCTCACGGCTATCGAGGTTCAGCTCGACCGCGCCAACCCGCAAGGTGGGTTGGCTAAAGCCTTTGCAGCGACGCACCACAGCCTGCATGCGCGCCAGCAACTCGGCATTGTCGAAGGGTTTGGTGATGAAATCGTCCGCCCCGAGGCCGAGCGCCTTCACCTTCGCCGGGGAGCGGACCAGCCCTGACAGGATCAGGATTGGCGTGTCGTCGCGGGCGATACGCAGGCGCCGCACCACCTCGTATCCCTCGATATCCGGCAACATCAGGTCCAACAGGATGATGTCGTACTCATAATGGCGGGTCAGCTCCATGGCTTCTTCGCCCGCGGAGGCGTGATCCACGACTGCCCCAGCGGCCTTGAGCATCAGGGATATGCCCCGAGCGGCGATCAGATCGTCTTCGACTAACAGGACGCGCATGGGGCCCCCGGGTGGTTGACGATGTTGAAATACTACCTTTGCGTGCATTTGGCCATGTCATTTTCGCTAATAACGAGTATATTCCATAAAATAGCGTCTTCTCGGGACGGTTTTTTCGAACATAGGAAGAACATGTACCCGAAAGAAGTGGAAAGATGAGATGAAAAGCACAAATCTATCGCGGCGCGCAGGCGATGCGGCGGCCGCGATGCGCCAAATCCGGGCCATCACGATTGAAGGGCGGGTGACCGCCGTTTCAGGCTCCGCCATCGAAGTCGACGGCTTCGCCGGCCATCTCGCCGTCGGTGATCGGCTTATGTTGCACCCCCGCGGTCACCAGGTGGTCCCGGCAGAGGTCGTCGGGCTGCGTTCAGGTTGTGTCCAGGTTCTGCCCTTCGCCCCGATCGATGGGCTGGGACAGGGACATGCGGCGCAGCTGGCCGCGGCCGCCGGCGGCGCATTGGCGGTTTCCGACGGTTGGATGGGCGCGTCATTGATCCTCTGGGCCGGCCAGCCGATGGCAAAGGCAGCCTGCCACCGGGCCGGCAGGCGCGCGCGGTGCGGGCCGGCCCACCGGATGCAACCGGCCGGGCCCGTCTCGGCGCGCGGCTTGACCTCGGGGTCAGGGCGCTCGACTGCTTCGTCACCTGCCGGGAGGGGCAGCGCCTGGGCCTGTTCGCCGGCTCGGGTATCGGCAAATCGACCCTGCTCGCGATGTTGGCCAAAGGAGCGGCCTGTGATGTGACCGTGCTGGCTTTGGTGGGTGAGCGCGGGCGGGAGGTCAGGGAGTTTCTTGAAGACGACCTCGGCCCGGAAGGGCGGGAGCGTGCCGTGGTGGTGGTGGCAACCTCGGATGCCCCGGCATTGGCACGGCGCCAGGCCGGTCTGACCGCGATGACGGTGGCTGAATATTTCCGCGATCAGGGCAAAAGCGTGCTGCTTTTGATGGATAGCCTGACCCGCTATTGCCTCGCTTTGCGAGAGATCGGGCTCGCCGCCGGAGAGCCGCCGGCCACGCGGGGCTACCCGCCCAGTGTCTTCTCCGAGCTCCCGCGTCTGTTGGAACGCGCCGGCCCCGGGCCCCAGGGCTCGACCGGCCAGATCACCGCGCTGTTCACCGTGTTGGTGGAGGGCGATGATCACAACGAACCCATCGCCGACGCGGTCCGCGGTATTCTGGATGGCCATGTCGTGCTCGATCGACGGATCGCGGAGGCGGGTCGTTATCCCCCGATCGACGTCCTGCGCTCATTGTCGCGTGCCGCGGCCGGCTGCCTGAGCGCGGAGGACGTGGCCTTGGTCCGGCGGGCCCGCGGCATTCTGGCCGTGCATGCCGATATCGCCGACCTGGTGCGCCTGGGCGCATACCGGCGCGGACATGACGCGGTGGCGGATGAGGCCTTGGCCCTGGCACCACGTGTCGAAGCGATCCTGCGCCAGGAACACCACGAGCGCACGCCAGTGACCCTGGCATTCGACCAGCTTCGTGCAGCCCTGGAGACAAGCAATGGTTGATCCACTCGAAACCGTGGCCCGGTTGCGCCGATTGGCGTTGGATGAGGCAAAAGAGGCGTTGGCCACATGCTTACGCGCGGAGGCTGAAGCGGCCGGCGCCCTGGCGGCGCTGCATGCCGCGATCGCCGCGGAAACGTCAGCCGCCATCGCGGGCGCGGACGACCGGGCGGTCGACGCGTTCGGCGTCTGGCTGCGGCGAACCACCGATGAGCGCGCCGTGGCGGAGGCCGCGCTGGCTCGGGCCGAGGCGCGAACGGCCGAAGCGCGCGCGGTGTTGGCGGCCAGCCGGGGCAACAAACAAGCGGTGCAGGATCTGCTCCTGCGGCGCGCGACGGATCAGGCGGCCCGAGAATCCCGGGGCGAACAGGCGGTGCTGGATGAGGCGAATGTCACGAAATGGATGACGGAACGGTGAACCACATCAACACACCCTGGAAACCGCGGCGCGGTTGTGCTGAATCCCCCTCTGTCACGCGCGAAGGGATCCACACAGTGCGAATCACGATGATCGGCGGCGGTTACGTCGGCCTGGTGTCCGGTGCCTGCTTCGCGGAATTCGGGACCGATGTCACGGTCATGGAAACCGACCCCGGCAGGCTGGCGGCACTGCATGAAGGCCGCATCCCCATCTTTGAGCCAGGATTGGACAAGCTGGTGGCCGAAAACGTCGCGGCCGGCCGCCTGAAATTCACCGGCGATCTGACAGAAGCTCTGGCCGGGACCGAAGCCGTCTTCATCGCCGTCGGCACCCCGACCCGCCGGGGTGATGGTCACGCGGACCTCTCTTATGTTTATGCGGCGGCCGAGCAGGTGGCGAAGGCGCTGACCGGCTACGCCGTGATCGTGACCAAATCCACCGTCCCCGTCGGCACTGGCCGCCGCATTACCGAGATCGTGCGCGCGGCCCGGCCGGATCTGGACTTCGACGTCGCTTCCAATCCCGAATTCCTCCGGGAAGGCAATGCGATCGGCGACTTCATGCGCCCCGACCGCGTGGTCATCGGTGCCGAATCCGATCGAGCGCGGGAGATCTTGAAGCGCCTGTACCGCCCGCTTTATTTGATTGAAGCGCCGATCGTGTTCACGGGGATTGAGACGGCGGAGCTGACCAAATACGCGGCCAACGCCTTCCTGGCGATGAAGGTGACCTTCATCAATGAAATGGCCGACCTGTGTGAGAAGGTGGGCGCCGACGTGCATGATGTGGCACGCGGGATCGGATTGGATGGGCGCATCGGGCGCAAATTCCTCCACCCTGGCCCGGGTTATGGCGGATCCTGTTTTCCCAAGGACACGCTGGCGCTGGTTCGCACGGCGCAGGATTACGGCGCACCCTCCCGCCTGGTGGAGGCGACGGTGGCGGTCAATGACGCCCGCAAGTCCAGCATGGCGATGCGTGTGATCGCGGCCTGCGGCGGTTCGGTCCGCGGCAAGACCATCGCGGTGCTGGGTCTGACCTTCAAGCCGGAAACGGATGACATGCGCGATGCGCCGTCTCTGTCCATTCTGTCGCGCCTCGTGGGCGACGGGGCTGTCATTCGGGCCTATGACCCGGAAGGGATGGAGCAGGCCCGGCCGCTCTTGCCGGCGGCCGTGACCTACTGCAAGGACACGATGGAGGCGGTGACGGGCGCGGACGCGTTGCTGCTCATCACCGAATGGAACGAATTCCGGGCTTTGTCGCCGTCCCGGCTGCGCGCCGCGATGCGCGGCGACGTGCTGGTGGATTTACGCAATGTTTACGACCCCGCGGCGATGCGGGGGGTGGGCTTCGCCTATTATGGGGTTGGCCGCGGATAGCGCTGTGGGGTGTGGTGCTCGGTGCCTCATCCCCATCGTCGCGGCCCTCAGGCGGGATCGGTCAGAACCAGCCGGCCGGTGACCGCGCCCCGCTCCAGCCGGTGCATCGCGTCATCGGCCAGATGCTTCGGCACCTCCTCGATGGGGGTGGGCACCAGCTTGCCCGCCCGCGCCAGCGCCAGCACGGCCCGCAGTTCGGGGATCGAGCCTGTCAGGCTCGCTTGCACCGACTGCGCGCGGAAGATCGTACCCGCCACGGACAGGGTCAGCTCACCGCCACCGATCCCCACCATCACGAGTTTGCCGCCTTTCGTCAGGCAGGCCATGGCGGTGGCGACGGTGCCGTTCGCGCCGACAAAATCCAGCGCCGCGGCGATGGGGCCGACCGCGGCCAGGATGCGCTGGGTTGCCGCATCGCCCGCGGCGGCGATGAAATGGGCGGCACCGGCGGCGCGGGCCGCGCCCTCTTTCGCCGGGCTGGTGTCCAATGAGACGATGTTGCGGTGCCCCAGGGCCTTCAACACCGCGATGCCAGCCAGGCCGACGCCGCCGGCGCCGATCACGAGCACGGGCTTATCGGCGCCGAGTGGCAGGATCTTGCGGGCCGCCGAATAGGCGGTCAGGCCGGAGCAGGCATAGGTCGCGGCCAGGGACGGGTCGACCCCGTCCAGCGGCAGCAGATACCGGGCATGCGGCACCTTCACCTGACGCGCGAAGCCGCCATTGATGATGGCGCCGAGGCTGCGTTGGTTGAGGCAGAGGTTGTCCTCCTCCGCCGCGCAGCGTTCACAGTCGCCGCAGCCGATCCAGGGATAGACGACGAATGGGTCGCCGACGGAGACGCCGGTGGCATCGGGACCGAGCCGGGCCACCTTGCCCACGATCTCATGCCCTGGAGCGGCGGGCAGCATCAGGCCGCGATCCTTGACCGCCAGGAACTTGCCGCCGCCGAGGTCGTAGCCGCCGTGCCAGAGGTGGATGTCGGAATGGCAGACACCGCAATGGGTGACATCGATGACGATCTCGGTGCCGGTGGGGACGGGGTCCGGCATTTCGACACATTCCAGCGGTGCGCCATGCGCGACAACGGCCCAGACTTTCATGCGAGACTCTCCTTGGTCATTTCCACGAGGGGACTTGCCATGGCTGGTGACCGTGAACCAGTCCCATGGGCGCCGCTCCTCTCCCGCCGGGGGAGGGCGCGCGTTATGGTGGGGCAACACACCCCCGGAGGATCGCATGTACACCGGCCCCATCATTGACGCCTTTCTGCATTCTCCGTGGATCGGCGAGCCCGGCGCGATCACGCGGGCCGATGTCGTGCCCTGGACCGACGACCCGCGGCTGCGGCGGGTCATGCACACCTTTCATCACGGGGGGGAACCCGGGGCGGAGGTGCCACGTAAACCTCTCACGGAGGTGTTGGGAACGATGGATGCAACCGGCGTCGCCCACGGGGTCCTCGCCGCCAAGGTGTATTACCCGACCACCATCGATCGGTTGCAGTCGCTGCATCAGGAATTGTCAGCGCTGTCGCGGGCCGCGTCCGGGCGTCTGAAATGGACGGCGACGGTGATGCCGCCGGAGCATGGTGCCGGGTCATATTGGGATCTGATGCAGAACCCGCGCATCGTGGATGAATGGGCTGGCGATCCGGGGCTCGCCGGGGTGCATATCACGCCCTCCCCCTGGGGCCTCGCGCCGAACGACCGGTGGTACTACCCGCTGTATGCCAAATGCTCGGAACTGAAACTGGCCTTGTTCACCTATGTCGGCATGCCCGGGCCGCTCTGGCCGATGGGACCAAACGATCCGAAGCATCTGGAGGATGTGGCGTTGGCCTTCCCCGATCTGACGATCATAGCCCACCATATCGGCGACCCCTGGACGGATACGGCGATCCGTCTGGCGGCGCGGCATCCGAATTACTTCATCTGCACCTCGGCCTGGTCGCCTAAGGCCTATCCAACAGAATTGCTGACCTTCATGGGCGGGCGCTGGCACGGCACGAAGGGGAGCGAGAAGGTGATCTTCGCATCCGACTATCCGCTGCTGGACTTGCAGCGCACGACGGATGCGGCGCGGGCACTGGCGTTGCCAGATTCAGATCTGCGCCGGATTTTGCACGGGAACGCGGCCGATTTGCTGTTCGCGTGACGGGCTGCGCGGCCCCGTTTGCCCGCCACCCCCGCCCCGCGTTACACCGTCCCCGCCCAGCGGAGCGAGGAAACCCAGACGATGAACGACGCGGTGAGCAGCCAGCCGGACCCTGGATCAACAGGCGCGCCTCGGCAGAACGGCCGGCGTATCGGCGCATACTGGATAGGATTGATCCGGGCTTTCGCGGTTAGAGCATGTCTGGTGCTTTTAAGCGCACCTGACATGCTCTAACCGATTGTTTGATCGCGTGATTCACGGCTCCGGTGATTCCACCTCCGGTCATTCCGCTCATCGAGTAGCTCTATGCCATGAATCCCACCTGGGTCCTCCGGACCGGCCGTCTCGTCCTGACCCCGGTCGGTGGCCGTGATCTGCCCGACCTGCAGGCTTTCAAAGCAGATCCGCAGGTGTTCGCGGTGATGCTGGGGGGCGTGCGTTCGGCCGTTGATACGGCGGAGGAGCTTGCCCGTGATGTGATCGCCTGGGGTGCCAATGGCTATGGAATCTGGGCGGTCCGGGAAGCCCAGGGGCAGCGCTTCGTGGGTGTGACCGGGCTGGAACCGCGCCCGGATGGGCGTGGCGTGGCGCTGCGTTTCGCACTGAGCCCCGATGCGCAGGGCCGCGGTTTAGCGCGGGAGGCGGCGGGTGCCGCCCTCCGCTTCGGTCATGATCAGGCGGCGCTGCGGCGCATTGTCGCCGTGGCGCGGGAGAGCAATGGTGGCTCCCGTGTCGTGCTGGGCGCCATTGGCATGACCGCGTGTGACAGCTTCATCCAGAATGGCTACCGGATGGTGATGTTTGAGAGCATCAGCCCTTTGGTTCGGCCAGCTGCTGGTGCATGGCGTTGATCAGCGCATCCACATCGTTGTTGTTACGCGTCAGGTAGGCGGCGTAGTCGCTGCGCTGGGTGAGGCGGAGTGACGTGCCCTCCGCGATGACATCAATCACCTTCGGGCTGCGGGCGGCGTCGGCCACGACCCATTCGACCGTGGTGGTGGGGTTGTTGGGCCGCTCCAGCGTGGTCGCCACGACATCGTTGTCGTCGCGCGGCATGCTGCGGCCGATGGTCAGCCGCACGTCCTGATACTCGCCCAATCGGGATGCGATGTTGCCGATAAGCACTTTGTGGAACAGCTCGGTGTAGCGCTTTTGCTGGTCAGGCGTGGCCGAACGCCAAAAGCGCCCCAGGCAGAACCGTGCCACGCCGTCCACGTCGATGGACGCGTCGATGATCGGACCAAGGATGCGGCGCTTTTCCTCGGGTGACCCGGCGCCGCGCATGACGGCGACGATTTTGTCACCCGTCGCGCGCACGAACGCGGCGGCGCGGTCGGTGTCTGATTGCGCATGGACCGGCCGAACCATGCCGGCCGGCGCGATCACGGACAGGGCAAGGAGCATGCGGCGATTGATCATGGGACTGCGGAACCTCGGTTAGCGAGCGGGAGTCGAGGGTTGAGGAAACCATACCGGCACCGTGGCGCGATCGTCCTTGGCCAACGCTTCGATCTCACCCTGGCGGTGCTGGCGGTAGAGGCTGCGGAACGTCGCGTAGGGATCGAGGGCGGTTTTCTTGATCTGATCGATCGGATCCAGATAACGCTCCCGCGAGTCGAGCGCATTCAGACCGAAGCGGGCCCAGTTGAATTCCTGCATGCCCGGGGTCTTCCCGACCCAGGTGAAGGGGTCGAGCGCCATGTCCACACCGAATCCGGCGGCATCGCGCGGACTGCTGGGGCCCAGCACCGGCAGAAACAGGAACGGCCCGTCCGGCACCCCCCAACTGGCCAGGGTCAGGCCAAAGTCGGTGTCATGGTTCGGGTAGCCCCACCCCGTGGCAACGTCGAACACGCCGAGCACGCCGACGGTCGAGTTGATCAGGAAGCGCATGGTGGTGTCGCCCGCACGCCGCGGCTGACCCTGAAACACGTCATTGGATAGCTGCACGGGCGTGCCCAGGTTGGACAGGGCATTGTGAATGCCGGTCCGCACGCCCCCCGGCAGCACGAAACGATAGGCCTGCGCCGCCGGGCGGAGGATGACGGTATCCAGCCCGTTATTGACCGCATAGAATACGCGATTGGTGGGCTCCAACGGGTCATTGGTCTGTTTGAAATCCGCCAGCGCCTCGGGATCATCGGCCGGTGGCGGGGTCGCGCAGCCCGCCAGCACCACGGCCAGCAGACCGGCGAAAATGCAATACTGCCAGGTCCGGGCCAGGAACGCCCAGGCGACGTTGATCGCTGTTGGTGCGGGGGTGGTCGGAGAATCAGCGTTCATCGGAGGTCTCTGGGCCAGGCGGCTCGTATGCCTTGATTGGACACGGCCCGCCTATCGATTGGGTGCCCCTTGTAGCATGCGGGCGCCGCCGTGCAACGGAACGTGTGGAAAACGGCAAGCATGCACAACGGGCTTGCGTCGCGGCCGGATTCCGGGGAATTGACCGGCATGAGCGCTCCTCCCACCCCCAATGCCCCTGCTTCCCACGCCCTCGTTTCGCAGGCCCCGGCCCTGCAACGCTGGCTGACCGGTCCCCGCTTCGCCGGCTTGCCGATGCGCGGCGCGGAACAGCCACCGCCCAAGCTGTCATTCGAGTTCTTCCCCCCGAAGACCGATGCGCTGGAACAGCAGCTCTGGACCTGCATTGAGCGTCTGGCCCCGCTCGCGCCGCGCTTCGTGTCCGTCACTTATGGTGCCGGCGGCAGCACGCAGGCGCGCACGCACGCCACCGTCGCCCGGCTGGCCCGCGAAACCGCGCTGGAACCCGCCGCGCATCTGACCTGCGTCGGCGCCACCCGGGGTGAAGTGGACGATGTCGCGCGCCAGTATTGGGACGCCGGCGTGCGCCACATCGTCGCTCTGCGCGGCGACCCGGCGCCTGGCACCACCTACAGCCCGCATCCCGGCGGGTACGCCTTCGCGGCCGATTTGGTGGCGGGCTTGAAGCGCGTGGCGGATTTTGAAATCTCGGTCGCGGCCTACCCCGAGACTCATCCCGCGGCGCTCAGCCCCGAGGCAGATCTCGATAACCTCAAGCGTAAGCTGGATGCCGGGGCGACCCGCGCGATCACGCAGTTCTTCTTCGATACCGAGACCTATTTACGCTTCCTCGAACGCTGCCTCGCGGCGGGGATCACGGCGCCGATCGTGCCCGGGATCCTGCCGGTTTCGAATTTCACCCAGGCGGTGCGCATCTCCGGCCTGTGCGGCACCAGCGTGCCCGCCTGGCTCGGCCACATGTTCGAAGGCGTGGATGACGATGCTGAAACCCGGCGCATGATCGCGATGGTCGTCGCGGCGGAGCAGGTCCGGTTGTTGCAGGCCAATGGGGTCGACGAATTCCATATCTACACCCTGAACCGGCCCGACCTGACCTATGCCATCGCGCATGTGCTGGGCGTCAGGCCGGCGGCATAAGCGCTGTCAGGGCTTCGGCCATCGCGCTGAACACGGGCGCCCACACGTCGCGCTCGGTCTGACGGAACAGGCGCATGGTCGGGTACCAAGGGCTGTCGGCGCGTTCCAACTGCCAACGCCAATCCGGCACACGGCGCAGGGCCACCCAGACCGGTCGGCCCAAGGCGCCCGCCAGATGGGCGATCGAGGTGTCGGAGGTGATGATCAGATCCAGGTTCATCATCACCGCCGCGGTATCCACGAAACCATCGGGGCCGGCATCGAAATCGGGCCCCGGCGTTTCGACCGCCATCCCCGCCAGCAATTGATCGGTCCCGTCGTTCTTTTGCAGGCTGATGAGCCTGACGCCGGGAATCTGGCTGAGCGGCAGGAATTCCGGCAGCGGGATCGACCGCCCGAGGTCCTCGGTCCGGCCCGGATTGCCCTGCCAGGCGATGCCGATCCGAAAGCCGTTGGACCCGAGGCGGTTGCGCCACTGGGCGATGCGCCCGGGTTCGGCGAACAGATAGGGCATGGTGCCCGCCAGAGGGACGGGTGTTGCCGCGCCCGCCAAACGGGCGGGCAGACTCATCAACGGACAGATCACGTCCGCCGTGACCCTCTGATCCCCCGTCACGATCGGCGGCACGCCCGGCATACTCGACAAGAGGCGATGGAGTCTCGTCGGCGCTTCGAAGACGATGGTCGCGCCGGTCGCGGCCAGCGGCGGCAGGAACCGGCAGAATTGCAGCGTGTCGCCCAGGCCTTGTTCCGCATGCACCAACAGGGTGCGCCCATTCAGCGGGTCCCCGGCCCATTGCGGCAAGGTTCCGCCGCGGGCGGGCACGGCACGGGCGGCGAAGCGCTGTTCCCAACCTGGCCAGGCGTCCTGGTCCCGCCCGGTCAGCAGGAGGAGCAGGGCCAGGTTATACATCAGTACAGGGTCACCCGGTTGCCTCCGCAGCGCCTCCCGCAGCAGGACCTCCGCTTCCGGGATTTTGCCCAGTTCTTTCAGCACGCTCGAGAGGTTCAATTGTACGCCGAGGTCGCCAGGGGCGCGGCGCATCGCTTCCCGCAGGCGCTGTTCGGCTTCCTCCAGCCAGCCAAGATTGCGCAGGGCCGTGCCGAGATTGTTGAACAGATCGGGCAGATCGGGTTTCAGGCGAACCGCCTCCCGATAGGCGCGCAGAGCTTCGGCCGGCTGCATGGCATCCGTATGGGCATGGCCGAGCACCTGATACGCTTCGGCGTTCTGGCTTTTGGTGCGAAGCGCGATCTTGCACGCGGCGATGGCCTCGGCCGGGTGGTTCAAGGCCAGCAATGCGTGCGCGCGGTGCATATGGTAGGATGACACCAATGGTTTCAACCCAATCGCCCGATCCAGCCAGTCCAGCGCCGCGGCCGGCTGTCCCCGTTGCAGGGCCAGCACGCCCAGCATGTGCAGGGAGTCCGCGTGATCGGGCGCCACGGCCAGGATTTGCTGATAGACCTGCGCGGCTTCGGTCAGCCGGCCGGCGGCGTGCAGCCGCTCCCCCTGCTGAAAATACGCGTCGAGTTGTTTGGAGCGGCTGCTCATGGGCGGTGAGGATTCCAGCACGTGTGTCGGATCAGTTTGCCATGCCCGGTCGGTATCGGCCATGCGGACTGCGCGCGATGAGGTCGCACTGATGGATGCCGGTCTCCTGCGGTGGGGCCGGGCGGCCGCGCGGCGAACGCGGCTCCCGGTGTTTTGGCTTTTTACCGATACCCAGCGCCTGGCGGACCCGCGCGCGGCGGCGTCCCGGTTGCCGCGTGGGCTGGCGGGGGTGGTGCTGCGTCATGACGATCATCCCGAGCGGGCGGCGTTAGGGCGGGACCTCGCCCGTATTTGCCGCGCCCGCCGCCTGGCTCTGGTGGTCGCGGGCGATGTAAGGCTGGCGGCGGCGCTGGGTGCGGGGGTGCATCTGCGGGAGGGCCGATGGCCGGGGGTGTTGCGCAGCCGCGGGCTCAATACCAGCTCGGCGCACGCCGTGCCGGCCTTGCGGCGGGCCCGTGGCAACGGAGTCGCATTGGTGTTTCTCTCACCGGCCTTTCCAACCGCCAGCCATCCCGGAGAGCCTGCCTTGGGTGCCTGTCGCTGGGCGGCGCTCGCGTCGGGTGCCGGCCTGCCCGTGGCGGCGCTGGGTGGGATCGCCGGGGCGACGGTGCGGCGGCTTCCGCGCCGCTGCGCTGGCGTCGGCGCGATCGGGGCCCTGGCCTGAACGGGTCCCCTCAGCGGTGGATGGGCCGCACCCACGGTTCCTTGGGATGCGTACTACCCACACTGTGTCTCCGGCGCCACAGTGTTTCGCAAATGCCATGTGACGGCCATCCAGACGGTTGCGGGTTTGGAAAAGCCGGTTCAATACTCTTTTCAGGTTCGGCGGCCCCATCTCGACGTGATCGGGGCGGGGCCTGGAAATCCCCACCGGGTTGCCCCGGTGTCTAATGGAGGATCACATGCGTAAACTTCTTCTGGCCACTGCGGCCATCATGGGTGCGACGGGCGGTCTCGCCTTCGCGCAGGCGCCCTCGCAGGGCATGACGGCGCAGCCTTGGGCCTCGGGCCCGGGTGCCAACAACAACAACAACTCGCTCGGCAAGGCCGAGCCTGGCGCCAACGCTGTCCCGACCCCGGGCACGGTTGTCATCCGCCTGAACGGTCGCGTTGAAGCGGATGTCGGCGCTGTCTTCACGACGGCTGACCGCTCGGTTGCTGCGGGCTTCAAGGTCAACCCGATTGGCGTTGGCAGCTACATGCGCCTCTACCCGGGCGTTGACGGCATGGCCGCCAACGGCATGCGTTACGGTGCGGCCATCGAACTCCGCCAGAACTTCATGGGCGGCAACTCGCTCAGCTCCGGCGTTCCGGGTGTGACCGCGGCTTCGCCGAGCGGCAACTCCTCCGCTCAGACCGTGTTCGTGCGTCGCGCCTTCACCTATGTCGGCACCGATCAGCTGGGCATTCTGCGTATCGGCACCGGCGACGGCGTGATCGGCCTGTTCGATGGCGGCGTGTTCACGACCCAGACCTGGGATGCCGGTATCGGCAACTTCAATGGCGGCGCCAACCAGTCGCTGTCCCCGGGCAATGGCGTCGGCGTTCCGTTCGTGTGGCTGTCGCAGGCTGGCGCGGAATATGACAACGCCAAGATCGTTTACCTGACCCCGCAGTTCTTCGGCTTCGACTTCGGCTTCCAGTATGCTCCGAGCATGGGCAACCGCTTCTCTGACTCGTCCACGGGCTCGCCGTATCAGGCCGCCGTCTGCTCGACCGCTGGCGCGAACTGCATCAGCACGACGACCGGCACCGATGCGACCCGCTGGTTCAACCAGATCGCCGTTGGCGCGCGTTACCAGGGTTCGTTCTCTGGCGTCGACGTGAAGGCGATGGCGGTTTACGAGACGGCCGGCAAGGAAAGCTTCAGCGGCACTTACAACACCCCGAGCCCGGGTGATGCTTCCACCGTTCCCGCGACCTATCGGTATGACAACCTGAGCTTCGCCACCGCTGCCGCCGCGCTGTCCTACAAGGGCATCACGGTTGCCGCCGACTACATCGGTGGTTCGGTCAACGGCCAGCTGGCGATGCGTCCGACCGGCGGCGCGCCGACCAACGCGGTCGTCACCGGCATCACCTACGCGAATGGTCCGTTCATCCTCGGCGCCGAAGTGGGCATCGTCGATACGCAGGGCGATGCGCGCATGACCAAGGTCACGCAGCGTCATGAAACCGAAATCGCGTTCGGTGGCACCTACAAGGCTGCTCCTGGCCTCGCGTTCGTCGGTGAGTTCATGCACGCCGAACGTCACCAGGGTGGCTTCGACTTCGTGGCGGGCGCCCCGGGCACCACGCGCGACGTGAAGAGCAACTCGCTCGTGTTCGCGACCATCGTGACCTGGTAAGTTCTTACCGTTACGACAAGACAGGACGGCGGGGGCAACCCCGCCGTCTTTTTTTGTGCCCTTGGCGGCGCGGCGCCAGGGGGCTAAAGCAGTCGCTTCCGGCCCACGCTTCCTATCCAGGTGAACCATGGCGCATTCCAACCCGTCCTCCATCCGGCCGCTGGCCGCGCTTCTGGCCTCCGCTTTGGCCTTGGCCGCCTGTTCCTATGCCAAGCCGAATCCAACCCCCGGCAATTATGGCGGTCTGGGATCCGGCACGGACGGCGATGCCGCATCGGTCGGCCGCCTCGGCGGGGAGGACAGCGGGATCATCTTCGGTGTCGGCAAGGATCGCGGCGGCAAGGATCAGGGTCGCGGCGGCACCGGTATCGGCGTGAACGCCTATCTGTGGCGTGGCGCACTCGATACGCTCGGCTTCATGCCGCTGAATTCGGCCGATCCGTTCGGCGGGGTGATCATCACCGACTGGTACACGCCGCAGGCGACCAGCGGGGAGCGGTTCAAGGCCACCGCCTATATCCTGACGAAGGAGCTGCGCAGTGACGGCGTGCGCGTGGCGGTGTTCCGCCAGGTCCTGCAAGGCGGGCAATGGATCGATGCCCCGGTCGCGGAGTCGACCAGCAGTGAGATTGAAAACAAGGTGCTGGCCAAGGCCCGCAAGCTGCGGGAAGCGGCGCAGGGGAACGGCTAACCGTCGCCCCATGCGTGTTTCCAGGGCGGGGAGCGGTTAGAACGGTCCCCACTCTTGCACTCCGCGCCCGCCCGCCCGATACATCCAATCCATGAGCGACAGTGCGATACAAGCGGCCGAAGGGCCGCGCTATGATTTCCGGGCCGCCGAACCCAAATGGCAGCAGGCCTGGGCGGAGCGACGCTGCTTTCAGGTGGACGATGTCCCCACTGATGGCCGGCCGAAATACTATGTGCTGGAGATGTTTCCGTATCCCAGCGGCAAGATCCACATGGGTCACGTGCGGAACTACACCCTCGGTGACGTGGTGGCGCGCTATAAGCGGGCCCGCGGCCATTCGGTGTTGCACCCCATGGGCTGGGACGCCTTTGGCCTGCCCGCCGAGAACGCCGCCCGTGAACGCGGCGTGCATCCCGCCAAGTGGACCTATGAAAACATCGCCAACATGCGCACCGAGCTCAAGCGCATGGGCCTGTCGTTGGACTGGGAGCGGGAGTTCGCGACCTGCCAGCCCGAATATTACCGCCACCAGCAGAAGCTGTTCCTGGATTTCCTGAAAGCCGGCCTGGTCGAGCGCAAAGAAAGCTGGGTCAACTGGGATCCGGTCGATGGCACCGTGCTCGCGAACGAGCAGGTCATTGACGGCCGCGGCTGGCGTTCCGGCGCGCTGGTGGAAAAGAAGCAGCTCAGCCAGTGGTTCTTCGCGATCACAAAATTCGCCCCGGATTTGCTGTCCGCGCTCGACACGCTCGACCGCTGGCCCGAACGGGTGCGCCTGATGCAGGCCAATTGGATCGGCCGCAGTGAGGGCGCACGCCTGCACTTCGATCTGGCGGCGCCCGTGGACGGGATTGAACGGGTGGAGGTCTACACGACTCGGCCCGACACGCTGTACGGCATGTCCTTCATGGCCATCGCGCCGGAGCATCCGCTGGCCACGGCCGTCAGCGCCCATGACCCGAAAGCGGCGGCCTTCGTGGCGGAATGCCGCAGCAAGGGCACCAGTGAGGCGGTGATCGAAACCGGTGAGAAGCATGGCTACGACACCGGCCTGCGGGTGAAACACCCTTTCATCGAGGGTGCGACCTTCCCGGTCTGGATCGCCAATTTCGTGCTGATGGAATACGGCACCGGCGCCATCTTCGGCTGCCCGGCGCATGATCAGCGCGACCTCGATTTCGCCCGCAAATACGGTCTGGATGTGACCCCGGTGGTCTTGCCGCCGGGCGCCGACCCGGCGTCTTTTGCTGTGGGTAAGGAAGCGTACACAGGGCCGGGCGCCGCGTTCAACTCCGCATTCCTGAATGGTCTCGAGGTCGATGCCGCCAAGCGCGCCGCGATCGACGCCTTGGCCGCCAAGGGCGTCGGCGAGGGGGTCACCAACTGGCGCCTGCGCGATTGGGGTGTGTCCCGCCAGCGCTACTGGGGCTGCCCGATCCCGGTCGTTCACTGCGACGCGTGCGGCGCGGTCGGTGTGCCGGACGCCGAATTGCCGGTGAAGCTGCCCGACGATGTCACCTTCGATCGCCCGGGCAACCCGCTGGATCACCACCCGACCTGGAAGCACGTCAACTGCCCCAGCTGCGGCAAGCCGGCGCGGCGGGAAACGGACACATTCGACACGTTCGTCGATAGCTCCTGGTATTTCGCGCGGTATTGCTGCGCCTCCGACACCACGCAACCGACGGCGCGGGCGGCGGTGGATCACTGGATGCCGGTCGATCAATATATCGGCGGCATCGAGCATGCGATTTTGCATCTGCTCTATTCCCGCTTCTTCACCCGCGCGATGAAGGAAACCGGGCATCTTTCGGTGGACGAGCCCTTCGCCGGCCTGTTCACCCAGGGCATGGTGAACCACGAGTCCTACAAATCCGCCGATGGCGCCTGGCTCTATCCGGAGGAAATCGAAAAGCGCGCCGACGGCACTGCCGTGCATCGCGAAACCGGCCTGCCGGTCACCGTCGGCCGCATCGAGGCGATGAGCAAGTCCAAGCGCAACACCATCGACCCCGGCGCCATCATCGCCCGCTACGGCGCCGACACCGCCCGCTGGTTCATCCTGTCCGACAACCCGCCCGAGCGCGACATGGAGTGGACGGAGTCCGGCGCCGCCGGCGCCTACCGCTTCACCCAGCGCATTTTCCGTTTGGCCGAGACCCTGCCGCAAGCCGGCGACAAGCCCGACGCGTTCGGCACGGCCGGCCGCACCCTGCGCCGCGCCACGCACAAAGCCATCGCCGCTGTGACCGAGGCCTGGGAAGCGTTCGCCTTCAACGTCGCGGTGGCGCGGATGTACGAACTCGCCAATGCCATCACCGACGCCGAACGCGCGCCCGATGAGCCCGGCCTGGGTTGGGCCCGGCGGGAAGCGGTGGAGTCGATGGCGCGCCTCTGCGCCCCCGCGATGCCGCATCTGGCGGAGGAGATCTTTGCCCGCCTGCATCCCGGTACCAGCCAGCTGGTGGCCGATTTGCCCTGGCCGGAGGCCGAACCGGCGCTGCTGGTGGCCGACACCGTCGCCATCGCGGTTCAGGTGATGGGCAAGCTGCGCGGCACGATCCATATGCCGCCGGACTCCCCGGCTGATCAGGTGATCGCGCAGGCCGAGGCCGATGCCAATGTCGTGCGCGCGATCGATGGGAAACGCATCGTGAAGCGCATCCACGTCCCCAACCGCATCGTCAACTTCGTGATCGCGGGATGAGCGCCCGGCTCCCCCGTCGCGGGCTGTTCGGCATCGCGGCCGCGGGCGCGTTGGCCGGCTGTGGTTTCCAGCCGGTTTACATGCCCACGGCTTCCGGCAAGCCCGGCGTCGCGGCGCGGGAACTGGCGGCGGTGGATGTGCACCCGATCCAGGATCGGCCTGGGCAGTTGTTGCGCCAGGCGCTGCAGGAGCGGTTCGCCAGCGACGGCGATACCCGGCATCGGTACGATCTGAAGGTGGATTTCTGGATCGCAGGCGAGTCCATCGGCATTCTGCCGGATACGACCGCGTCGCGGGTCCGGCTGACCGGCACCGCCAACTGGACCTTGACCGCCCGCGATGCGACTCGCAGCGCCTTGGCCTCCGGCAGCGCGCGGGTGTTGGACGGGTTCAACCAATTCGATACCCAGTATTTCGCGACCGTCCTGGAAACCGAGAAGGTCGAGCAGCGCATCGCCGAGGCGGTGGCGGATCAGGTGGCGATGCAGCTCGCGATCTGGTTCCGCAAACGCGCCAACCCGGCTGTGGGCTGACCCGATGAAGCTGGCCGCGGCGCAGGTCGGGGGCTTTCTGAAGAACCCCGGCCCCTGCCGCGTGGTGCTGCTCTATGGCGACGATGTTGGCATGATCCGCGAACGGGCGGAGGCGTTGGTGCGTGCCGTTGCCGGGTCCCTGGATGACCCGTTCCTGGTCGCGGAGGTGTCGCGCGACGACATCAACACCCTGCCCGATGAAGCCGCCTCCCTGCCATTGACCGGCGGCCGCCGGGTGGTGCGTGTGCGCGACGCGACCGATGCGGCCACGGCGCATGTCCAGACGATCCTGAAGGGCAAGGCGCCGGCCTTGGTGGTGCTGGAAGGGGCCGGGCTGGCCACACGGTCCCGCTTACGGACGGCGTTGGACGATGCGCCGGACGGCGCCGCCATCGGCTGCTATCCCGAGGAAGGGCGCGCGCTGGAAACGACGATCCGAACCACGCTGACCGAGGCTGGGGTTCGGGCGGATCCGGACGCGGTGTCATGGTTGACGGCCCAGCTTGGGGCCGATCGGGCCTCGACCCGCTCGGAGCTGGAGAAGCTGGCGCTGTATGTTGGTGCGGGCGGCCGGGTGGATCTGGACGCGGCGATGGCCTGTGTCGGTGACCTCGCGGGCCTGTCGCTGGATGACGCGATGTATGCCGCGACCACCGGTGATGTCGCGACAGCAGACCGGGCGCTGGAACTGGCGATGGCGGAAGGGGCCGCGTCGGTGCAGGTGCTGCGTGTCGGGCTGGCGCATGTCCAGAAGCTGCACCGGGCGCGGCTGGCGATGGAGGAGCAGGGACTGACCGCGGCCGATGCGGTGAAGACCGTGCGGCCGCCGGTGTTTTACCGCCGGACCAGCGCGTTCGCTCGCTCCCTGATGCTATGGCCGCTGCCGGCGTTGAATGCCGCTCTGGCGGGGCTGGCGGAGGCGGAGCGCGGCTGCAAGCGCACGGGTTGGCCGGACGACGCGCTCTGCCGCAACACCGTGCTGGCGATGGCACGGCGCGCGGCCGTGACCGCGCGGAGCGGACGCGGTTAGTGCATGTCCGGTGCTTTCAGGCGCACCGGACATGCACTAACCGATTGTTTGATCGCGTGATTCACGGCTCCGGTGATTCCACCTCCGCCGATCACGCTCTAGGCTGAGGACGGGTGGGGCGCCGACCGGGTCATCCGCCCCGCAGCGCGACCTCGATCGGGTCGTTGCCGTCACGCCGGGACAGGGCCCACTGATCCGACAGGCCGCCGCCCGCGGGGGCGGGTTGGCCGCGCAGGACCTCGAACACCACCGTCCGGTGGGCGATACGCCAGGCGCCGTCCTTGCGGGTCATGCGGTCGACGTAGCGGCCGATAACCTCTGTCTCCACGGCCTGATCCGCTGCTATTGGCGTCCCGCGCAGATAGGCCAGGCGCGCGTCGCCGGCTGCGGGGCTCAGGCGCTGGTGGGTGATGAAATAGGCCTCCATGACCGCGCTGTCGGGCCCGGTGAAGGTGATGTCGATGTTGCTGACGACGTGCATCGACTGCTCGATGGTGGCGTGCCGCTTGATCAGGGACGCGATGAAGCCGTCGATCCCGCCTTTGTAATTGCCGTGATCGTCGTAAGCGTCGGTGTGATAGGCGGATCGCACGCGGTCCCAGTCGCGGCGATCGACACCGCGCACATAGCGGAGAAGGCAGGCCTCGATGTCCATGCGGTCCTGGATGCGGGTGGTGTCCATGTTGCTGTCCTCCCATGGTGCGGCAAGCAAAGTTGATTTTACGATTCACGCTGGCGTGTGAGTCCGCCTCAGGCGATCATGCTCCAGGGACATTGAGGCATCCGATGCGATTATTGACCAGCCCGTTGCTGGGCGGGCGTGACCGGGCGCCGTTCCTGCTGCTTGTGGCGCTGACGGCCTGTGGGACGCTGGGGATGCACGTGATCATCCCGGCCTTGCCGGCGACTGCGCGGGCGCTCGGGATTTCCATCAGCACGGTGCAATTGAGCATCACGCTCTATCTTGTCGGCCTTGCCGCGGGGCAGCTGGTTTATGGGCCGCTGTCGGACCGGTTTGGCCGGCGGCCGGTGCTGCTGCTGGGGATGACGCTGTTTACCATCGCGAGCGCGGTCACCGCCTTTGCCCCCAATGCCGGCGTCTTGATCGGCGCCCGGGTGCTGCAATCGATCGGCGGATGCGCGGGGCTGGTGCTGGGCCGGGCGGCCGTGCGGGACGGGTCCACGCCGGATAAGGCGGCTGGTCAGCTGGCCTTACTGACGATCGTGATGGCGGTGGTGCCCGCCCTCGCCCCGGCCTTGGGCGGCTATATCACCGCATTCATTCATTGGCGGGCCAGCTATGTCCTGCTCGTCGCCATCGGTACGGTCACGCTGCTGGCCGCGGTGCTGGTTCTGCCAGAGACCAATCGCGACAGCGCCAGCCGCCGCGCGCCGTTATCGTTCGGGCGCGGTTACGCGCGATTGCTCCGGTCCCGCGTGTTTCTGGGGTTTGCGCTCACCGGCGCGCTGACGACGACCGCGTTTTACGGGTTCATGGCGGCCTCGCCGTTCATATTCGAGAACCGGCTGCACCGGTCGACGGAAGAAGTCGGGGTCTATTACCTGATTCTCATGGCCGGCGTGGGGCTGGGGGGTGTGGCGGCGAACCGATTGTCGCGCCGTGTGTCGTTGCGGACCGGGCTGCGGCTGGCCAATGCGATGGGTATGGTGGGGGCGAGCGGCTTCATGCTGGCCGAGCTGACCGGCCATCTTTCAGTCGTCACCGTCGTTGCCTCCGTCGCGATCTTCATGATCGGGGCAGGCATGGCGAGCCCCTTTGCTCTGGCTGGTTCGGTCAGTGCCAATCCCCAGGCCATCGGTGCGGCCTCGGGCCTGTATGGGTTCATCCAGATGGGGTACGGCATGCTCTGCACCATCGTGGTCGAGAGCTGGAGCCCTGGCACAGTCCTGCCGGTGGCGGTGATCCTGCTGGCCTCTTCGGTCGCGGGGCAGGGTGTGCTGATGTGGACGGGGCGACGGGCATGAGGCGTTGGCCGGAACGCCTCATGCCGTCGTCGCGCTACCAGGCCGCGACGTCCAGCCAGGTGCTTTGGTAGGTCGCGCCTTCCCCCATGTCTGTAAAACTGTCGGCGCAGAGCATGTTGACGGTGCCGGCCACGGCTTCGGCATCGGGACGCTGGCCCGGCACGAGCACGACGCCGGGCTGTATCTCATCGCGCACATGCAGGGTCAGACCGATGGTCCCGCGCTGGTTGCTGAGGCGCACGGCCTGTCCATCACGCAGGCCGCGTGCTGCGGCGTCCTGGGGGTGCAGCACGGCGCAGGGGGCGCCTTCCCGCCCCCGCAGGAACGCCACGCCGGAGAACGCGGTATGGCTCTGGAAGTAGCCTGGGGTGGTGAGTAGCTGAAGCGGGTAACGCGCGTGGTGCATCGCCTCTGGATCCGGTTCCCAATCGGGCATCGCGGGCAGCCCCTGGGCGGCGAGCGTTTCGGATACGAATTCCAGCTTGCCGGACGGCGTGCGGAAGACCTGTCCGTCTTTGCTGGCGATGGACACGGGGCCTTGGTCTGGCAGGGTGGCGGGATCGAAGGCCGCCGCCGCGCCGCCCGCGCCTTGGAACATTTGTTTGAGGATTTCGCGCTGACCCATGCTGAACACCGGATCGGTCAGGCCCATGCGCCCGGCCAATGTCTGGGCCAGCCGGATATTGGACCAGGCTTGCCCCTGTGGCGCGATCACCTGATGTCCGTACTGCATATAGTACGTGCCGTAGGAGCGGTAGAAATCCTCGGTTTCCAGATAGGTCGTGGCTGGCAGCACGATATCGGCGTAGCGGGCCGTCATGGACAGGAAAGGATCGTGAACCACGGTGAACAGGTCCGCCCGCGCAAGGGCGGCGCGCATCTTTGCCGTGTCGGGGTTGGTCACCGCCGGATTATTGGCGGCGACGAACAGCGCTTTGATCGGCGGGTCCTTGGCCTCCAGCAGGGCCTCACCCAGCTTCAGATGGTTGATGGTGCGTGCGGCCGTGGGGCCGGATGGTTTGCGGACCGCGTTGTAATTCAGGTCGAACGCCGCAGCCGTGGCGAGCAGCGCGCCGCCGCCATAGCGCCCGTAGGCCCCGGTGACGCCGGGTAGCAGCGCCACCGCGCGAAGGTTCTGGCCGCCATGGGTGTAGCGGCTCATGCCGAATCCGATGCGGATAAATGACCGCTTCGCCGCGCCGTACAGGGCCGCGAAACGCTCGATATCGGCTTCCGCCAGGCCGGTGATCCCGGCGGTATAGGAGGGGGTGAAGCGTGGCAGGACCTCAGTACGAACGCGGTCGAAGCCGATTGTATGGGCTGCGAGATAGGCTTCGTCGGTCTTGCCGTCACGCACCAGGATATGCATCACGCCCAGCGCCAGCGCGGAGTCAGTGCCGATCCGGATGGGAAGGTAGGTGTCGGCGGATTGGGCGGCCCGGGTGCGGCGGGGGTCGATGACGATCAGCTTGGCGCCGTTCTTTCGCGCCTGCTCGATTTTCGCCCAAAGATGGACGTTTGTCGCGTGCAGGTCGGAGCCCCAGGACACGATCAGATCCGCCTCGGTCGCCGAGCAGGGGTCTGCGCCGCCGGTGCCTGGTCCGACGGTGGCATCCCAGGCGGCCTCGGCACAGGAGTCACAGACCGTGCCGCCGAGCAGGCGGCTGGTGCCCAAGGCGTGGAAGAGGCCATTCAGAAGCCCGCGATTCATCAGGCCCTGGTGCGCACTATAGGCATAGCCCAGGATGGACGTTGGGCCATCGGCCGCGATGATGGATTGCCAGCGCCCGACGATGGTATCCAGCGCGTCGTCCCAGTTGATGGGCTCGAACTGCCCGCTCCCTTTGGGACCGACGCGACGGAGCGGCGTGGTGATGCGTTCGGGGGAGTGGACGAGCTCCATATCGCGATTGACCTTGCCGCAGGCGAAGCCCGCGGTCAGGGGGTGGTCGGGATCGCCCTGGATGCGAACGACGCGGCCATTGTCGACGGTGGCGATCAACGAGCACATATCCGGGCAATCATGCGCGCATACGGTCCGGATGGTTTGCATGGTTGAACTCTCCGTGAGTGTGATGGGACTATGCCCGTTGTGGTTGTGCGGGCGAAAGTCCGCATAGGCCGCGCTTGTGTGGACCAAATGCAGGGATCTGCGCGCGCCTTTGTTGACTCTGGCCGATCCTGTGCGTAAAACGCCCGCCTTCCGCTGCTGCCTCGCTTCGTTGGGACAGCGCGATCCACACGCGACCCATACAGCAGGCGATTTACAGAGCCCATGGCCAACACAGCATCCGCGCGGAAGCGCATTCGTCAGACCGCCACGCGCACTGAGCGCAACACGGCCCGCAAGTCCCGCATGCGCAGCTTCGTGAAGAAGGTCGAGCTGGCGATTGCCAGTGGCGACAAGACCGCGGCGGCTGATGCCCTGAAGGCAGCGCAGCCGGAAATGCAGCGTGCGGCCGGCAAGGGTGTGACCCACCTGAACACCGTCGCGCGCAAGCTGTCCCGGCTTTCCGCCCGGATCAAGGCGATCGCTGCCGCCTGATCCTGCCACCAGCCCGGTTGACCGGGCTGGCTCCGCGGTGCATATTCTGATCTGCCAAGAAAAGGATCGTCGTTTGACGGTTCCATCTTGATTTCACGGTCGTTTCTAATCTCTACCAGAGATTGAGGCGGCCGTATTCATGTACATATTTCGGAAGGGACGCAATATCATTGCGTTTTATTTTGGTCTATTCAGTTCGACCGAATTTGTGTTTGCGTCCGTCCGCTAATTGACTTATCTTATGGGCCAGCAGCGTTCGGGCGTTTCGCTCTTCAAGTTTTCGACTGGTTACGTGGCCGGCTTTGCTTGGCCATGTAAGTAAAAAACTGTCCGGTCAACACCGGGGCTTGGCGATGCGGGGAACAAGCGTCCAATAACCAGAAAGTGGGGAGACTGAGGATGTCCACGACCGAGCCGGGGGAGATCGTGGAATCATCGCAGGTCGCTGCCCAGTGGGCGCGCATTCGTGGTCGCCTTCAGAATGAGGTTGGGGACGTCGAGTACCGCACCTGGCTGCGGCAGATGACCCTGGTTGGAGTCGAAGGGGATGAGGTCACCGTCCACCTTCCAACGCGGTTCCTGCGCGATTGGGTCAGCAGCCGCTATGGCACCCGCCTGAACGCCCTCTGGCAGCTCGAAAATGAGAGCATTCGTCGGGTCGATATTCGCGTTGGCGGAACCGTGGCGCCGATTGCTACGCCCGCTGAGGCAGCCCCCGCACGGCCGGCGCAACCAGAGCCGATGAACCTGGTGACGACGCCAGTCTTCGAACCCAACAGCGATGATCGGCCCGAATCCAGAATGGATCTGGCTGCCGCGCTCGACTCCCGCTTCACATTCGATGCCTTTGTGGTTGGAAAACCAAACGAATTTGCCTACGCCTGCGCCCGGCGTGTCGCGGAGGCACCGGCCAGCCAGGGCTTCAACCCCTTGTTCCTCTATGGCGGTGTCGGTCTTGGTAAAACCCACCTGATGCATGCGATCGCCTGGGAACTCGCAGCGCGCAATGAAGCCGCGGGCAAGCGCCTTGTTTCGGTTGCATATATGTCCGCCGAAAAATTTATGTACCGGTTTATCGCGGCGATCCGCACGCAATCGACCATGGAATTCAAGGAGCAGCTGCGCAGCGTCGATGTCCTGATGATCGACGACCTGCAATTCCTGATTGGGAAAGATAATACCCAGGAAGAATTCTTCCATACATTCAATTATCTGGTCGAAGCCGGTAAACAGATCGTTGTATCTTCTGATAAATCCCCCTCTGCCCTGGACGGGCTTGAAGATCGGTTGCGTACACGGCTCGGATGCGGAATGGTAGCCGACCTGCATACGACGACGTACGAACTGCGGATTTCGATCCTGGAAACCAAGGCGGCACGCGCCGGCATACCCGTGCCGACGAAGGTCTTGGAATATCTCGCGCATAAAATCACCTCCAACGTGCGCGAACTCGAAGGCGCGTTAAATCGCTTGATTGCCCATGCCAATTTGTTTGGTCGACCGATCACGCTCGAAGCCACGCACGAAGTGCTCCACGATCTTCTCAAAGCCCATGATCGGCGGATATCGATCGAGGAAATTCAAAAGAGGGTAGCGGAACATTACGCGATCCGGCTGACCGATATGTCGTCCGCCCGCCGCGCTCGTCAGGTCGCGCGGCCGCGGCAGGTGGCAATGTATCTCGCGAAACAACTCACCAGCCGGAGCCTGCCGGAAATCGGCCGGAAATTCGGCAACCGCGACCACACCACCGTCATGCACGCCGTGTCGCGGGTGAATGAACTGATGGAACGGGACGGTAGCTTCGCGGAAGATGTGGAGCTTCTGCGGCGGCTTCTGGAATCCTGACGCCGCCCTGCGCCCCTACTGGTCGAAAAACACCAGCACGCGCAGCTCAATACTCTCCCGCGGCAGGCGATCAGCCGGCGCGGTCGGATCCTCAAACGATGTATGCGGCATGAACCGAGCTCGGCCGTCGCGCTCGGAGTCATAGCACTTCAGCAACAGCGCCTCATCCATCCGCATCGCCGGGGCGTAAAACCAGCGATGCGCGGGGTTGTGCGTCATCGCGAAAATCTCACCGACGCGATCACGGTAAATCAGATTATGTGTGACCAGATCATCTGGCGCGACGGTTTGCGCGTGGCAGAGCGCCAGCGGCGCATCCAGCAAGGGCGCGGTAATCGGGCGCCACAGATTGATGATCGCGAAACGGCGGGTCAGCAACGCCTCCGCCTCCTCGCCCATGATGTCGCGCACCCGCTGCGGGCCCGACACCTCGGTGTAGTCGCCATGGATGCGCGCGACCGGAAGCCGGGGAATGCCAGGGGTATGATCCTGCGCGCCCCAACTGCGGCGGCGATGCGTATGGTCGAACACCTTGGCGCGCGTGGCACCGGTCGCCGCGATGATCGCGCGCTCGGTCTCCGGGTAGCAAACGCGGGTCAATTCATCGACGTCGTAGAAATCGCGCACCGCGGTCGGGCTATTGATCAGTGCGAACCCTTCCCGGTCCAGTGACAGCGCGCCGGCAATCGGGCGCATGTCGTGGATGTCCACTGTCCGGGTTTCGGTGACGATGTTCGTCACCGGTATCTCGGGTGGCACCGGATAGGCATAGGAATGCGGCGTTTCGTCCATCCGCGCGAGGTAGACGACCGGCCCGTTCACCTTCGGCAGGGCGGCAAGCGTGTCCATCTGCAGGGCCAAGGTCATCCTCCGGTCTACAAGCCGCGCGGGGTCATCCCCGGGCGGCGAAATCCACGATAGCGGCGTACCCTGTTTCCGTCCCGACGGCGAGTCGCGTGCCATCCGGGCTCCAGACCAGTGCCGTGATCGGCCCGTGATCGGGTGGGACCACGGGAATGATGCGCGATGACGCGATATCGGCCACGACGACCAGTCCATCCGCGAAGCCGCCGGCCACGATCTCGTTCACCGGGTGGCAGGCGACCTGATTGCAGATGATGCCATCGCCACCCGCCAGCTCGGTCGGTGCCTTGCCCATCGGCCCGCCGCCGAAGAACGGCCAGAGCACCATCGCATCCGCGCCGCTGCTGGCGAGCCATTTGCCGTTGCGGGTGAACGACAGGGACTCGGTCTTGGCGGGATAGCCGCTCATGCGCATGTGCTGGCCTTCCGGCAGGCGCCAGCCATGCAGGGCATTTTCCTGCATCGCGGTCACCACCGCTTCGCCGTCCGGATGCAGCGCCAGGCCGGTGTGGCTGCCCTTCCATTCCAGCTTGCGGGGGCTGTCCACCTTGGCGGCGACGAACCACATCGTCGCGCCATTATAGTGGGACGCTGCGATGCGCTTGCCCTTGGCGTCGAAAGCCAGACCGGTGACGGACGATGGGTGCACCATCTCCTTCAATTTTTTGCCAGCCTGGTCGAACAGATGCACGGCCTTGCCGACACCGGCGGCAATCAGGCCCTTGGCCTTGGCTTCGGCATGGGTCGCAACCTGCTCCACCCAGCGCATTCCGAAGGACGCGATATCGGTGATGGCGCCGTCCGCGCCAATTCGCCGCAGCTTGCCGTCGTCCCCGCCGGTGATGAAGCCCGACGGTTGCGCGTCGGGCGCCAGCGCCAGGATGCCACCGTCATGCGCTTCGACCTTTGACCAGTCGCCGCTATTGGCCATCGCGACGAGCCGCACCGTGCCATCACCCAGCGCGAAAGCGAGCATCCGCCCATCGCGGGAGAATGTGGCGCTGACGACGAAGGCGCCGAGTTCACGCTCGATACCCTGGCTTTCGACCCGGAACTGGGCCTTGTTCGACTGGCTCATGCCGCGGCGCAGCCCTGGAAGCCGCGACGCAGCTGCGGACGATTGAGGTTGCGGCCGATGAACACGATGCGGCTGACGCGCGGTTCGCCCTCTTTCCAGGGGGCCACGAAATCGCCGTCGGCGATCATGTGCACGGCCTGGAAGGCGAAGCGGCGGTCTTCGTTTTCGTAGGACAGGATGCCCTTGGTGCGCAGCAGGTCCTGGCCCTTGTCCTGGAGCAGCGCGCCGATCCAGGCGTTGAATTTTTCGGGGTCGATGGGGGTTTCGAGCTCAAAGCTCATGGACGCGATGTCTTCGTTATGGGTGTGATCGTCGTCGCCGGACAGGAAGTCGGGCTGGAACGCCAGCACGCGCTGCAGGTCGAAAGCGCCCTGGTTCAACACGGCGTCGATCGCCACCGCCGAGCGCTGGGTGCGATGGATGGTGGCGAAGCGGTTAATCTGGCGGATCTGGGCTTCGACGGCTTCGAGTTCCTCCGGCGTGACGAGGTCGGTCTTGTTCAGCACGATGACGTCGGCGAAGGCGATCTGATCCTCGGCCTCATGGCTGTCCTTCAGCCGGGCCGGGAGGTTCTTGGCATCTACCACGGTGACGATGGCATCGAGGCGGGTTTTGGCCTTCACGCCTTCATCGACGAAGAAGGTCTGGGCGACCGGGGCGGGGTTCGCGAGGCCGGTGGTCTCAATGATGATGCCGTCGAATTTGTCGCGCCGCTTCATCAGCCCGCCGACGATGCGGATCAGATCGCCGCGCACGGTGCAGCAGATGCAGCCGTTGTTCATTTCGAACACTTCCTCATCGGTGTCCACGACCAGGTCGTTGTCCACCCCGAGTTCACCGAATTCGTTGATTACGACGGCGTATTTGCGGCCGTGCTGTTCGGTCAGGATGCGATTGAGCAAAGTGGTCTTGCCGGCGCCGAGGTAGCCGGTCAGCACCGTCACCGGCACCAGATCGGTCGCGGCCGCGTTATTGTCCGCCATGATGGGACCTCCGAAACGTGTTCTGTTGGGCGGCTATATAGGGGCGTTCGGGGTGATCGGCCAGTCTGGGCAGGGGTGCGGTCGGACAAGCGCGATCAAACCTGGGCGTCGATCGCGGTTTGCCGCAACGCGGCGAGTTGCGCCGCGATCATCGGCATATCGAACTGGCCCGCGCGGGTGCGCCCGGCCTGGGCCAGAGCCAGCCGCCTCGGCGCATCGGCGGCCAGGGCCATCAGGGCATCCGCGATGTCCATTGGCTGGTCGGGATTCGCGTAGATGGCGACATCCCCCCCGACTTCCGGCAGCCCCCCATTCGGCGCGCTGATCAGCACTGCGCCGGCCGCCATGGCCTCCAGCGCCACCAGACCGAATGGCTCGGGCCAGCGGCTGGGCACGATGACGATGGCGGCGCGGGTCATGGCGTCCAGCACGGCGGGGTGGTCGCGATAGCCGAGCATGGCGACACCCGCCGCCGCCGCGGCAGCGCGGATCTGCTGCACGAACGCTGTATCCGGGCTATCCGGCCGGAAGCGATCGGCTCCGATCATTTCCGCTCGCCAGCCCGGGAGGCGCGGCAACGCAGCGGCGCAGGCAGCCACGAACGCATCCGGGCCTTTGTCGGCGACGATGCGGCCGGCGAACAGGATCAAGGGTTCTTTCGGCACCGCGGGCGGCAGCTCCCGCAGGTCCAGGCAGTTGGGCAGTACGACGGGTGCGCGATGTGGCGCCGGGACGCCGTCGAGCAGCCGATCACGCAACCAGACGGAGGATGTGAGCACCAGTGCCAGCGTCCGCAGGAGCGTGGCGCGCTCGGCGGGCGTGTCCGCGCCGCGCATGCCCTGCGGGTCATTGTTCAGGATCAAGGTCACAGCGGTGTTCGGTAGCCGCGCGGCCAAAGCGAGGGCGATTTCCGGGCGGTTATGGACCTCGATGATGGCCGGTTTCAGACGGCGCAGCCGGGCCGCGACGCTGACGGCGTAGCGGATATTGGTGCTGCCCAGCCACCAGCGTGTGGGTCGCACCGCCTGGAAGGGAACATCGGGGAAGGTGGCCCCGTCCTGCGGTCCGCCGATAATGAGGGTACGGAACCCCGGTGTTCCCGTCAGCCGGCGCGCCAGCAGCCCGATGGCGCCGGATCGATTGGGACCAAACCCCTCCCGTGGGGGCAGGACGACGGCGGCGAGGGGTGTGACGGTGCTGGGCATTGGTATTGGCTATATAGAGGACACAGCGCACCCGCCAGATTGGGCGGGGCCTGATGACAAGCCCGCCCTGTGACTGGATAGAAAATGGCCGTCCGCCGCCTGATCGTCGCTTTGTGCAGCCTTGCGGTCGCGGGGCTGTTGATCGTGCTGATGTCACGTGCCCTCGCGCCCGGCGGCTGGACCGTCGCGAAAGCGGTGATGATGGGGAGTTTCGGCCTGGCTTCGCTCTGGGTGGGGCTTTGTTGCGTGCAAGGGGTCGCGGGTTTCGCGATCCTGATGCGGGCTTCGCCGCCGTCCGCGCCGCCCGCGTCCTGGACCCCATCGTCGCGTATCGCCATCGGCCTGACCGTGCGCGATGAGGATATGGCCGCTGTCCTGCCACATGTCCGCCGGCTGCTGGATGAACTCGACGCGGCTGGGGTGGGGCAGGCCTTCGCGGTGTTCATTTTGTCCGACAGCACCGATGCGGCCGCGGCAGCCGAGGAAGCGGCGGTCGCCGCCTTTCGCGCCTCCGATCCCATCCCCGCGCGGGTGCGCTATCGCCGTCGTACCGACAATGCGCGGTTCAAGGCCGGCAACATCATGGATTTCCTCGAACACCATGCGGAGGGGTTTGCGCTGATGCTGGTCCTCGACGCCGACTCCCAGATGTCGGCGCGCGCGGTGCTGCGCCTGGTCCATGTGATGGAAGGCAACCCCCGGCTCGGCATCGTGCAGCATCTGACGGTGGGATTGCCGGCGTCGTCGGCGTTTCCGCGGCTGTTTCAGTTCGGCATGCGCGCGGGCATGCGCAGCTGGGCGACGGCGCTGGCCTGGTGGCAGGGGGACGAGTGCTGCTACTGGGGCCACAATGCCGTGCTGCGGATCGCGCCGTTCCGCGCCCATGGCGGGTTGCCGCTGCTGCCGGATGGCCGCCCCATCCTGTCGCATGACCAGGTGGAGGCCGCGTTGCTGGCGGGCGCCGGTTGGGGCATCCGGCTTCTGCCCGAGGAGGATGGCTCGTTCGAAGCCAACCCGCCGGCCTTGCCGGAATTCATGCGTCGCGAACTGCGCTGGCTGGCGGGCAACCTGGAATATCGGCACCTGCTGCGCATGCCGGGGCTGCGCCCGATGGGTCGATGGCAGCTGATCCAGGCGATCCTTCTGTTCGGCTGTACCCCCTTCTATTTGATCTTTCTGTTCGCGGCGGCCTTCGCGGCAGCGGCCGATCGGCAGTCCCCGTTTCCGGCGGGGGCGGTGCTGACGGTGATGCTGGCCTGGGCCGGGGCAATCTATGCGCCGAAGCTTCTGGGGTATCTGGAGGTGCTTCTGAAACCCGCCCAACGCGCCCGCTACGGCGGTACCGCCCCCCTGCTGGTGGGGATCATGGCGGAGACAGTGTTCACCCTGCTGATGGATGCGCTCTCGGTGATCAGCAAAACCGAGACGACGGTGCGGCTGCTGTTGGGCATGCGCCCGGCCTGGACGCCGCAGAACCGCTCCGACCGCGGCGTGACCTGGGCCGAGGCGGCGCGGCTGCTGTGGTTGCATACGGCCGTCGGAGTCTTCGTGTTCACCGGCTTCGCCCGCGCGGGACTTGCGACGGTTCTATGGGCCTTGCCGCTGGCGGGTGGGCTGCTGGCTGGCATCCCGTTCTGTGTCCTGACCGCGAACCCTCGCTTCGGGGCATGGCTCCTGCGGTTGAAGGTCGCGGCGGTGCCTGAGGAGCGCGAGGCGGGGTGAGGGTTGCGCCCCGGCGTGGCCGCGGCTCAGTATCGGGGCCGGGCGCGATCATAAGGCCGGAGGAAACCATGTCCCGCACCTTGCTGAAGAATACCCGCGTATGGGACGGGACCGGTCGCGCCGCCTTTCCAGCGGATGTATTGATCGAAGGCGACCGTATCCGCACCGTCGCCACGCCAGGCGCGTTCGAAGCGCCGGACGCGTATACGATCGACGCCAAGGGCATGACCCTGATGCCCGGACTGGTCGAAGGTCATGCCCATATCACCTTCATCAATGGGGCCCGCGCCACCGACCTCGGCGACACCCCGCCGGAAGAGCACACGCTGCTAGCCGCCCGCAATGCCGCGTTGCTGCTGGATCACGGATTCACCAGCGCCTACAGCGCTGCTTCGGCCAAGCTGCGCATCGATGTGGTGATCCGCAATGCGATCGAGGCGGGGCTGCTGCCTGGACCGCGCCTGAAGGCCTGCGGGCCGGAGATCACCGTGACCGGCGGCCTTGGCGATGAACGCCAGGCGCATCAGTTCCGCGACAGTTTCGCCATTGTGGCTGATGGGCCGGTGGAGGTTACGAAACTCGCCCGGCTGTGCGTGCGCGAAGGGGTGGACAGCATCAAGCTCAATATTTCCGGCGACGATCATACCCGGACCGGCTCGCTGCCCCGCACCGTCATGAGCGACGCGGAAATCCGCGCTGGCGTCACCGTCGCACGGGACTTCCAGCGCATGGTCAACGCCCACTGCCGCGCCGCGGAAAGCGTCAAGCGCGCCGTGCGGAATTGGGGTGGACGTGATCTATCACTGTGAACACGCCGATGAAGAGGCGTTGGACATGCTGGAAGCCGCGAAGGACCGCGTCTTCGTCGGCCCCGCCATCGGCCTGTTGCACGCGGCGGTGCATGAAGCGCAACCCGGAACGATTCACCCGGGCGTCAGGCGCGGCTTCGACCTGGGCCTGGAAGCGGCTGGCCGCACCTATCGGGCGATGAACAAGCGCGGTATCCGCGTCGTCATCGGCGGTGATTATGGCTTCGCCCGCACACCGCAGGGGCAGAACGCGCGGGATATCGAGCATTTCGTGAATCACCTCGGTTATTCTCCCACTGAGGCGCTGATATGCGCGACCCGCTATGGGGCCGAACTGATGGGCCTGGGTGACGAAGCGGGTCTGGTGCGAGAGGGGTTCCTGGCCGATCTGCTGCTGGTCGATGGGGATCCGGTGGCAAATGTGCGGGTGTTGCAGGATCGGAATCGGATCATCGGCATCTGGAAAGGCGGCACGGCGCATAAATTGGATCGGATGGCGCTCGATTCGCTGTTGTCATAAGCGAGCGCTGATCGGGACCGCCAGCGCATCACCAAACGGAGGCAACCATGCAACTCGGCATTCATCTACCGCATATCGGCCGCAAGGCAGGCGCGGACTCCATCCGCCGCGCCGCCATGCAGGCGGAGGCACTCGGCCTGGCTGATGTTTGGGTCAGTGAGCACATCATCGTACCAAAAGCCGGCGGCTATCCGCCGTCGCCCAATTTCTGGGATCCGATCCTGACCCTGACCTGGGCCGCTGCCTGCACCAGCCGGGTGCGGTTGGGCACCTCGGTGCTGGTGCTGCCGCTGCGCCATCCGTTGCCTCTGGCGAAGGAGCTTGCCACCCTGCACAACCTGTCCAATGGCCGTTTGATCCTGGGCGGCGGTGTCGGCTGGCTGGAGGCGGAATTTGACGCCCTCGGCGTTCCATTCAAAGAACGCGGCCGCCGCATGGATGAGGGCATCGCCATGATGCGCGCCGTTTGGACCGAAGATCCCGTGAGCTTCGAGGCCAAATTCATTCCCGCCGTCATCGAAGACATGCGCAGCCAGCCGCAACCCCAATCCCCGATCCCCATCTGGATCGGTGGTTCCTCCGACGCCGCCATCGCCCGCGCTCTGCGCAATGACGGCTGGCATGGCAGCCGCGTAAAACCCGAAGCCGCGGCGTCCATGGTCAAGCGCCTGCGCGCCGGCCGCCCGGATGAAGCCTGGACGATTTCGCTGCGCGTCAACATTAATGCCAATAATGTGGACGAGATGAAGGATGCGCTGGCGATGTATCGCGACGCCGGGGTGCAGCACGTCATGGCCGCCCCGGAAGATCGCGATATCGACACCTATTTGCAGACGGTGGAACGCTTCGCCAAGGCTGGCGAGGGGTTATAGCGATCGCGTCAACGGGCGGGATTACGCCGCCCGTTTCGCCGGTTTCGGCCAGCGTGCAGCCATGCGCGGCAGGATCTCCTCCACCAGCCGTTTGGTCTGATCGATCATCTCGGCATCACCCTGCGCGACCGGGCGGAGGATGAACTTGCATGCCCCGGCCTCTACATATTCCGCCAGCCGGTTCATGATCAGGTCCGCGTCGCCGATGGCAAAGGCTTCGCGGGCGTCGCGGCCGGTGCGGGCTTCGTAGGCGGCGGCGAGTTTGGGCATGCCGGCGTCATCCCAACGCCCAAAGCGATAGGCCAGAGCGGCGCCATAATGATCCTCGTCGATTGTGCGTCCGGCTGCGACCAGGGCGGTTTTGATGGCGGCAATGACCTTTCCGACGGTTTCCGGGGTTTCCGCGCCGGACTGCCAGCCGGTGCCATATTTCGCCGTCCGCGCCACCGCCGCGTCGGACGAGCCGCCGATCCACATGGGCAGATCGGACTGGACGGGCAGGGGGGCGATGGAGGCGCCGGTCAGTTGGAAATATTTGCCCGCGTAATCCAGTTTCTCCCCGGTCCATAAGCGCGCGATGATTTCCAGAGCCTCATCGGTTTTGCGTCCGCGGGTCTTGGGATCCAGATGCATCGATGTCCATTCTGGGCCGCGTGGGCTGCCGATGCCGAAGCCTGGCAGCAACCGGCCGGAGGACAGGAAATCCAGCGTGGCGCATTGTTTGGCCAGCAACAGCGGCTCCCGCATTGCGACGGAGACGACGTTGACCCCGAACTTGATCCGCTGCGTCCGCCCGGCGATCGCGGCCAGCGCGGTCATGCATTCCAGGATAGGTTGCTTGCTGACCAGACGGTCGGTTTGCCAGATGGAGTCGATCCCGCCTGCCTCACACAGATCGACCCATTTCCAGAAACCGCTGGCGGTGTCGAAGGGATATTCCATGATGCCGATGCCGGCGGCGATGGTGCGGGCCATGATTTAAGCCTCCGCGTTCGGGGGGACGGCGCCGTCGGGCGGCCAGATCGCGACCCCGTCTTCGACCGGGATTTTCAGGTTGCGCAACAGGATGGAGAACATGGTCCAGTTGCCCATCGCGACGATGAATTCGACCTGCTGGGCGGGATCGGTGACGTGCTGGGTGACCTCGGCCCAGGTGGCGTCGGACACGGTTTTGCCGGCCAGCGACTCATCGGTTGCCCTCAGGATGGCTTTGTCGGCGGCGGACAGACGGTCGGAGTTCTGCCAGTCGCGCACGGCCAGCACGTCTTCCGGGGGGATACCGGCGACGGTGGCGACCCGCCAATGCTGGGTCCATTCGTAGACCGAGCCCGTGACCCAGCCGATGCGCATGATCATGAGTTCGCGCAGGCGGGTGTCGAAGGTGTTGTGCAGCAGCAGGGTGGACAGCTGGCCGAACACGGCTTTCAGCAAAGGCGGGTTGTTGGCGAGGGTGCGAAAGGCCGAGCGCGTGGCCATCGGCGCAGGCAGCCCGATTTCGGCGCCCAGTTCGGCGGCTCGCTCCAGCGAGACCATTGCGACGCGACCGGTCATGGCTTTGTTTCCCTCCGTGGTTTGGGGCCACCATCGTCTCCTGGGTCGGGTTGGGGTGCAAGGGTGGGTATGGATCGGGCATGCGGCGCGCCGTCACCTGATCGTATCTTGCGAAACCAGCGGGTGGGGACCAAGGTCGCGACATGACGGCACGCAATCTCGAACGGATGTTCGCCCCTCGTTCAGTGGCTGTGATTGGGGCCTCCGCCCGGCCTCACGCGGTGGGGCAACTGCTGCTGTCCAATATGCGCGCGGCGGGTTTCAGTGGCATGTTGATGCCGGTCAATCCGCATGGGGGGCGGATCGATGGCCTCCCGGTCTGGCCGGATGTCGCCTCGTTGCCGGAGTCGCCGGATCTGGCGGTGATTGCCACGCCGCCGGATACTATTCCGGGTCTGATCGGGCAGTTGGCGGCGCGTGGCTGCGCCGGCGCGGTCGTTATCACCGCTGGGTTTGGGGAGGGGGGCAATGTGGAAGGCGCCCACCGCAGCCAGGCGATGCTGGATGCGGCGCGCCCCGGGCTTCTGCGCATTGTGGGACCCAACTGCCTGGGCCTGATCGTGCCCGGCGCCGGGGTGAATGCGAGCTTTAGTCACGTACAGGCCCGACCCGGCCCCATCGCCTGCTTTACCCAGTCCGGGGCGGTCGCGGCCGCGCTGCTGGATTGGGGGGCCGCGCACGAGATTGGGTTCCGCTACCTGGTGTCCCTTGGTGCGACGGCGGATGTGGATTTTGGCGACATGCTGGATTTCGTCGCCACCGACCCCGAGACCAAGGCGATCCTGCTTTATGTTGAGAGCATTGGATCTGCGCGGAAATTCATGTCCGCCGCCCGCGCGGCAGCCCGCGACAAGCCCGTGATCGTCGTTAAATCCGGCCGCCATCCCGCGGCGGCGGCCGCCGCCAGGTCCCATACCGGCGCTTTGGCCGGATCGGATGCGGTCTATGACGCGGCCTTCCGCCGCGCCGGGCTGCTGCGGGTCAATGGTCTTGAGCAACTCTTCGCGGCCGCGGAAACACTGGCGCATACGCGCCCCCTGCGCGGGGAGGCCCTTACGATCCTGACCAATGGCGGCGGCTTCGGTGTGCTGGCGGCTGATGCCTTGCTGGATGCCCGAGGCACGCTCGCGGCGATCGCACCCGCGACCCGGGCCGCGCTGGATCAGGTGCTGCCGCCGACATGGTCGCATGCCAATCCGATCGATATCATCGGCGATGCCAATGGCGCCCGATATGAGGCGTCGCTGTCCGCGCTGATGGCGGATGACACGGTCAGCGCGGTTCTCACCCTCTATTGCCCGACCGGGGTGTCGTCGGCCCCCGAAACGGCGGCGGGTGTGATCCGCGCCTGGAATGCCCGCCCCCCCGGGGCGGCGCCGGCGGTTCTCGCTGCGTGGCTGGGGGGGGAGGACGCGGACGCGGCGCGAACCCGTCTGTCACAGGCCGGCATCCCGGCGTTCGACACCATCGCGGCGGCGGTCGATGGATATGCGCAACTGGCCGAATTCTCCCGCAATCAGCGCCATCTGGTACGGGTGCCGGGGCGCCACCGTCCGGGAGAGGATGAACCCGATCGTGACACCGCCCGCGCGGTCTTCGCCGCGGGCCTGGCCGCCGGGTGGGATTGGCTGGAGCCATTGGCGGTCAAGGCGGTGCTTGGCGCGTACGGGATTCCGGCGGTGCGCAGTCTGGTGGTCGCCTCGGCGGAGGAAGCCGCGGCGGCCGCGGCGTCGATTGGCGGGCCGGTGGTGCTGAAAATCCGATCGCGCGCGATTCTGCACAAATCCGATATCGGTGGGGTGATGCTCAATCTGACGGGCGCCGCGTCCGTCCGCGCGGCGGCGGAGGCGATGAATGCCCGAATCACCGCGGCCCGGCCGGAGGCGCCGCTGGAAGGGTTCGTGGTCGAGGAGATGATCCACCGGCCCGACGCTTTCGAGCTCATTGCCGGGGTCAGCGTCGATCCGACCTTCGGTCCCGTCATCCTGTTCGGCCAGGGCGGGGTTGGGGTTGAGGTGATTGGTGACACGATTCTGGCCTTGCCGCCGCTCGATGGTGAACTTGCCCGGACGATGATTGACCGGACCCGGGTGGCGCGCATGCTGCGCGGGTTCCGGGGGCGGGCCAGTGTGGATTTCGACGCGATCAGCCGCTTGCTGGTCAATGTGGCGCGGTTGGCGCTGGACCATCGCGAAATCGTGGAGCTGGACATCAATCCATTCCTCGCGAATGCCGCGGGTGTCATCGCTCTTGATGCGCGTATCCGGATTGGCGACTCCGCCCGGGCCGTTCCATCGGCGATCGTGCCCTATCCCTACGAATTGGAGCGTGCGGACAGACTGCGCGACGGCACACCGATCCGGCTGCGCCCGATCCGGCCCGACGATGCGGACAATCTGGTTCGGATGCATGGCAAGCTGGCGCCGGAAGATATTCGGGCGCGGTATCATGGCGTGCTTCAGGACCTGGTCCCCGCCTTGCTCGTCAGGCTGACCCAGATCGACTACGACCGCGAAATGGCATTGATCGCCTTCGCGACCGGAGACGATGTCCCGATTGGCGTTGTCCGGACCAACGCGGGCCCCGACAATGTCGAAGCGGAGCTGGCCATTCTGGTCAGAAGCGATTGGCACCGGCGCGGTGTGGGCACGCTGATGATGCACGCCATCATCGACCATGCCCGTGGGCGGGGGATCGGCAGGCTTGTCAGCTCTGTCCTCAGCGACAATCTGCTCATGCGACAGCTCCTGGATGAATTCGGTTTCGAATCCGAGGTGCAAGGCGGGGGTCAGGTCACCGCGCGGCTTCGATTGATAATCGATAAACATTAACTGTGCGGACAAAACTGCCTGGCGTCCGGAACCGACAGTGGACCGCTCGCGCGCCACCCTGCATAGTGTTTCCAACAAAAAGCGTCTCAGATCATCACCGCTGAGCACGTCCAGGGAGGCACGAATCAATGCGGTCAATGGCATTGTCGATAGCATTTATCATGGGGTCATTCGTGGCTGCCGTGCCGGTACAGGCGGGTGCGCAGCCAGCCGCGGTGAATACTGACGCGTCGATTGTTTATTACGACATGGCGGGCAATGAGACGCTCGATCCGGCGGAACCGCAGAACAACAGCACCTATTCGCATGAAGCGCTGCTCGCGATCTATGAGCCGCTGATTCGGCTGGACGATGCGGGGGTGCCTGGCCCCGGCCTCGCGGATTCCTGGACGCGGAACGACGATCTGACGGAGATGACGCTCCATCTGCGGCCGGGGGCGAAATTTCACGATGGCACTCCGGTCAACGCCGCGGCTGTGGTGGCGAATTTCGCCCGTAGCACCGCGCTGGGCCGCCGTGCGGGTGGCACGGTGATCGATGCCTTCACGCTGATTTCGTCGTTCGAAGCTGTCGGCGAAGATACGGTCAAGATCAGGCTCAAAGCGCCGAATGGCCAGATCGAATACTGGTTTGGCGGCACGGCGGGGATGATGATCAGCCCGGCGGCGCTGAAAGATGGTGCGTTCGGCGGCAGCCTGACCGCGATCGGTGCCGGCCCGTACAAGCTGAAGAAATTCGATGCGAATGTGACGACCTTGATGACCCGGTATGAGGACTATTGGGGCGGCACCAAGGACCGCCCGGCGGGGTTCGAGCATCATTACGTGCCCGATGGGCGCGCCCGTTTGAATGCGCTTCGATCCGGCCAGGCCAATATCGCGTTGATCGATGCGCGTCAGATCCCAGAAGCCAAAGGCGCCGGTCTCACCATTCAGGTGGTGGAGAAAAATGCCATGTGGGACATCTACCCCAACCTGAAAAAGGGCCCTTTGGGTGACGTTCGCATCCGGCAGGCGATCATGCATGCCATCGATCGCGAAGCCATCGCCGAGGCTCTGACTTTCGGCAGTGCCCATCCGACCCAGCAGATCTGGTCGAACAAGTCGCCTTTTTACGTGAAGGAACTCGAAAACCGCTATCCGTTCGACCAGGCCAAGGCCAAGCGGTTGATGGCTGAGGCGGGTTATAAGGATGGGTTTGAGCTCACGCAGCTTCTGCTCAACAACAGTGAATATCGTCAGGTCGGTGAAGCCCTGCAGGCCAACCTCGCGGAAGTCGGCATCCGGATCAAATTCGATGTCGTTGATGTTTCGCAATTCCCGTTGTTCTTCAAACAACCCCCCCGTGGCGACATTCTGATGGCGCGCTATGGCGGGCGCAGCGATCCGATCCAATCGGTCTATGAACTGGTGGGCACGGGTGGTTCTTATGCGCCAGGGGGCGCGGCCAGTCCGGAAATCGACACTCTGCTGAACAAGGTGCGCGGTATGGCCGCAAGCGATCCGAAGCGGGTCGAGGTCATGCAGCAACTGGCGCGGGAAGTGTCCGAAATGGCGGCGACGCTGCCCATAATTTCGCGTGCCAATGTCTATGCCACCAAGCCGGGCTGCATTTTGAACCTGCAGCCTTACCTTCCCTCGGGCGACGATCGGTTCAACGACGTCCATATCGCGGCGGGCTGCAAATGATGCGCTGGATTTTTATGGCTTTGGCGCTGGGCCTGGCCGCGCCGGCATGCGCCGCGGATGTCAACACCGCCGCGACGCTGATCTATTACGATGCTGTGGGAAACGAAACGCTCGATCCAGCGGAACCGCAAAGTGGCAGTAGTTTCTCGCAAGAAGTGCTGCTTGCACTCTACGACACACTGGTACGGCTTGACCCCGGCGGCACGCCAACGCCGGGACTCGCGGAGTCATGGCAGGCTGCCCCCGATCTGACCTCGTACACCTTCGTGCTGCGCAAGGGCGTGAAGTTCCATGACGGGACCGAGGTCACCGCCGCGGTCGTCAAGAAGAACATCGACCGCAACCTGGCGCTTGGTTCGCGGTCAAGCGGTGCGATGGTTGATTCGTTGAAAGCGTTCGCCAGTGTTGAGGTGACCGGGACTCATGAATTCAAATTGTTGCTGAAGACCCCCAGCGGGCAAATTCCCTATATCTTTGGCGGCATCGCCGGGATGGTCGCAAGCGAAGCCTCGGTGACGGGCGATGCGTTTGGAACCAATTTCAAGCCTGTCGGTTCGGGCCCGTATAAGCTGAAATCTTTCGAGTCCAACGTCAAAACCGTCATGGTCCGCAATGACGACTATTGGGCTGGTACCGCTGGCAGACCGGCTGGATTTGAGCATCATTACGTTCCCGATGGGCGCGCCCGTCTGAACGCGGTGCGCTCCGGTCAGGCCAATGTGGTGCTGATCGACCCGCGGCAAATCCCGGAAGCCAAGGGCGCCGGGCTCACGACGCAGATCAACGAGAAAAATGGCGTTTGGGATATTTATGTGAACCTGGGCCGCGCGCCCCTCAACAATCTCAAAGTCCGTCAGGCTTTCATGCACGCCGTTGATCGTCAGGCACTGGCCGATGCGCTGAGCTTCGGCAGTTCGAAGCCGACGGTGCAATTTTTCGCGCAGAGTTCGCCGGCTTATGATCCGGAATTGGAAAAAATCTATCCTTACGATCCAGCCAGGGCCAAAACGCTGCTGGCGGAAGCGGGCTTCAAGGACGGGGTCGATCTGACGCATTTGCTGCTCAACACCACCGAGTACAAACAATTGGGTGAAGCGCTGCAGGCGATGCTGGCGGAATCCAATATCCGCATCAAATTCGATGTGGTTGATGCATCGCAGTTCAATCTGTTCCGCAAGCCCCCCTATCGCGGTGATTATCTGATGGCGCGCTGGGGCGGGCGAGCCGATCCGTTGCAGGTATTTCAGGAATTGATCGCGACAGGGGCGACATATAATCCGGTGGGAATCGCTGATCCCCAGATTGATGTGCTGATTGAGAAAGCACGGGGCTTGTTGCCCGATGATGCTGCCCGCTTGCCGATTATTCGCCAGATCGCGCGGCTCGGTGTGGAACATGCGGCGAATATGCCGCTGATGACGCGGTCCAACGTCTACGCCTTCAAGCCCGGCTGCATCCGCGGGTTGGTGCCATATTTGCCCATCGGTGACGACCGGTTCAACGACGTACAGATAGCGGCCGGGTGCAAATGAACCGGGCGTCCGCCGCGCTGATTGCCCTGCTTGCGGGGGGGGGGCGCGATGGCCGCGGATCGCCCGGGTGATCCAAACGCGACACTGATTTATTATGATGCAGTGTCAAATCAGACACTGGACCCGCGGGAGCCGCAGAATAACAGCAGTTTCGCCCAGGGTACGCTGATGGCGATCTATGATTCGCTGATCCGCCTGGACCCTGCCGGGGAGCCAACACCGGGCCTGGCATTGTCCTGGGCCTACAACCAGGACCTGACCGAGTTCACCCTGACATTACGGCCGAACGTGACCTTCCATGATGGGTCGCCGTTCGACGCCAAGGGGGTGGCATTGAATTTCGAACGTTCGGCCGCGCTTGGCAGCCGGGCCGGCAATGCGACGTTTGAAACCATGAGTCAGATCGCCGCGGTGGACATTCTGGATGATCACAAACTGCGTCTGAAACTGAAAGCGCCGAGCGGTCAGCTGCCTTATTTGCTCGGTGGCCAGGCCGGCATGATGATCGCGTCTGCGGCGCTGGCTGATAACGCGTTTGGCGGGGCGCTGCGGCCGGTTGGCACCGGCCCCTACAAAGTCCGATCGTTCGATTCCAACGTGCAGACCATCACGACGCGCAACGAGACCTATTGGGAGGGCACGACAGGCCGGCCGGCGGCGTTCGAGCATCATTTTGCCGCAGATGCCCGGGCGCGATTGAACGCGCTCCGATCCGGGCAGGCCAATGTCGCGCTGATCGAGCCGCGCCAGATCGGGGAAGCCAAAGCGGCCGGTTTCGCGGTGCAGGTGAATGAGAAGAACAGCACCTGGGAAATCGGGGTGAACACCAGCCACGAGGCCACCGGCAAGCTCAAAATCCGCCAGGCCATCATGCATGCCACCGATCGGCATGCGCTGGCGGATGCGCTGGGCTACGGCGCAAGCAAGCCGACCGTGCAATATTTCGCGTCCTCGTCGCCGTGGTTCATTCCGGACTTAGAAAATCTCTATCCCTTCGACCCGGAAAAAGCGAAGCAACTGGTCAAGGAGGCCGGCTATCCCAACGGGGTCGATATCTCCTGGTTGCTGTTGAATACCAACGAATACAAGCAGATCGCCGAAGCCATGCAGGCGATGCTGGGTGATGTCGGCATCCGGGTAAAATTCGATGTGGTGGATGTGTCGCAATACACGCTGTTTCGCCGTCCGCCGCCCGGACGAGGTGATGTGCTGATGGTGCGCTGGGGTGGGCGTTCGGATCCGTTGCAGACCTTCCAGGAAGGGCTCGGCGGAAACATCCTGCCCTGGGGCGCGGTGGTGCCGGAGATCGATACCCTGATCGGCCAGGCCCGCGGTATGGCGCCGGGTGATCCAAAGCGGGCAGAGGTGCTGCACCGGATCGCGCGCATTTCGACCGAACAAGTGGGACATATTACGCTGATGAGTCGATCAAATGTCTATGCGTATAAACCGGGTTGCATCACCAATCTGCCGCCTTATTTGCCCACGGGAAACGACCGTATCAATGACACGCACGTGAGCGCGGGCTGTAAATGAACACGCTGCTCTATCTTTTCCGCCGGATCGCGGCGGCTATCCCGATCCTGATCTTGGTCGGGTTGATCACCTTCCTATTGATCCATCTGACCCCCGGCGATCCGGCGGCGGTGGTGGCGGGGGAGAATGCCTCGGCCGAAGCGATTGAGGCGGCCCGTCATCGCCTCGGCCTCGATCAGCCCTTTCTGTTGCAATTCTGGCACTGGCTCTCCGCCGTGCTGGTGGGTGATCTCGGAACCTCCTTCACCAGTGGTCGTCCGGTGACCGAACTGATTCTGGATCGGATGCCGATCACGCTGTCGCTGACGGCGGGTTCGACGCTGATCGGGGTTGGGCTGGCGGTGCCGCTGGGTGTGTTCGCGGCGATCAAACGGGGGTCGTATCTCGATCGCCTGACGATTTTCGGCACGTCGCTGGGGATCGCGGCACCGGAATTTTTCATCGGGCTGCTGCTGGTGCTGGTGGTGGCGCTGAATCTCGGCTGGCTGCCGGCGACGGGGTATATCCCGTTCACGGAGGATCCGGTCGAATATCTGGCGCGATTGACATTGCCCTCACTCACCCTGGGCGTCGGTCTGGCGGCGGAGCTGGCGCGGCAGGTGCGTGGTGCGATGATCGATGTGCTGTCGCGTGATTACATCCAGACCGCGCGCGCCAAGGGCCTGTCGTCGCTGTCGATCATCGTCAAGCACGCCCTGAAAAACGCGGCGATCCCGCTGGTGACGGTGCTGGGCCTGCAAATCCGGCGGCTGCTGGGTGGCGCGGTGATCGTGGAGCAGATCTTCGCCATGAACGGCGTCGGATCGTTGGCGGTGCGGGCGGTGTTCCTGCGCGATCTGCCGGTGCTGTTGGGCGTGGCGCTGACGACGGCGACGGTGGTTTTGTTCGTTAATCTGTTGGTGGACATGTCCTACGGCTATTTCGATCCCAAGGTGCGCAGCGCATGAGCGCGACCGTCCTGCCCACCGCGCAAGCGGTCGCGCTGCCGCCGAGCAGCTCTTTTTTCGGGCGCTTTTGCCGCAACCGGACGGCTTTGGTCTCGGCGATCCTTTTGCTGGCGATCGTGATCGTCGCCGTGTTCGCCCCGTATCTGGCGCCGCATGATCCGGCCAAATCGTCGTTGCGCTATATTCTGAAGCCGCCGACATGGGCGCATCCGCTGGGGACGGACGACCTGGGACGGGACGTGCTCAGCCGGCTGATTTTCGCGTCTCGTCTTTCTTTGATCGCCAGCGTGCAGGCGGTGGTGATCGCGCTGGTGATCGGGTTGCCGCTGGGGCTGATCAGCGGCTATGTGCGCGGCTGGACCGATACCATCATCATGCGCCTGAACGACGCGCTGATGAGCTTCCCGGCACTGATCCTGGCCGTGGTTATCGTCGGCATGCTCGGGCCGAGCCTGACCAATGCCATGACCGCGATCGGCCTGGTCTACGCGCCCCGCATCATGCGGGTGGTGCGCGGCAGCACGCTGTCGGTGCGGGAGGAGGTTTATATCACCGCCGCCCGCGCGACCGGGTGCAGCGACGCCCGCATCATTACCCTGCACGTGCTGCCCAATGTCACCGGCCCGCTTGTGGTGCAGGCAACCGTGCTGATGGGTCAGGCTTTGCTGGCGGAGGCGGGATTGAGCTTCCTCGGCCTGGGCGTGCAACCACCGCAGGCGAGCTGGGGGGCTATTCTGGGCACCGCCTTCCCCTATATGGCGGACTCGCCGGTGCCGACGATCGCGGCGGGACTGATTATTTCGGTGACGGTGCTGTGCTTCAATCTGATCGGTGACGGTATCCGCGATTCGGTCGGACGCATGCGCAGGGCGGGGGATTGATCGCGATGACGACCGAAACCCCATTGCTGGACATCAAGGGATTGACCGTTCAGTACCCGTCCCCCGCTGGTTGGTTGACCGTGGTGGACAATGTTTCGTTCAGTGTTGGCCGCAACGACATCGTCTGCGTCGTCGGCGAATCCGGATCGGGCAAAAGCGTCACCACCCAGGCCGCCGTCGGGCTGGTGCAACCCAAAGGCGGCCGTGTCACCGCTGGCAGCGTGATGTTTGATGGGCAGGAGCTGATTGGCGCCTCCAACCGGGTGCTTAATCGCATCCGCGGCGATGCCATAGGCTTCATCTTCCAGGAACCGATGTCGAGCCTGAACCCCGCCTACACCGTGGGTGAGCAAATCGCGGAGGTCGTGCGCCGGCATCGCGGTGTGTCGCGGACCGAGGCCTGGAAGCGGGCGGTGGAATCGCTCGACCGGGTGCATATCGCCTCCGCCGCCAGCCGGGCGCATGCTTATCCGCATCAGTTCTCCGGCGGGATGCGCCAGCGGGTGATGATCGCGATGGCGATTGCCTGCGGCCCCAAATTGCTGATCGCCGATGAGCCCACGACCGCGCTGGACGTCACCATCCAGGCCCGCATTCTGGAGGTGCTGAAGGAATTGCAGCGTGAACTCGGCATGTCGGTGCTGTTCATCACCCATGACCTGGGCGTGGTGGCGGAGATCGCGCGCAGCGTGGTGGTGATGTATGGCGCGCAGGTGGTCGAAGCCGCCCCGTCTGACCAACTCTTCTCCGCCCCGCGCCACCCCTATACCGCCGGGTTGCTGGAAGCGATGCCGCAGGTGGCGCTGGAACGCGGGCACGATCCGATCGCCATCCCTGGCACCGTCGCGCAGGCGCATGCCTGGCCCAAGGGCTGCCGCTTCAATCCCCGCTGTGTTTACCGGCAGGACGGACCCTGCACCACCGTCCCGGTACCCCTGGCGATCGAGGGGCGAGGTCTGGTGCGCTGTGCCCTGGTCGATTCCTTGCGACCGGTCCTGGATCGGAGGGGCGTGACGCCATGACCGAACCGTGCCTCAAGGTCTCTGACCTGCACGTGATGTATGACCTCGGCGCGTCCGGGTTCGGGAAGCGCAAGCGGCTGCACGCGGTCAACGGCGTCTCCTTCGAAATCGCGGCGGGGGAAACGCTGGGCCTGGTGGGGGAATCCGGCAGCGGCAAGTCCACCATCGGGCTGTCCATCATGCGGCTGATTGAACCGCATTCGGGCAAGGTGACGCTGGGCGGTACCGATGTCACGGGGGTCAGCCGCAAGGATGTGCGGGCGCTGCGGCGGCGGATGCAGATGGTGTTTCAGGACCCTTATTCCTCCCTGAACCCGTCGATGACCGTGGCGCAGTTGCTGGAAGAGCCGATCATTATCCATCGCGACGTGCCAAAGGCCGAGCGCTCCGCCATGGTTGGCGCCATGCTGGAGGCGGTGGGTCTGCACGCCGGTTACGCGGTGCGCTACCCGCACGAATTCTCCGGTGGCCAGCGCCAGCGCATCGCCATCGCGCGCGCGATGATCCTGCATCCGGAGCTGGTGGTGCTCGATGAGCCCGTCAGCGCGCTGGACGTGTCGACGCAGAGTCAGATCCTCAATCTGCTGAAGGCGATCCAGGCCAAATCCGGCACCAGCTTCCTGCTGGTCGCGCATGACCTGGCGGTGGTGCGGCTCATGAGCCCCAATGTCGCGGTGATGTATCTGGGGGAGATCGTGGAGGCCGGGCCGAGCGGGCGGGTCTATGATGCGCCGGCCCATCCCTATTCGGCGGCGCTGATCTCCGCTGTGCCATTTCCGGACCCGGAGCGTCAGCGCACCGCCACGCGCATCATCCTTCGCGGCGATCTGCCCAGCCCGATGAGCCCGCCGAGCGGTTGCCGCTTCCGCACCCGCTGCCCCTTCGCGATGGAGATTTGCAGCCAGGAAGCCCCACCGGCCGTGCCGGTGCAGGGCGGCGGGACCGCATCCTGTCACCTGCATGCGCATGGGCCGAAGCTGGGCGGCGCATCGCTGCTGCCGTTCATCAAGGAGCGTCTGACCACGCCTCATTGACCCACTCGCCGCGAGGAGACGTGCCGTGAAGCCCATCGCCTGGACGTTGGCTCTGCTACTGGCTTTGATCTCTACCGCGGCGATCTCTACCGCGGCCCGGGCGGAAAAGCAGGGCGGGGTGCTGCGCGTGTATCATCGCGACAGCCCCGCCAGCATGTCCATGCACGAGGAGGGCACCGTCGGCGTGGTGATGCCGATGATGGGCGTGTTCAACAACCTCGTGCTGTTTGACCAGCACGTGGCGCAGAACAGTGAGGCCTCGATCCGGCCGGAGCTGGCCACGGCCTGGCGGTGGAACGCGGATCATACGGCGCTGAGTTTTACCTTGCGGGATGGCGTAAAGTGGCATGATGGCAAGCCGTTCACGGCGGCGGACGTCAAGTGCACGATGGACCTGCTGATCGACGCCGGGAAAGAGAAGCTAAGGCTGAACTATCGCGGCAGTTGGTGGGTCAACGTGTCCGGCACCACGGTAAACGGGGAGCGGGAGGCGACGATTCACCTCAAGCGCCCGCAGCCGGCCTTGTTGTCGCTGCTGGCGAGTGGGGAGACCCCGATGTACCCTTGCCATGTCTCGCCGCGCGACATGCGGCTGGCCCCCATCGGCACCGGGCCATTCCGATTTGTGGAATACAAGCCCAACCAGGGCATCAAGCTGGCCCGCAATCCCGACTACTGGAAGCCCGGCCTGCCGCATCTGGACGGGGTCGAATACACGATCATCCCCAACCGCTCGACGGCCATGCTGGCCTTCGTGGCGGGCAAATTCGATATGACGTTCCCCAATGAGATCACCGTGCCGCTGTTGGCGGATTTGCGGCGGCAGGCGCCGGAGGTGGTGTGCGCGGTAACGCCGACGAGTGAGACCGTCGCGCTGCTGATCAATCGCACGGCGCCACCGTTTGATAATGCCGATATGCGCCGCGCGATCGCGTTAACCCTGGATCGCCGGGCCTTCATTGAGATTCTGACGCAGGGGCAGGGCTCGCTCGGCGGTGCCCTGCTGGCGCCGCCGGAGGGCGTGTGGGGCCTGCCGGCGGAGAGACTGGCTGGCCTGCCTGGCTATGGCGACGATGTCGGCAGGAATCGGGAGGAAGCGCGTGCCATCCTGCGCCGGCTTGGCTATGGGCCGGATAACCGGCTATCGGTGAAGGTATCGGTGCGCAATTTGTCCGTTTACCGCGACCCCGCGACGTTGTTCATCGACCAATTGAAAGAGATTGGCATTGATGGGGAACTGGACACGACCGAGACCGCCACCTGGGTTCCGAAACTGATCAAGAAGGATTACCGGATCGCGGTGAACGTGCTGGGTGCGGCGGTCGATGATCCGGATCCGAATTTTTACCAGAATTATGTCTGCGACTCGCCCCGCAATTATACCGGGCATTGCAACAGGGGCCTGGATGCAAAGATTGAGGCCCAATCGAGGGAGATTGATGCGGGTAAACGGCAGCGCCTGGTCTGGGAGATTGATCGAACCTTGCAGGAGGAGTTGGCGCGGCCGATCATTTACCATGCGCGGGCGGCGACGTGTTGGCAGCCTTGGGTGAAGGGACTGACGGTGATGGTGAACAGTCAGTACAATGGGTGGCGGATGGAGGATGTCTGGCTGGATCAATGAGCCGAGACACAATCCCCCGGTTGGGGCGACGTTCGTGATGGCGGCCCTGGCGATTGGATTGGTCGCGGGACCCCGCCTCTCTGGTGATCCAGAGCGACCCGGGCTTCGTAAAGGCTCTGAGCCAACAGCAACGTCAAAAGCCTCATCAATGGTGATCGGGCGACGGTATCCTGCTGCCTTGGGAAGGAGCCGAACCATTGAATTCGATGACCCCGGTTGGCGGACCCCGCAACCCTCCCTCCGATTCACGCCCTGACCGGGAGGAAGCGGAAACAGCCATTCGGACCCTGATACAGTGGGCCGGAGATGATCCCACGCGCGAGGGCCTGATCGACACGCCCGCGCGTGTGGCCCGCGCCTATGAGGAATTTTTCGCAGGATATGAGGTGGACCCCATCGCTCTACTGGAGCGCACGTTTGAGGAAACCGACGGCTACGATGAGATCGTGCTGCTGCGCGATATTCGCCTGGAGAGCCATTGTGAACACCACATGGTGCCCATCATCGGCCGCGCCCATGTCGCCTATCTGCCACACCGGCGCGTGGTCGGCATATCCAAGCTGGCCCGCGTCGTGGCAGCCTATGCCAAGCGGCTCCAGATTCAGGAGAAACTGACGGCACAGATCGCCAATACCATCCAGTCGGTTTTGCAGCCCAAGGGCGTCGCGGTGATCATCGAGGCAGCGCATCAATGCATGACCACGCGCGGTGTTCACCAGCCGGGCGTTACCATGGTGACCAGCCGCATGTTGGGCAGCTTTCGAGACAACGCCGAAACGCGACGCGAATTGCTAGCCATGGTCGGCGCGCGATGACCGCCTGGCTGCGCGTCTATGGGGTGACGCTGCTGGTGTTTCTGGCTCTGGATGCGATGTGGCTCGCCTTTGTGGGTGGGCCGCTCTACGCGACCACGGTCGGGCCGCTGCTGGCGGAGCGGTTTCGCGTCGCACCCGCCCTGTTGTTCTATTTACTGCATATCACAGGCATCATGGTGCTGGTTTTGCCAGTGGCGCACCAGCGTGGCGGCATCTTGAGCGCATTTCTGTATGGTGCGGTGTTCGGTCTGTGCACCTATGGCACATACGATCTGACGAGCCAGGCGGTTATGAAGTTTTGGACCTGGCCGTTGACGCTGGTCGATATGGCCTGGGGCGGTGTCGTTACTGGATTGGCGGCGACGGCTGGCGCGTGGATGCAGCGGCGGTGCCTGGCGGGGTTGTCGGCGGGATGATACGGCGCAAACCGAGCAGGCCAAGAAAACCCAGCAGACAGATTACACTGATGACATTCAACCAGTGCAGCGCAGCGCAGGTTTCGCCGTCACATCCGAACGGCGACGCGGGATAGCGCCCATGAAGACCCAGTCCAATGAACAACGGCAGGAACAGGAACGTGAGCAACGCCAGGCCCTCCGCCCGGCGGAATAGCAGGGGGGCCAGTGCGATGCAGGGAAGCAGAAACAGTTGTGTTCCCGCCGCCTCTCCCAGCAGCCATGTACAATAGACGGTGTTGGCGATGCCTGCCGCCGCGAGCAGCGCGCGTCCGGCCAGCGAAAAGCGGCGGGTGACAGCCGGGACCACAAGAAACACAGGAAATGAGAGGAGTGTGAACCACGCCCCCGGATGCATCGCCGCGCCCGCGGTGCCTAGCACGTAAAGCGGGTAGAACGGCGTATTCCACGCCAACACCATCGCGATCAGGTTGGCGGTGGCCACCACCGGATCCTCCGCCGCCATATACCGGCGCAGGGCGGCGAGCAGGGGCATGCTCAGAGGACGGGTTTCAGGCGGTAGTGGGAAACCCCCCAGGCACGCCCATCGTCATGACCGAACAATCCCTCGACAGCCAGGAAGAACAAGCGCCAGCGGCGGCGCCAAAGGGGTGCCTGCGTCCCGTACACACCGCCCAGTAGGTCATCGATCCGTTTAATATTGGCATCGTATCGCGCCAGCCAATCGCGCGCGGTGCGTTGGTATTGCCGACCGTCCCAGCGCCAGTCGTGCTCCACCTCGAACAGATGCGGAAAGCTGCGGATCAGACTGTGGCTCGGCATGATGCCGCCGGTGAAGAAATGCCGGGCAATCCAGTCCGCGGGGTCGGCCGTGTCGAACCGATAAGGCGCGGACACATGGGTGAATACATGCAGGAACAGCCGCCCGTCCGGGCGCAGCCAGGTCCGCGCGCGGGTCAGCAGCGCGTTCCAGTTCGCCATGTGTTCGAACATCTCCACCGAGACGATGCGGTCAAAGCGCGCGCCCGGGTCGAAATCGTTCATGTCAGCGGTGATGACCCGCAGATTGTGGAGCCCGCGCGCCTGTGCCGCGGCCTCGATGTAGAGACGCTGGGAATGGGAGTTGGACACGGCGGTGACACGGGCAAGCGGATAATGCTCCGCCATCCACAGGGAGAGTGAACCCCAACCACAACCGAGTTCCAGGATGTCTTGCTTGTCCTGCACATCCGCATGCGCGCAGGTCTCCTCCAGCGCGTTGGCCTCGGCCTGGGCCAGCGTCTCCTCGGCGGTGCGGTAGAGGCAGCTGGAATATTTGCGATGCGGGCCGAGGATGAGGCCGAAGAACGCCTCGGGCAGCTCGTAATGCTGCGCATTGGCATCAGCCGTATGCTCTGCGATCGGGTGCGTGATCATGGCGGCGGCGAATGCGGTGTCGATATCGCCTTGTGCCGTTGCCATGCGGCGATGGGTGCGGGCAACAAGCTGGGCGATGCCAAACCGTGTGAGGGCGTCGGGCATCGGCAGGCGCTCGACCAGGCCGGTGCTGGTGGAGATCAGGCTCATGCGGGATCCTCGACGCGGGGCGGTAAAGGGAAGAAGGCACTGGTACGGGCCTGATAGGCGCGATAGGCCTCGCCACGCGATGCGAGCATGACGCGCTCTAACGGTGGAATGCCCGAGACATGCACCAGCAGCCAGTACATCAGGGCTGGCGCGGCGAGCGTAACCCAGCCGGGCGCCCAGGCGGGATCAAGGGCAAAGACCGGCCAGGCGCACCATCCGAGGAATTCAAAGAAGTAATTCGGATGGCGTGACCAGGCCCACAATCCCTGGTCGCAGACCTTGCCGGCATTGGCGGGGCGGGCGACGAAGCGGGCGAGCTGCCGATCGGCCTGGGCAGTGCCTGCCAGGGCTATCGCGATCAACGCCAGGGCGATGATATCCGCAAGCCGGGGAAATGGGGCCGGCGTACGGGCCGCAAGCAGCATCGCCAACGCCAGCGGCAGGGCGGCAAAGGCCTGGATTTGCAGGAACCAGAACAGTCGCACCTGGAAGCGGGCGCCCCAGTCACGCCGAAATCCAGCGTAGCGCGCATCCTCCGGCCGGGTGCGAACACGGGTGCGCAGATGCAAACCGAGGCGCAGTGACCAGAGCGCGACCAGCGCCGCGACCAGGCACTGGCGGGCTGGCTGCGCCGAATCGCCGGCCAGAGGCCACAGCGCGCCGATCAGCGCGGCGGCTCCGATCGCGAAGGTCCAGAAGACATCCACCCAGCCGGCATTGTTGGCGCGCTTCTGCCAGGCCCAGGCCAGCGCCATGGCGGCGGCCAGGAAGACGGCAAGCGGCAGGATCAGGCGGATCATCAAACGCCGACGAGGGGTTGCAGCAGGCGGGCCAGCGTGCCGCGCATGCGCAGGCGGCCCTGGGTCGCGATCAGGCAGATGCAGACCGCGCCGGGCTCGGTGATGGGCTGGTGGTCCTGCCCGACATCCATTTCGGCAACGTCTCCTGGGCCGTATAAGCCGGTGGAGTCGCGGAACTGTCCGGACAAGACGCAGGTGATTTCCTCGCCGCGATGGCCATGCTCCGCCAAGGTGGCGCCGGGGGCGACGCGCAGCAGATAGGCGTGCTCCCCTGGCGCCGCGCCGGCAAGGTCCAGCCGAATGCGGCTGATGCCCGGCGCCACCCAGCGCCAGGGGCGGCGTGCGACATGACGCAGCGGGGCGGGCATTGGCACGCCCGGCGCCAGGTCCGGCACCGGGTCCGTCGCGTTGGCGGGCGGTCGGGCAATACTGGCCGGGGTGTCCAGCCGGGCCAGGGTGCGGTCCAGAGCGTCCGTGGCCATGGCGGCGGGGGCGGTATCGGCCAGCAGGACACCGCCGATGGCCTCCCCGAGCCGGGCTGCCAGTTGGCAATGCGGGCAGCCGGCGAGATGCGTGGCGACGACCAGCGTCGCGCCAGCGGACAGGCGCCCGGCGGCATGGCGCAGCAGTGTGTCATCGGCTGGATGGTGGGTGGGGGAAGGGGTCATGTTTGGCTTCCTTTGGGTTGGCCTCTTTGCGTTTGGCCTCCCTCGGGTTGGGGTTCCGCCAATCGGGCGCGAAGGCGACTCATGGCGAGGCGCAGGCGTGATTTCACGGTGCCGAGGGGGATGCCCAGGGTCCGCTCGATCTCCGCGTGTCGACGGTCCTCGAAAAACGCGAGGCGAATGACCTCCGCCTGTTCGGCGGGCAAGGTCGCAAGCGCCGCGCGGATCAGGGTCTCGTCCTCCGCCATTTCAAAGGCGGCGTCCGGCGGGAGAGGCTGGGATGGCGCCAAGGACGGGTCATCGGCATCCGGCTCAGGGCGAGAGAGGCGGCGAAAGGCATCGATCCGCTGGTTCCTGGCGATCGTAAATATCCAGTTCGCGACGCCCGCGCGGGTGGGATCGAAGCTCTCAGCCCGCCGCCAAACCGCCAGCATGGTTTCTTGCGCCAGGTCCTCCGCCCGGTCCGCCGGGGTGCCGGCGCGCATCAACCAGGATTTCAGGCGCGGTGCGAAGCGCGCGAACAGCACACAAAATGCCTGTCGGTCGCGCCTGACCGCGATGGCCAGCAACAAGTCCGTATCCTGGATCGGCGCGGCATCGCTGGTCATGCGCGAAGACGGTTCATCCGCTCTCGTCCATGTCGCCGGTGGTTCGCTCGCGTGATCGGGCTTTGCATTCATCGATTTCCTTTACGTGGCCGGGCGCGCATTGGATCACCCGGCGCGCGTCATTGGCGACAGGTGATCCGATCGCGTGCCTGCTGCGTAAAGGTGGCTAATAATAGCGTCAGCATCCACCCCCGGTTCAGCAGAAACGGCGGCCAGCCCACCCAACGTAACAGGAGATCCATGCGGACCATCGGGACGCACGAGAAGCGGTCACCGCGCGACGTCGCGGTGATTGGCACGGGGATCGCGGGCCTGGCCTGCGCCTGGCTGTTGTCCGGACGCCATCGGGTGACGGTCTATGAGGCGCTGGACCGCGTGGGCGGGCATGCGAACACCGCCTCCGTGGCCACGCCCGATGGGCTGCTGGCGGTGGATACCGGCTTCATCGTCTACAACGAACGCACCTATCCAAATCTGACGGCCCTGTTCCGCCACCTCGGCGTCGCAACGCGGCAATCGGATATGTCCTTCGCCGTCTCCATCGACGAGGGCCGGCTGGAATATGCCGGCACCGATTTGCGCGGGCTGTTCGCCCAGCCGCGCAACCTGCTGCGTCCGCGCTTCTGGGGCATGCTGCGTGACCTGCTGCGCTTCTACCGCGCCGCGCCGCGCGATCTGGCGCGGCTGGAACAGGAACTGGGCAGCCTGGACGACTATCTGCGAGAGGGTGGCTACGGTGCGGCGTTGCAGGAGGATCATCTGCTGCCGATGTCCGCCGCCATCTGGTCCTGCCCGGCCGCGGATGCCCGGCTGCATCCGGCCGCCGCCTTCATTCGCTTCTGCGACAATCATGGCTTGCTGCAGGTAGCCGATCGCCCGGCCTGGCGAACGGTTATCGGCGGCTCCCGCGAATACCTGGCAAAGCTGACGGAAGGCTTTGCCAGCCGCATCCGCACCGGCCGCTCGGCGTTGGCGGTGGAACGATTGGAGGAGGGGGTCAGGGTGCGGAGCCAGGGGGGCGCGCATGTGTATGACGATGTCGTGCTGGCATGCCATGCCGACCAGGCGCTGGCCCTGCTGGGGGGCGAAGCGACGCCGCGGGAGCGCGATGTGCTGGGCGCCTTTCGCTACACCCGCAACATGGCGGTGCTGCATACGGACAAGACGCTGATGCCGCACCGCCGCGCAGTTTGGGCAAGCTGGAACTATCTCGGGCGCTCTGGCGCGGAGGCCGCGTTGCCCTGCGTATCCTATTGGATGAACCGGCTGCAGGGCCTGCCGGGCGCGACCGATTATTTTGTCACCCTGAATCCGCCGCACGCGCCGCGCCCTGGCAGTCTTCTGCGTAGCGAGTCCTACGAACACCCGGTCTTCGATGCCGCCGCCATCCGTGCCCAGCGCCGGCTATGGGGTTTACAGGATCAGGGTGGCGTATGGTTCTGCGGCGCGCATTTCGGCGCCGGGTTCCATGAGGATGGGTTGCAGGCCGGGCTGGCGGTGGCGGAGCAGTTGGGCGGCGTGCGGCGACCCTGGCAGGTGGCGAATGAATCCGGCCGCATCCATCTTGGCCCGGTCGAACCCAGTGGCGTGGCGTTGACGGCCGGCGTATGAGCATCGCCTCCGCCCTGTATGTTGGCGCCGTAACGCACCGGCGGCTGCGTCCGAAGCCCCATCGGTTGCGATATCGCGTCTTCTCCGTCCTGCTGGACCTGGACGAGATTCCCGCCCTGGCCGCGCGGTTGCGCCTGTTCTCCCACCGGCGCTTCAATGTGTTCGGCTTTGATGAGCGCGACCATGCCGACGGTTCCGGAGCCCCGCTGCGCGGCTGGGTGGAAGGATCGCTGGCGACGGCCGGGATAGACCTGGAAGGCGGCGCAATCCGCCTGCTGGCGATGCCACGCATACTCGGCTTCGGCTTCAATCCGCTGAGCGTGTATTTCTGTTACCACCGCGACGGGCGGCTGCTGGCGCTGCTGCACCAGGTGCACAACACCTTCGGTGAGCGCCACACTTACCTGATCCCGGTGGCTCACCCGGACGAACCCACCGCCATTCGCCAGGATTGCGCCAAGGCATTCCATGTCTCACCCTTCCTGGCGATGGACATGCGCTACGAATTCCGCGTCCGGGCGCCGGACACCGCATTGAGCATCGTGATCCGTGGCACCGACGCCGACGGCCCCATCATCGTCGCGGCGCTGGCAGCCGATCGGCGCGACCTGACGGATGCGGCGCTGCTCGGCGCCTTCCTGCGTACGCCGCTGCTGACACTGACAGTGATTGTCGGAATCCATTGGGAGGCGCTGCGGCTATGGCGCAAAGGCATGCGATTCCATCGCAAACCAGCGCCACCGAACCATCTCGTCAGCATTGTCGCACCCGTAACGCTGTCGGAGGCACCCATCGCGTGAGCCAGCCCGTCAACACCCTGCCCGCGGGCGGCATCCGCGTTTCCTGGTTTCGCCTCTCGCTGTCCCGCCGGTTTCTGGAGCGGCTGGCGCGGCAGGTGACGCACGGGCAGCTGCTCATCCACACGCCGGGCGGCGAGGCGATCCAACACGCCGGTCCGCATCCGGGCCCCAGCGGCGTGCTGGTGCTGCATCGCTGGCACGCGGTCCGACGGCTTTTGGTGGCCGGCGATATTGGCTTCGCTGAATCCTACATGGCCGGGGATTGGTCCACGCCGGGCCTGACGGCCCTGATCGAGTTGGTGGCGTGTAACTATGAACGCATGGATGCCTCACTCAACGGCTCCCGCGTGGCGCGCTGGGCGAACCGGCTGCGGCACGCGCTTCGCCGCAACAGCCGCGCCGGGAGCCGGCGCAACATCCCGGCGCATTATGATCTCGGCAATGATTTCTACGCGTCCTGGCTGGATGCGGGCATGAGCTATTCGTCCGCGCTCTATACCCATCCCACGCAAAAGCTGGAGGACGCGCAGGCCGCCAAGCAGGACATGGTGATCGACGCCCTGGCCCTGTCTGGCGGGGAACGCGTGTTGGAAATTGGCTGCGGCTGGGGCGGATTGGCGGAGCGGCTGGCCCGCGAGCGTGGTTGCGCCGTGGTGGGGCTGACCTTGTCCCACGCACAGTTGCACGGGGCCGGCAACCGCCTGGCCGATGGTTGTGCGCCGGGTTCCGTGGAACTGCGGTTACAGGATTATCGCGACACAGCGGGGCAGTATGACCGCATCGTCTCCGTCGAGATGCTGGAGGCGGTCGGGCGCGAATACTGGTCGGACTATTTTGCCACCATCCACGATCGGCTTCGCCCCGGGGGAATCGCCGCCTTGCAGGTCATCCTGATGGCGGAAGATCGCTACGCGTCATACGAACGCGGCGCCGATTTCATCCAGCGCCATATTTTCCCCGGCGGCATGCTGCCCTCCGACAGCGTGATGCGCGCCCAGGTTGCCGCGGCCGGACTGGTGCTGGAGGGCGTGCGCACCTTCGGCGACAGCTACGCCCGGACGCTGGCGGAATGGGGCCGCCGCTTCCAGCACGCCTGGCCGCGTCTGGAACGGTCAGGCTTCGACGCGGCGTTCAAGCGCAAATGGGAATACTACCTCGCTTACTGCGAAGCCGGATTCCGGGCCGGTGCCATCGATGTCGGCCTGTATCGCATCAGCCGACCGGGGGGGAGCACGCGATGATTGCCGTACTGACGCGCCGGCGTGTGATGGTCGGGAGCGGCGCCCTGGCCGCTGGGGCGGCGCCAAGGGGTGCCCCCGCCGCCGTCACGTCGGTACCGCCAGGCCTGCTGCGCTTCGATGTGTTCCGCAATGACAGCCTGATCGGTCAGCACGTGATCAACCTGACGCGGGACGGTGCCGTGCTGCTCGCATCAATCGACGTACGGCTCGTCATTACCTTGGGGCCCATTGCCCTGTACCGATACACGCACACCGTGCGGGAGCAATGGCGCGATGGCCTGTTTGAGCGCATGGAAAGCAATACCAATGATGACGGCACGATCCACGATGTGCGGGCCGAACGGACGCCAGAGGGGGTTGTCGTGCGCACGGGCAATGGCAAGCGCGTCGTGATGTCGGCGGCCATGATTCCTCTGACCCATTGGAATTATTTGTGTATGTCCGTCCCCCTGTTCAATCCGCAGACCGGGGAACAGGTCCGCCCCCAGGTGCTTGAGCATGGGGAGGAGTCGGTGTCTTTGGCAGACGGTCGCGCCATCCGGGCCCGCCGCTATTCGCTGACCGGCGACGTGGCGCTGGATGACTGGTACGATGAGGCGCACAGCTGGGTTGCGCTCCGCACCACCGGCCGCGATGGTTCGGCCATCGCCTATCGCCGGGCCATTTAAGGCGCCGCCTGGGTCAGATTGAGCACACCGCGCCGACGCGAATGATCGAAAAATGCCGATGAATCAATGAAATAGACGATTGGGAAAGGACGTCAGAAATATCAGCGGAAGAGAAGCAGGTGAAAGGTTCTCTGAGTTATATTGCTGATGCCGCCGCCGGGTGGTGGAGTCAGGGGGAATCGAACCCCCGACCTCCTGAATGCCATTCAGGCGCTCTCCCAACTGAGCTATGACCCCCCAGGCGCGGGAGGCGGCTTATAACCAGACCAGCCCCCCCCATCAAGGGGGTTGTACCCGAAAATCGTCACATTCCGCGTCGGGGCGTCAGACCGGCCCCAATTGCCGGCGGTACATCGCGAAAATCAGCTCCCAATCCCGGTTGGCACCAGCCTTGTGGTGGATGTCGCGGTCGGGCAGCGCATAACCGTGGACGGCGCCCGCATGGATTTCGCGATGGTAGCCGACGGCGCATCCATCCAAGATCCGGCCGAGTTCGGCGATCATGGGCAGGGACGCATAAGGATCCGTCTCCGCGAAGCCGCAATAGAACTCCCCCCGCAGGCGATCGGCCGCCAGATGCGGGGAATCCGGGCGGTCGGAGATCAGGCTGGTTGGATGCAGCCCGGCGGAGGCGCGGAACCGCTCCGGATAGGCCGCGGCGACGCTCATGACGTGCCGCCCGCCCATGCAATAGCCGACGGAACCCATCGGGCCCGGCCTGACCGGCGCGTTGGCGTCCAGATATCCGATCAAGGCCCCGGTATCGGCGACCACCATCGTGTCGCTCAGCTTCGCCAGCGGGGCGGTGACCTTCTGGCGGTCCGCTTCCGGCAAAGCATGCAGGGAGATCATGCGGTGGTTGGCATCGCGGAACTCATGCCGCACGCGGCCCTGGCGGTAGTAGAAGTCCGGCACCACGGCGCAGTAGCCGACGGTGCCGATACGCCGCGCGATGTCGTACAGCTCCTCCCTGATGCCCCAGACGTCCATGAACAGGACGACAGCGGGGAAGGGCCCATCCTGCTCGGGATGGGTGATGAAGGTTTCCATCTGCCCGTCCGCGGTGGGGACGGCGACGATGCGTTCTTTCATGGCTTGCGCCTCCTGTTGCAAATCAATCGCGAAGGGGTTGTCCCGCGGTCTCCGGCCCGAACCAGATCACCACCATCCCCACGACCAGGAACAGCGCCACGGCCGAGGCGGCCTGGGGGATCGACCCGAACGTGCCCACCAGCGTGCCGGCGATCAGCGGGCCGGGGGCGGTCAGCATGCGGGACATATTGTAGCAGAATCCCTGGCCGGTGCCGCGGATGCGGGTGGGAAACAGCTCCGGCAAATAGGCCGCGAAGGTGCCGAAGCCGCCGACGATGAAGTAGCCGAGCACCGGCAGCATGGTCTGCAACTGCTCCAGCGTGGTGCCAGGCTGGAACGTGTAAAGGATCGAGGCCAGGGAGCCGACGCAGAAGATGAAGTAGCAGCGGCGGCGGCCCACGATATCGGCCACGAAGATCAGCGTGACGTAGCCGGCGACGGCACCGATATTCAGCAGGATGAAGCTCCAGCTGATGGTCCAGGCCGCGAGTTTGGCATTGCTCGGCCCCAGCAACTGGCTGATCCAGCCTGGCAGCAGCGTCAGCGCGGCCCAGCTGCCCACCATCATCGCCAGGGCAATGGTGACGCCGACAAAGGTGTTGCGGCGGATGTCGGGGGCGAAGATCGCGGCGAAAGTGGAGGCCGCGGTTTCATTCACCGCTTTGGCGCGGACCTGTTGCCAGCGCTCGGGCTCAGGCACGAACCGGCGGATGAAGAGGGTCGCGATCGCCGGGATGATGCCGGCCGCCAGCACATAGCGCCAGCTGATGGGTCCCAGCAGGATATTGACCCCAGCGGCGAGGAAGAAGCCGAAGGCGTAAGCCATCTGCATGGTCTGCATGGCTTTGACGCGGGATTTTTCCGGCCAGGTCTCGGCGATCAGCGCTGCCCCGGCGGCCCATTCGCCGCCAATGCCGATGCCGGCGAGGGTTTGCAAAATGGCGAGCTGTGTCCAGTTCTGGGCCAGGCCGCTGGCGGCGGTGAACACGGCATAGATCAGGATCGTCCAGACCAGCGTCCGCGACCGCCCCAGCCTGTCGGCCGCGACCCCGAACAGGACTCCGCCGAGGCCCCAGCCGAAGATTTTCAGGGCAATGATCAGGCCGCCGGCCTGGGCGATCTCGGCGGGCGTTTTGGCACCGGTGAGTTCGCGAATGGTGGGTACAAGGACCAGCGTGAACAGATTGAGGTCCATTGAGTCGAACATCCACCCGAGAAAGCCAGACAGAAGTGCGAGTTTTGCCGCTTTGGGCATTTTTTGTTTCCTCCCCCGTCCCGCCAGCGCGGCGGGTGGGGCGGGCGCGGGCCCGCCCCTGAAGTGTTATGCCGGCGACAGGAGGTGTATGACGCGGGACGCGATCATCTCCTTGGTCTTCGCCGCATAGGCCGCCATGTGCGCGGACGCGGCATGCGCCTTCAGATGCTCGGCGCTCGCCCATTTCTCGATCACCACGAAGGTGTCGTCGCCATATTTGTTCGGCGTGCCGGTCACCGCGTCGATCGCCGGGCCGTATTCGATGCAGCCATCTTCGGCATGCACGGCCGGGATATTGGCATGGAAGGCTTCGAGGATGGCGCCGCGCATGCCCGGCTTGGCGGTGATGAAAGCGAGGACGTGGATCATGGTGTTTACTCCTGAAAAGACCTCCGCGTGGATCGCGGAAGGGTGATGTACCGCCGCGGGGTTGCCCCCCGCTCAGCGATCCGGCGTTATATTGCGACAAAGATCGGAGGAAGCGAACCCATGAGCTACGACACGCCATATAAGGGCCTGAAGGTGGTCGATCTCAGCCAGGGCGTCGCCGGCCCTTATTGCGCGATGATGCTGGCCCAGTATGGCGCCGACGTGATCAAGGTCGAGCCGACCGATACCGGCGACTGGTCGCGCGGCCTGGGCACGGTCTATGGCGATCACACCGTCTATTCGATCCCGGCCAATATCGGCAAACGCTCCATCGCGCTCGATCTGAAAAGTGAGGAAGGCAAGGCGCTGCTCTGGCGCCTGATCGCGGGCGCCGACGTGTTCCTGCAAGGCTTCCGCCCCGGCGTGATCGATCGGCTGGGTTTCGGTTATGAGGCGGTGTCGGCGAAGGAACCACGCATCCTCTATGTGTCGGTGTCCGGCTTCGGCCTGAAGGGCCCGCTGGCGGAGCGTCCGGCCATGGACCCGGTGTTGCAGGCCTATACCGGGCTGATGGCGGAAAATGTCGGTATGGACGGCATCCCGCATCGCATTCCCATCATCTCCATCGACATGAGCACCGCGATTTACAGCTTCACCGCCGTCGCCGCCGCGCTGCATGCCCGCCGGGATGAACCCCGCGGCCGGCATATCGAGGCCAGCCTGATGCAGGGCGGCGCCGGTTTGCAGGCGGTGCGCATGATGGGCTCCTACCTCGATGGCGGGGCGGCGCGGGCGATCGTGCCGCCGACGGGTATCTACAAGACCGCCGATGGCTGGGTGCAGGTCACCGTGGTGCGCCCGTTCGAATGGGACGCCTATTGCCGGGCCATCGGCCGCCCGGACCTGGGCGAGGATCCGCGCTTCAAAACCACCATCGACCGGGAACCGCATATCGCCGAACTCAACGCCGTTCTGCGGCCGCTGCTGGAATCCCAGCCGACCGCGTATTGGTCCACGCGTCTGAGTGAGCAGCGGGTGATGCATGAGGCGCTGAACAGCTACACCGACTTCCTGCGCCAGCCACATGTCGCGGCCAGCGGCGCGGTGGCCTGGACGTCGCATCCGCATGTGGACCAGCCGATCCCGTTGCCCAACATTATTGGGATGCCGCCGTTCGAGGATGGGGCGGTGCGAACGATATCCCCCGGGAAAGGCGAGCACAGCACGGCGATTCTGGCCGAACACGGGTTGAGCGCGGAGGAGATTGCCGGGCTTTTGGCCCGCAAGACGGTGCTGCAGGCGGGGTCCTAAGGACCAACACGCGCGCGCCTCCTCGCGCACAGGGGCAGGGCAAAACCCAAATCAAATCGGAGAACGAACCATGGAAGCTGGATATCTCGGCGTCGGCAATATGGGTCAGCCCATGGCGCACCGCCTCCTGGATGCCGGTCATACGCTGACTGTCTACGACATTCGCGAAGCCGCGATGCAGCCGTTGCTGGAACGCCAGGCGCGGCGCGCCCACTCCCCGCGCGAACTGGCGGACCAGTGTGAGATCGTGTTCGTGTCCCTGCCGACGCTGGCCGCCTTCCGCGCGGTGGCCTTTGGTCCCGATGGGCTGGTGAACGGCAAGACGATGAAGCTGCTGGTCAACACCTGCACCATCGGCGTGCCCTTTGTGAAAGAGATCGAAGATACGATGGCCGCGCAAGGCGTCACCGTCGTTGACTGCCCGATCTCCGGCGGCCCGCCTGGCGCGCGGGCGGGAACACTATCAGTGATGGTGTCCGGCGATCCCGCCGCGATCGAGCGCGTGCGCCCGATGATCTCCCAATGGGGCCGCACGCTCACCGTGGCGGGCGACAAGCCCGGTGCGGCACAGGTGCTGAAGCTCACCAACAACATTCTGTCCGCGGTCGCGCTCGCGGCCACCGCCGAAGCCTTCGTGATGGGCGCCAAAGGCGGTCTGGATCCGGAGGTCATGGTCGCCGCCATCAGCGCCGGCAGTGGCCGCAACAGCGCCGTTGAGAGCAAGTTCCCGGTTTCGGTGCTCGATCGCAGCTTCGCCTATGGGGCGGAGATGCACATCCTGATGAAGGACATCGACCTCGCCATCGCGCAGGGGGAGTCGCTGGGCGTCCCGATGTGGGTTTGTCAGGCGGCGCGGCTGGTGTTCAAGCACGCGATGTTCGAGGGCGCGGAGAAGAACGACCTGACCTCGATCGTCAAACACGTCGAACGCGGCGCCGGGTTTGAGATTCCCAAGACCCGGTAGCACGATCGGGGCGCCTTGCCTGGGGCGGTAACCAGGAAGGCGCCCCAAAAGATGTCCAGCCTACCCGCGCAACGACCCGATCAGTGTTGCGACATCCCCGGCCTGCCGCAGGCCGCGCGCGGCCGCCAGGCTTGCTTCGATCGCCGTCACACTGAGACCCGAAGCGGGAACCAGCGTGCGATATTTTGCCTCGATATCCGCCCAATCGAGCCCGAGCGCGCCCGATCCATATGGCAGGAACACCGTACTGCGGGCGAACCGTCCGTCGAAAGCGCGGATCGTCACCGTCGCGCCTTGCCGATACAGAGAACCATGTTCCGCCGGTTGCGGCCCCACCCGCACCCGATCAATCAGCCCATGAATGACCGGATCAGCGATCTTCACCGGGGAGGCATTGGCCCAGCCAAATGTCCCGTCCGCGGCCCCCGCCGCCAGAAAATAAGCGGGGCTGTGCGCCATGTCGATCAGATCAACCGGGTGGGCCGGCCCGCTGAGCTTGGTCAGGCCGGGGCGGGAGACCTCGATGCTTTCAATCTCCGCCGCCTTGAAGCCGCCCGCCCGCACCGCCTTGGCCGAGGCTTCGGCAAAGGAATGATACGGGTGCCCGCCGGGCACGAGCTTGATCGCCATGTCAGTAACGATATCCCAGCTTTCGCCCATCCCGCGCAGCGCGATCGCCGCTCCGGCCGCGCCATCGACGCCGCCGAAGGCTTCGAAGAAACCTTGGTAGGTTTCGAGGATGCGTTCCTCCACCTTGTAACCGCGCTGCGCCGCTAAAGCCGCGTTGACCCCGTGCATCGCCGCCAGACCGGCATGGTATTCGCGCGCGACGCTGGTATCGGCGGCCGTCGCCAGACCCCCGATCGACACGGCGGTGATGGCGATGGATTGCGCCATCTGTTCGGCGGGTAGCTTCAGCATCCGGGCGCCCGCCACGGCGGCGGCCATTGCCGCGCCCAGGCAGCCATGGAAGCCGCGATTGCGGAAACCGGGGGTCATCGGTTCGCTCAGGCGTCCCGCGGCCTCATACCCGATGACGATGGCATCGAGCACATCCTCACCGCGCGCACCCAGACGCTCAGCCATCGCCAGGGACACCGCCGTCAGCGGCGTGCCGGCATGAACGATATTTCGCAAATCACTGTCGTCGGACGCAGCGGCATCGCTCAGCATCGCATTCGTCCGCGCGACCTGCGCCACCGGCAGCTTGTCGCCGCCATCGAACCAGATGGAGGCGTCCGGGCGCCCGCCCTGTTCCTTCGTCAGGTCGCGAATAATCTGCGCGGATTCAATCGTGGTGCCAAAGGCGGCGCTGGCGAGGGTGCTGGCGACCACCATGGCCGCGTGGTCCATGGCCTGGTCCGGCAGGTCTTTCACCGAAACCCCGGTCAGGAATTCGGACAATTGGCGCGCGACGGTCATGTTGGTTTCCTCGTTTATCGTTCTAATGCGGTCCGGGCAGCACGATCACCGTCGGCCGCTCGGGCAGCGTCGCGCGGGAGAGTACCACCATGGGCGATTCTTGCACCTGCACCTCGAACCCATCGCGCATCATCGCCAGGAACGACAACAGCCGGTCACGGGTGAAGAAATGCATGGGGAGGACGACCCGCGGATGGATCTGGTCGATCACCGTCCGGGCGTCGGTCTGGCTCAATGTGTAGCCCCCGTCCACCGCCACCATCAAAACATCGATCCGCCCCAACAGGTCCAGATCGGCTGCGTCCAGCAAATGATGCAGGTGACCGAGATGCGCGACGCATAAGCCGGCGCTTTCAAAGATAAAAACAGAATTGCCGTTGACCTCGGTGCCTCCGTTCCAGTCTCGGATATTCGTCGGCAGATTCGTCACATGGAGGTCACCGACACGCACGTCATGGGCGGGTGGGCGTGGTCCCTCCTGCCAGCCATGGAGCACGTATCGGATCCTTGCGTCGGGGACCATCGTATAATGGGATGAATGGGCATGGTTCATCGTGACGAGGTCCGGCGGTTCGGCTGGCGCAAATGCGCCGCTATAGTCTGTCACGGCCCGAATGCCGGCTGGGGTTTCCAGCAGAAAACTCGCGTGGCCCAGAAATGTGATCGCCAACGCTGGGTCTGCCGTCGCGGCAACCCAGATTTTTGGTGGTGTCAATGCGATGGGCGCACACCCGGCAAGCACCAGCCTCGGCAGGACCAGCAGGGCCGCGGCCAGCCACCAGACGATCGCAGCCAAGCCAAAGGGCCGGGTGTTCCTTGGAAGCATGAGCATAACCCGCAGGCTGCCTCAAATGCCGCCACTCTAAGCCCGGTTGATCGATGCGCAAGGGACTGAAAGTGCCAGCGGATGCAATGGCACTGGAATAAATCGGCCGCGCCCGCGTCTGGTGAAAGGGCGGGATGACTGGCCGGTCCGGGGACGGGGATGTCCATTGGATCAGTCAAAAATGCAGCCGATTGGGGACAGTATGAGGTATTTTGGAATTCTCCTCGCGGCGATGCTTGTGCTCGCCGGGGCCCGCCCCGCGTCCGCGGTGCCCAGCTTTGCCGGCCAGACCGGCCAACCCTGC
>CAIXEA010000073.1 GCA_903918315.1 uncultured Acetobacteraceae bacterium | reverse complement strand
TCTGAACAGCGGTCAGCACGGATACCGGGGGCCGGCGCCTGCCACGGTTCCAGCTTCGCGCGGTGCCCAGGGCGACGCCCGTGAAGCGCGCCAGTCCTCGGTTATGCGCACCAGGCCAAAGGATACGCGCGGCATCGGCGATTCCTGGCCGACGCGGAGCGGCCGATATGGCCGGCGCCTGGGGTTGTGGATGGGTTGAACCACCCTCACCAATTTGTCGTTCGCGATTCTCATCGCGTCTACCGTCGATTTTTGTGTCCCTTAAAGGGGGGGCGCGCGCCCTGAAAGAGCGCGCTCGCCCTTAGGGGGTATGGGGGACACAGAGAATGCAGTGCGAGCATACCCAGAGCATGGAATATCAATGGCTTACGGGATATCCAGAGCGCCGCGAGCAAAATAATAAAACAAGCAATATCAATGATTTATATGACTATCCAGAGCAGCCCCGTGCACCCTATCCGTCGGGCTCGTCCGAGGGCGTCGCCACGATCATTAGCCCTATCTGCTTGGTCCGGTTTGCCGCCTTGCCGACCTCTCCTTCGACGACGAGCCCGGCGTCCCGTAGGTTGTTCATCGCCTGTTCGAGTTCGTGACGCGTCGCGCCGCAAGCCTCGCTCATCCCCGTGAACATCTTGGGCGCGTAGTTCGGACTTTGCTTTGCAACCCTGGCGTAGTCCTTTCGGGCCGTTATGGTTCGGAGGCAGGCCAAGCAGCCTGCCAGCCGTATGGAAAGGGGCCGCGAAGATGAAGCTTACAATGCCCGCTCTACCACGCAAGACCATGCGGACCGCGATATCTGTGCTGGCCTTGCTGGCGGCATACGAGACTGCATATGGCAAGAGGATTAATCTGGCTTCGGATAAAGTCCAGACAACGCGAATCGACGATCATGGTGACGCTCAAATCGCAGCTCTGTCTGCATCGAGTTCTCGCCGAATCCCCCTTGCACCAATTTACGATCAAATTCATCCAAGGTAACGGCCAAATTGTCGGCTTCCGCGCGGTCAGGGCGCGCCCTTATCCGGAATTTATTGTCTTTATCGTCGATTCGTACCCTCCATCCTATATCGGCCAAGTATAATATATCATTTAGTGAAACAGCATTCATAGATATGTTTATTTCCCCTGGCTTAGGTCGGTGTAGTGCTGACTCTCTTGTTCTACCATCGTCCTGAGCCAAATCAAATATTTTCGAATATATATCACCCCGCATTTCCCAGATGACCATGGATTTCCTTGTACGTTCCAGCCAAATCTGTCATGAGTATCAGCGTGTTATGGTCGGATTGGACGCACGCAGATGGAACACCCAGCGGGTGAAGCGGATGACGGCACCTTGCGGGTCGATTTCGACCGCCGCCTGAGGCTGGAATTCCATGGCAGCCGCATCACCTCCGACGCCGGGCTGTTGGCCTACCGGGAACTGGACGACGCGCTCGGGCTGACCGATCTGGCGGGCGCGGCGTTATCGGAATGCCGTCGCGGCGGGAACACCCGTCATCTGCTGAGCGGGCTGCTGCGCCAGTCGGTGTTCGGCCGTCTCGCCGGCTATGAGGATGTCAACGATGCCGACCGCCTGGCGCGCGATCCCGCAATGCGCGCCGTGTTGGATCGCAGCGGTTTGGATCGGCAGGCCGCATCGACCAGCCAAATGGGCCGCTTTGAGACCGGCTGGCTCACCAGCGAGGTCAACCGCACTGCCCTGGCCGATCTGTCCGGTGCCTGGATCGACCGGGTGCAGGCGCGTAAGCCGCACACGACCATCGTGCTCGACATGGACAGCAGCGTCAGCGAGACGCACGGCGCCCAGGAGGGTAGCGCCTACAACGGCCACTTCGGCTGCACCTGCTACCATCCGTTGTTCGTGTTCAATCAATTTGGTGACCTGGAGCGGTGCAGCCTTCGCGCCGGCAACGTCCACAGCGCCGCCGACTGGCGCGATACCCTGGCCCCGGTGATCGCGCGTTACCGGCACCGGATGAAGCGCCGCTATTTCCGTGGCGACGCGGCCTACGCAACGCCCGGCATCTATGAGTTCCTCGAAGCCGAGGGCTACAAATTCACGATCCGCCTGCCCACGAACGCGGTCCTTCAGCAACGCATTGGCTGGCTGCTGAAACGTCCTGTCGGTCGCCCGCCCAACGAGGTGCGCCGATATTATGCCAGCTTCAGCTACCAGGCCGGGTCATGGACCAAGCCCCGTCGGGTGGTGGCGAAGGTCGAGTGGCATCCCGGTGAGTTGTATCCGCGCGTCGGGTTCATCGTGACCAACATGACCCGCCCGGCCGAACGGGTGGTGATGTTCTACAACCATCGCGGCACAGCGGAGCAATGGATCAAGGAAGGCAAGAACGCCGTCACCTGGACCCGGCTATCGTGCCAAAGTTTCAAGGCGAATGCCGTGCGGCTGCAATTGCATGCATTGGCCTACAACCTTGCCAATTTCCTGCGCACACTGGCGCTGCCAGTGGAGGTGGCGCAGTGGTCGCTCAGCACCCTGCGCGACCGGCTGGTGAAGATCGGCGCCAAGATCGTCCGCCATGGCCGGTCGATTACCTTTCAGATGGCCGAGGTGATGGTGCCTCGTGCTCTGTTCCAGAAAATCCTGACCGCCATCGCCGCGCTCCGGCCGTTGCCGCCTGCCCGATGTTAGAGGATCAGCGTCAGACTGGGCCTATCTGGCTGGCGGCTGGAGACGTGCGTCCCGACGCAGGCGTGCGTGCCCATATTTCTGCCGACACAGCGATCGTCGACCAGTCGACCAAGTTCCAGCAGTCTTCCCGGCGTGTCACCGTTGCTACACGCCCGGTTTGGTGGCTATCGTGCCTCCGTGACGGCCAAGGTGGCCGTTCATCGTGGGAATCCCAGTTGAATAAGGACATTGAGATGAAAAAAGCCCTCCTCGCCGCGTGTTTCGCGGTTGCTTTCGCTGGCCCGGCGCTGGCGCAGGATGCGAAGCAGGATTTTACCCTCTCGAACAAAACCGGTTATGAGTTGAAGGAAGTCTATGTCTCGCCGTCCAACACCAGCGACTGGCAGGACGATGTGCTCGGCACTGGCACCCTGGGCGACGGGGCTGCGGTGGACATCAAATTTCACCGTGCCACCAAAACCTGCAAATGGGATTTGAAGGTCGTTTATACCGTCGATAGCTCTAACGCGGAGTGGCACGATATCGACCTATGCACGGTGGACAAGATCACCATCCGCTACAACAAGAGGACTGACACGACGTCCGCCTCGTTCGACTGATCACCGCACCGGTGCCACTGCGGCGCGGTTCGTGATGGCACCTGGCGAACCAAGGCTACCCCCTATGCGTAACGGCAGGCGGAACGGATGACCCCAGGCGCGATCATGTTTTTGCTCGGCGTCGTGTGGGCGCTGTTGGTTTGGCCGGCGGCGCTCGGGGGGCTGCTGCCCGCGCGCTTTGCCCTGCTGAATGGCAGCGCCAGCGGGATCGAGGCGGCGTTGCTGTTTCCGGCGGCGCATCTGCTGTTTTTGTATGCGCTGGGCCTTTATCGCCGCGAAGCCATTCTGGCGCCGGCCAAAGCGTTGGCCCGCCTGCCGGTCGCCGCGGCGCTGGCGGCTTTCGCGGCCGTGGTTGTTGGCAAGATGCTGGCGCGCCTGGTGCCGGATTGGCCGGAGCCGGCCGACGGAACGTTGCTGTTCAGCGCCGCTTTTTTGTGCCTCAGCGGCTGTGCCGTGCTGGCGCGGCTGGTGTTCCGCCTGCTGCGCCGCCAACGGCTGATGCGCAGCCATCTGCTGGTGGTCGGCGCCGGTGCCCGGGCGTGGGATCTGGTTTGGATGCTGCGCAAGGAAGGCCGCAATCTCAGCTACGAAATCACCTGCCTGCACGACCCATCCTTCGGCCCGCTGGATACCCGCTGGGCCGATGATCCGCGGGTGCGGGTGGTGCCGCTCACCGATAGCATCCTCACCGAAGCCCGCCGCCTGCAGGCCAGCGACATCGTGGTCGCCCCGGATGAACGGCGCGGCATGGCGCTGGAGGCGTTGCTGGACTGCAAGGCGGAAGGCTTTGTGGTCGAACAGTATCTCAGCTTCGTCGAGCGTGAAATTCGCCGCGTCGATATCAAACGCATGGAACTCAGCTGGTTTCTCTATTCCGATGGCTTCCAGGCCAATGCGCTGGACCGGGTGGCGAAGCGGGTGCTGGATATTGCGGTGAGTCTGCTGATCCTCACGCTGGCCTCGCCGTTTCTGCTGCTGGCCATTGCCGCCCTGCTGTTCGATGATGGCTGGCCGATCTTGTACCGGCAAACCCGTGTCACCGCCGGGCAGCAGCCGTTCCAGATCTTCAAGCTGCGCACCATGCGCCGCAATGCGGAGGCCGGTGGCGCGGTCTGGGCCGGGGCGGGCGATAGCCGCATCACCCCGGTTGGCCGGTTCCTGCGCCGCAGCCGGTTGGACGAGTTGCCGCAATTATTCAATGTGCTCCGCGGTGAAATGGCCCTGGTCGGCCCGCGACCGGAGCGGCCGGAATTTGTCTGCGAACTCGCCGCGCAAATCCCGCTCTATAACCAGCGCCACCGGGTCAAAGCCGATAAAACCTCATGCAATGAAGCACAATGATCGGGCATTTGCTCTGTGGCGTCCGGACACCAGTGAAACGCGCCGCGCCTGGCCATGCCCGATAACTTCCTTCTCGGAAGATAATTTGAGTTCCCGGGTCACTGCCGGATGCGCAGCGTCAATCCCAATCCTGCGAGGCAGAATTTCGGATGACCATTTGGGCAGATGATGCTTACTGCATATGGGCCGCACAAGGAGGCGGCCCATATGACAGCAGCAGAATTCCGTTCCCAACTCGCTCATTTCACCGGCAGTGAAACCTTTACCCGTCACAGCCTAAGTCGATC
>CAIXEA010000072.1 GCA_903918315.1 uncultured Acetobacteraceae bacterium | reverse complement strand
CGCGTCGAGCAATGCTTCGGCAAACTCAAACGGTTCAAGCGGGTCGCTATGCGCTGTGAGAAGACCAAGCGAAACTACGAGGCATTCGTGTCATTGGCCTGTGTGTTTGTCTTGATCAAATCCGTCCACACGGCCTAGTGCCGGTGGTCTGAATGGTGCCCTGGTTGCTCAATGCCCCGATGGTGCCGCCCGCCGCGACGGCGACGGCGATGCTGGAGCCCTGTACCACGCCGGCATTGCCGACAATCTGCACGCCGCCACCCACCGCGATACCCACGCCCTGGGGGCCCGTGCTCTGGATGGTTCCCGCGGCCGTGTTTGAAATAGTGAGGGCGCTGCTGTTCACGCGAATATCGACCGCGGTGCCTGACGTGCCGCTCGCCTGCACCAGGCCGCTATTGCTCAGGGTCCCGATGGCGCTCTTGTTGCCATCAACCAGAATGGCCGAACCGCCCGTGCCGGCGGCGGTGATCTGCCCGGTGGCCTTGTTGGTCACCGTCCCGACCGATCCACCGGACACCACATGCAGCGCCGAAGCGCCGGCGTTGGTGACCTGCACCAGCCCGCTGTTGATCAGGTTGGCAACGGCGCCGCCGACCTGAATCGCGTTGCCATTGATGTCGGTGTTGAGAATGACCCCAGGCTGCGGGCCCGCGGAGATGGCATTCGTCAGCGTTCCCAGCGATGCGCCCACGCCCACCCGGATCACGACGCCGGCACCCCGCCCCCCTGGGTGGAGGTCAGGGAGCCCTGGTTACTGATCGACGTGGCCGCGCCCGTGACATCCACCACCGGGGTCACCAGCAGCGAGCCCGGCGCCACACTCACATTGCCGGTCGGCGTCGTCGAGAAGGTATCACCCGTCGATAAAGTAAAAGAGGGGATGCCAGAGGTATTGGCCGGCAACGTGGTCGTAACTGTATAGTTAGTAGCCTGGGCAGCGCCTGACGTGATGGCACTGGCGGCGGAGGCCAGCAACAGGGCACGATAAGAAAAGGTGCGAGAACGGGCCACAATGCGACTCCCAGGCATATGATGCGGCACAGTATTTCGTATCCGTGCCCATAAGTCCAGTCTGACGTGACCGCGCGCCTCAAAACGGGCGGAACTGCGGGGGTATTGTCTTAATTTGGGATTATGCCCGTCAGCCGCTACGAATCGCGATTGCATAAGACAGGCCGGCGGAGAAGCTGACGCCAGGCCGCCGGCCACCCCTCCCCATGCTGCAGACCCGCGACGGAAACAATCGATACACAGCCGGGCCGGCTGAACCGGGCTCGGAACGCTTCCGCGACCGACCGGCCGACAACCCGGTCAGCGGTGCCCCAAAAATGCAACTGCGGCAGATGCGCCAGACGGTCGGTTTCGTCCGCCGGATTGAGTGACGCCCGCAGTGGCGTCAACCGCATCGACCGCGTCCAGGTTTCCGTATCCAGGTCGGCTGACACCGTGCGCAGGGATGCGACATCCTTGCGCCGTGCCGCTACCAGCGCCGCGACCGCGCCGCCGCCGGAAAACCCGACCAGTTCCAGCGATTTGGCCCCGCTGCGCGCCAGCAACTGGCCGATGGCGGCGTCAACGCTGGCGATCACTGGTTCGGCGTAGCGGGCCTCGGTCCAGAAGGGTTCCGCGCAGGCCGGGTCCGCCCCCGGGGCAATGTACTGGCAAGGCCGCGCCACCCAGGCGACCGAGTCCGCGGGGTCCTGCGCCGCCAGTTCCAACCCCACGGGTTGCCAGGGCGTCGGATCCGCCGACGGACGGTCCGGCGCGGACCAGGCGTGACCGTCACCTTCGATATAGACCCGCAGCACCGGCGCACCGGGGGTGAAACGCGCATAGCGCAGCAACCGGAACGGCCCCGCCTGGGCGTCCTCCCGCTGCAAACCGGCGGCGGCGGCGATGCGTGCGGCATAAGGCCTGGCATCGCTGCCATCGGCGCAGCCCGCGCAGGCCAGCAATATAGCCAGGATCCGCTTCAACGCCCCCCCCCGGCGGCGACGTTCGCCTCGATCATGTCGCGGGCGGCATCGGGCACGGGGGCGACCGCCGCAACCCCCCGCTGCAAGGCGACATGCATCCGCACCAGACCGGCCGCCACCGTCGCAGGATCGGACAACAGCACGAACCCGCTATACCACAGGCACACCCGATCGTCCGGCGCCCCTGTCAGGCAGGCGGAGCACCAGGCGCTGAGCGTCTCATAATCCTTGTGAGCGGCCAGCCAGGACAGATAGGGCACGGCGAGGTCCCCGCGATCCGGATAGTGAGCCGTCAGGCGGCGCACCGCCTCCGGCCAGCGCGGCATTTCCCGGTCGCGCAGCGGGGTCAGGTTTGACCCCTGATAAGCGGTCGCGAGGTCATTGCGCAGAGCCAGGGTCAGTGCCTCCAGCCGCGTGCCCGCCTGGCCCCGCGCGGTCCAGAGATCCACCTCCTCCAGCAGCCGGCGGTACCAGAGCGCCTGATCCGGGGTGGGCGGATGCCCGGCGATCATGCGATCACCCAGCGACGCGGCGTTGCTCAAGGCGAGCCACCACAGATGCACACCGCCACGGCCGTGATCCCCGGGAAAGGCACCCAGCGTGGCGATCTCCCCGGGGTCCTGGCGATTGAGCGCCTCGAGGCGGATGGCGCCGTTGCGCGCATCCTCCCACGTGGCCGCTGCCCCCAGACCGAGGCCCAGCGCCGCCACCAGCGCCGCGCCGCGCCGCCACCATCCGAGCCGATAGTCGTATGGCGTTTTCAGCAGATCCAGCGGCGCGGTGCCGGCCGCCGCCGCGATCGCCAGGAAGGGCATGCCCAGCATGAAGGGGAACCAGAAGCAGAGCGAACCCACGATCATGAACCAGACCGCGGCGCCCGCCGGCAGCATTCGCCGCCGCGATCCGGCGATGACGGTGGCGAAAAACCCGAGCCACAGGGCAGCGCTGATGATCCCTCCGCCGAGCACCGCCTCCAGGATGTCATTATGGACATGGAACGCGCCCGGGCCGACCGCCTCCCAGTTCGGGTTCCAGACGGCGTTTTGGAAGCCGGCGACCCCCGGAATGAACGTGTGCTGATACAGGATGTCATTATAGCTGCCCCAGCCAAAGCCAATGGCCAGGGCCGAACCATGCGCCACGAGTCCCTGCCAGGCCGCGCGGATCAGCAGGCCCCGCGACCAGACGGAATAAAGCGGGTCGTATTTGCCATAAATCACCGCGCCGAGTGCCAGGGCGCAAGTCAAAGCCAGCGCCAACACGGGCATCCCGGCCAGTACCATCCGGCGCCGCCCGATCCGCAGCCGGGCCGCCAGCCATGACAGCGGCAGCACCAGCGCCGGCCCCGCGACGCAGAACAGCGCGATCGCCGTCCGATTGCTGGAAAACAGGATGGCTGCCAATCCAACCGCCCATCCCAGCAGCAAAGCCCGCCAGCCGAAGCGCCGCGCGGCCCCGGCGACGATGACCATCAAGGCCGGGCCGACGACCCCCGCATAGCCCGCATATTTCGCCGGCCGCCAGGGTGAGTCCAACGGCAGCACCCCCTGCAGGGCGCCCATCGTCAGGGCGCTGACGATCGCGGCCCCGGCGATCGCCAGGCGTGCGGCCCGATAGGGCCAGAGCGCCATGGCCAACATCATCAGCATGGCCATCGCGACGAAGCTGAAGATCCCCTCCCCCGTTTCCGGCGTGCCGAACCAGCTTCGCGCGGGGAAATCCTGTGCCAGGGAGGCAATGGCATTCCAGGCCAGGAAGGCCAGCAGGACCTGCACATGCACACGCCCCAGAAGAAGGCCGACCGGATGACCGGTCATGTCCAGCGCGATCAGGCAGAGGGCCGCCGCGGCGCCAAGGCCCAGCAAGGCCGCGGTCACGGGCTCGGTCTGGAACCAGATGCCCGTGGCGAAGGGCGGCAACGCACCGGCGAAGACGAACAGCGACGCCATCAACACCAGGGTGCTGATGGCGCGGACCCCAATGCCAGCGGGCAGGCCAGCGGATGGAGCAGCGGGGGCGGGCAAGGCGTGATGCGTCATGGTTGGCGGGGTTCCGGTCTCCGGGGCCGGTGTAAACGGGTCCGCCCCGGCGGGACAGAGTGCCCGGCGGCCATATCAATGCTGGCACTCATGGCCGATGAGTGCTAACAGCATTGAAGCGGCGAAATATTTTCAGGCCCGGTGCCATACCGGCGCTCGCCGCACACATGATTTCAGGAGAATACGCCGTGAAGTTCCGTCCCTTGCACGACCGGGTCGTGGTCCGCCGCATCACCGCCGAAGAAAAGACCGCCGGCGGGATCATCATCCCCGACACGGCGCAGGAAAAGCCGATGGAAGGTGAGATCATCGCCGCCGGCCCCGGCGCGCGCAATGAGCTGGGCCAGGTCGTCGCCCTCGACGTCAAAGCCGGCGATCGCGTTCTGTTCGGCAAGTGGTCGGGCACGGAAGTGAAGATCTCGGGTGAGGAGCTCCTGATCATGAAGGAGTCCGACATCATGGGCATCGTCGAAACCACCGCCGCGGCCGCCGCCCCGAAGGCCCCCGCCACGAAGAAGAAAGCCGGCTGATCAGCCGCTTTCCCATTTCATAAAGGATTTCGATCATGGCTGCCAAAGACGTACGATTCGGCACCGAAGCCCGCCAGCGCATGCTGCGCGGCGTGGACACCCTGGCGGAGGCCGTGAAGGTCACGCTCGGTCCCAAGGGCCGCAATGTCATTCTCGACAAAAGCTACGGCGCCCCGCGCATCACCAAGGACGGTGTGACGGTCGCCAAGGAAATCGACCTGTCCGACAAGTTCGAGAACATGGGCGCGCAGATGCTGCGCGAGGTCGCCTCCAAGACCAACGACCTCGCCGGCGATGGCACCACCACCGCGATCGTGCTGGCGCAGGCGATCGTGCGTGAGGGCATTCGCTCCGTCTCCGCCGGGCTGAACCCGATGGACCTCAAGCGCGGCATCGACAAGGCGGTCGCGGCCGTCGTCGAAGAGTTGAAGAAGCGCTCCAAAAAGATCACCACCGAAGCCGAAACCGCCCAGGTCGGCACCATCTCCGCCAATGGCGAGACGGATATCGGCAAGATGATCGCCGAAGCGATGCAGAAAGTCGGCAACGAAGGCGTGATCACGGTCGAAGAGGCCAAGACCATCCAGACCGAGCTCGACATCGTCGAAGGCATGCAGTTCGACCGCGGCTACATGTCCCCCTACTTCGTCACCAACCCCGAGAAGATGACGGTCGATCTCGAGCAGCCCTATATCCTTCTGCATGAGAAGAAGCTGTCGGCGCTGCAGCCGATGCTGCCGCTGCTCGAAGCCATCGCCCAGTCCGGCCGTCCGCTGCTGATCATCGCCGAAGATGTCGAGGGCGAAGCCCTTGCCACGCTCGTGGTGAACAAGCTGCGCGGCGGGCTGAAGGTCGCGGCCGTGAAGGCGCCGGGCTTCGGCGATCGCCGCAAAGCGATGCTTGAAGACCTCGCGATCCTGACCGGTGGTGAGCTGATCAGCGAAGACCTTGGCATCAAGCTGGAGAACGTCACCCTGGCGATGCTCGGCAAGGCCAAGAAGGTGCTGATCGACAAGGAAAACAGCACCGTCGTCGAAGGCGCCGGCAAGAAGGCCGACATCGTCGCCCGTTGCAACCAGATCCGTGCGCAGATCGAGGACACGACCTCCGACTACGACCGCGAGAAGCTGCAGGAACGCCTGGCCAAGCTGGCCGGCGGCGTGGCGATCATCCGCGTCGGTGGCAGCACCGAAGTGGAAGTGAAAGAGCGCAAGGACCGCGTTGACGACGCGCTGCACGCCACGCGCGCGGCCGTTGAAGAAGGCATTGTCCCCGGCGGCGGCGTGGCGCTCGCGCGCGCTTCGCTGATCCTGGCCAAGCTGAAGGGCTCGAACGACGACGAGCGCGTCGGGATTGAGATCGTGCGCCGCGCGATCCTGACCCCCATGCGTCAGATCGCCACGAACGCCGGTGAAGACGGTGCGGTGATTTCCGGGAAGGTGCTCGACAACGACGAGTACAATTTCGGTTTCGACGCCCAGACCGGCGCTTACAAAGAGATGGTCAAGGCCGGCATCATCGACCCGACCAAGGTCGTGCGTTCGGCTCTGCAGCACGCGGCTTCGGTTGCGTCGCTGATGATCACCACCGAAGCGATGGTGGCTGACCATGTCGAGCCGGAAACGGCTGCCGCCTGAACGAGACAGTAAAGGGGTGACGGCGATGACTGACGAGCCTGATCCCCTTTACGACCAGACGGTATCCCGGCTGTTGCGGCGCGAAGCGCTGCGCCGCGCAGCCGCGGATTTGAATACGGCGTCCCCGCCAGCGCTCGAAAGCACGCTGGCGCGGATCTCCGCCGAAGTGACCGAGGAAGCAGCCGAACGCCAGGCACATCCGCTGCCGCCCGGTTGATTTCGTCACCATAAATCCCATTTACAACAATGCCCCTGGCCGCGAGTCTTTGTGGTCGGCGACGGAAGCGATCATAAGGATGAATCCGATGAACAATCCGCCCGTCAATGATGACGCCGAAGCCGTTAAAACCGAAAACGCAATGAAAAACGCATTGGAAGGGGATGCCGCCAGTTGGGCCGCCGCGAAGAACGCCCCATTGGCCGAACAGGCCGCCGCCGCTTTCAAGACCCCGGTCGTGAAGCGGGCCGCCGCGCCGAAAAAGCCCAAAGTTGAGGCCGCGGCCCCGGCCGTTGTTCCGGTCGTGAAGAAACCGTTCTCGATGTCCTATGATGGCGTCACGACGGCGCAGCACATCCAACACATGATCGATAACGGGGCGCGATAAGGCCCCGTCCCGACCAACCACCCGCTGCGCCGCGCCCTCCCCGGGATGAATCTGGGGGAGAAACCGGGCTGTGCCTTTGGGGGGAGATCCGTCCCCCCAAAATATGAAATGTCCAAACCATGCAAATGCCTGACTGGTTTAAACCCGCTCTCTGGGGCGCCGCTGGCGGCGCGATCGCGCTATCGATCTTCGGATTTTCTCAACTGGGCTGGAAATCCGCAAGTTCGGCGGAACAGTTCGCGCAAGAGCGTTCAGACACCGCGGTTGTAACGGCCATGGTGCCGTTCTGCGTGGCCAAGGCGCAGGGCGACGCAGACCCGGCGGTCATGGTGAAGTTCAAGGCCGAAACCTCGTCCTATTCCCGCAGCGACATCGTGTCGAAAGCGGGCTGGGCGACCCTTGGCGGCGCCAGGTTCTCTGACAGCGCCCTGGCGCGGGCCTGTTCCGACTCCCTGTATACCGCCAAATCGTAGGCCTGCGGGCGGAAGGCAGGAAGCCTTCCGCCGACAACATCAGGACGCCCGGCTCGGCCCCACCAGGGTCGCGCCACCGTCCACCCCCAGCACCTGGCCGGTGATGAACCGCGCCTGATCCGACAGCAGGAAGCGCACCGCGCGGCCGATGTCCCAGCCATTGCCTTCCCGCCCCAGCACGGACGCCTTGCGCCGCGTCTCCCGCGCCTGCTCGGTCATGCCCTTGGCATAAACCATCGGGGTGTAAACCGGCCCCGGGAAGACGCAGTTCGCGCGGATCCCATCCGGCCCATGATCCACCGCCATCGCCTGGGTCAGCGCGATCACCGCGCCCTTGGACACGCTATAGGCGGTCAGCCCACGCGGCCGGAGCGCCGAAATCGAGGAGATGTTGACGATCGCCCCGCCATCGCCAGAGCGGATCATCGCCGGGATCGCGTGCTTGCAGGTCAGGAACATGGTGTCCACGTTGACATGCATGACCCGGGCCCAATTTTCTTCCGTCTCTTCGACCACCGAACCCCGGCTGCCGATGCCGACATTGTTGTCGAGGCAATCCAGACGCCCCCAACGGGACATGGCGTCGGCCACCATCGCCTCACATTGGGCGGAGGTGGTGACGTCATACGACACCGCGACCGCGGTCCCGCCCTCAGCCGCGATCATCGCCACGGTGCGTTCGGCCAGGGCCAAATCGCGATCGACCACCATCACCTTCGCACCCGCCCGGGCCAGCAGGATGCAGGCGGCGCGGCCATTGCCAATGCCGTCGCCCGCCGAACCGCCGCCGGTCACGATGGCGACTTTGCCGATGAGGCCCCATTCTTCGTCTGGTGTCATGATCCGCGTTTCCCTCTGTTCATGGGGCCTGTTTGCATCAGTCCGGCGTCGGCGTCGATCCAGCCGGCGGGGCCGCCCGCTACAAGGTCGAACCGCCGTCGATCGCGACCTCCGCCCCCGTGACGTAGCCGCTTTCATCCGACAGCAGATACACCACCAGGCTGGCGATTTCGTCCGCCGTGCCCATCCGCTTCATCGGCACGAATTGCAGCCGCTGCGCATTCTCCTCCGCCGTCCGCACCTTCAGCATATCCGTATCGATCGGCCCCGGATGCACCGAGTTCACCCGGATCTTCCGCGGCGCCAGATCGACGGCTGCCGCCTTGGTCATGCCGCGCAGGGCCCATTTGGTGGCGCTATAGGCGATCGCCCCCGGCGAGCCCCGCAGCCCCGCGGTCGAGGAAATGTTCACGATCGACCCGCCGCCGGATTTTTCCATCAGCGGCACCACCGCCTTCATCCCCAGGAAGCAGCCGAGCTGGTTCACCCGCATATGCCGCTCGAACAATTCCGCATCCGTGTCCATCAACCGCTTCGGCTGGTAGATGCCGGCATTGTTGATCAGGCCGTGCAAACCGCCCATGGCCTCCGCCGCTTGCAAGGCCGCGTCCCAATCGGCTTCCTTGGTCACGTCCTGATGCACGTAAACCGCGGCGCCGTTCAGCTCCGCCGCCAACGCGTTACCGGCCTCATCGAGCAGGTCGCCAATCACCACCCGCGCGCCCTCGGCCACGCAGCGGCGGGCTTCGGCCGCGCCCTGCCCGCGCGCCCCGCCGCTGATCAGGATGATCTTTCCATTGAGACGTCCCATGCCTTCATCCTTCATTCAGTTGTGAAAACTGTGCATAACTTCAGCGATGGCGTCGATACGCGCGGTGACCGCGTCCGTGGCCTCCGGCTCGATCGAGAAGACCACCCGTTCGACGCCCAAATCCTGGTAGCGCTTCATCAGATCCGGATCGCGCCGGGCATGCCAGACGGTGATGGCGATGGAGGCGGGATCGCGCCCCGCCGCTCGCGCCATGCGGTGGAATTCGGGAATCATATCGGCAATCTGGCGGTAATGCCCGGCGCGGGCGGCCTGCGGCAGCCAGCCCTCCCCATAGCGAATGGCGCGGCGGGCAGACCAGGGGAAGGCGCCGCCGACATATATCGGCGGATGTGGCTGGCGGGTTGGCTTGGGCCAGGCCGCCATCGGGCCGAAATCGACGAATTCGCCGTGGTATTCAGCGGCGTCCTGGGTCCAGATGGCCTTCATGGCCTCCACCGTCTCCCGCGCCCGCTTGTGGCGGCTGGCATAGGCGGTGCCATGATTTTCCATCTCGTCCTGGTTCCAGCCATTGCCGACACCAAACAGGAACCGCCCGGCCGAGACCTGATCGAGGGAAGCCGCCAGCTTCGCCGTCTGAATCGGGTCGCGCTGCGCGATCAGGCAAATGCCAGTGCCGAGCAGCAGCGTTTGCGTCGCCGCGCCGGCCGCCGCCAGGGCCACGAAAGGGTCCATGCAATCATAGTATTTTTTCGGCAGTTCGCCGCCGGCGGGAAACGGTGAGACCCGGCTGACGGGAATATGGGAATGCTCGGGCACCCAGAGCGAGTCGAAGCCCCGCGCCTCCAGCGCCGCGCCCAGTTCGGCCGGGTGCATCCCATAATCGGTGACAAACATCGAAGCGCCGAATTTCATCCTTGTCTCCCCCGCGCCTTGACCGATCGCACGCCCTGCCCCGAGGATAAGTCACAGGGAGAACGCAGATGACGAACAAAATCCGGTTGGGCCTCATCGGTGCCAGCGTCAAGGGAACCTGGTCCTCGCGCTCGCATCTGCCGGCGTTGCAAGGCCGCGACGATATCGAACTGACGGCCGTCTGCACCACGCGGTCAGAGAGCGCGGAAGCCGCACGTAAAGCGCATGGTGCGAAGCTCGCCTTCCACGATTTCCGCACCATGATCGCGTCGGATGCCATCAACGCCGTGGCGGTCGTGGTCCGCGTTCCCTCCCACTACGAGCCCACCAAGGCGGCGCTGGAGGCGGGCAAGCACGTCTATTGCGAATGGCCGCTGGGTCGCACCACGGGGGAGGCCGAGGAACTGGCCGCGCTCGCCAAATCCAAAGGCCTCGTCACCGCCATCGGCCTGCAGGCGCGGGTCAATCCGGCGCTGATGTATATGAAGGAACTGATCGCCGGCGGTTATGTGGGCGAGGTCGTGGCGGTGCATGTCAAGCTGATGCGCGAAGGCGTGCTGTCCCGCCCGTCCAACCGCGTCTGGCAGCGCGACGCCAGCCTCGGCGCCAATACGCTGACCATCGCCAACGGCCATACGATCGATGCGATGCGCTTCGCCGTCGGTGATTTCGGATCATTATCGGCGATCGTGACCACCCAGGTGGGGCAATGGCTCGATACCGGGACCCAGACCCTGCTGGACGTCACCGCACCCGACAACATCCTGCTCAGCGGTCGGCTGGCCAACGGCGCCGTCATATCGTCCCACGTCAACGCGATCCCCTATGCCGGCAGCGGTTACCGGATGGAGGTCTATGGACGCAACGGCACGCTGGTGGCCTCGGGCGAGGATTCGCCGCAGCTCAGTGAGGTCTTCCTGCACGGGGCGCAAGGCACCAACACCCTGGCGCCGCTGCCGGTGCCCGACCGCTTCACCCTGACCCCGCCTGGCCTTGGCGGCAGTGAGGTCAGCAATGTCGGGCAGATGTACACCCTGTTCTCCCAGGCGGTGCAGGGCGGGGTCAGCACGCATCCCGATTTCGACACCGCCGTCGGCCTGCACCGGCTGGTGGATGCGATCAAACGCGCGTCGGACGAAGGGCGGGTGGTGACGGTTGCCTGACTACCGCGCGCCCCCACCGCCCAGGTGATCACTGCACCCGCTCGCGCCAAGTGTAGCGCGGTTCGTAGCCCAGCACCCGGCGGGCTTTGTCGATCGAGAGCAGGGTTTCAAACTCGCCAATCTGCTGCGTGATCGGAACATCCGGAAAAGCTTCCGCCATCAGGCCGCGGCTGCTGCGGCGCATGAGCGTGTCGGCGGCAGCAATGGTGAAAGCGTCCGCACCGGGGACCTCGGCCTCGACCGACAGGCGGCAGGCCTGGGCGACGTCACGCCGATCAACCCAGGTCCAGAGATTCCAGCGGCGGATGCTGATGTCGTCCCAGAAGGACGGGATGGCGGCGTAGTCCTGGTCTTCGAAAATATTGGAGATGCGCAGCGCGACGAAGCGTGTGCCGGGGTTCCAGCGGTGCATTTCCTTCGCCATGTCCTCACACAGGGACTTGGCCAGCGCATAGCCGGTTTCCGGCACCAGCGTGTGATCCTCGGTCACCGGCGCGAAGGCTGGCGGCGTGCGGGTGAAGGGCAGGCCGTAGGTCGTCTCACTCGACGCCCAGACCACCCGCGGCAGGCCGATGAGGGTGGCGGCGCTGAAGATATTGTAGGTGGACATGAGGTTGTTGCGAAACACCACCGCATCGGGCGCGAGGCCAGGGGCCGGAATGCCGGCCAGATGGATCACCGCGTCCGGCGCGCCGATGGGGGCGCGGCGGCGGTCGATGGTGCCGGCCGCCTGGCGCAGGACATCGATCGCCTGCCCCATGTCATTCAGATCCGCCTTGATGAAATGGCACAGCGCCTCCGCCGGCGGGGCGACATCGACATTCATCACGGTGTAGCCGTGATCCAGCAGCTCCCGAATGACGGCACGGCCGGCTTTGCCGCTGCCTCCGGTGACGACGACACTGGGCATATCAGCTCCTTTTGATCGCCAAGGGGCCAGGGGCCTGGCACGTCGGCATGATTTCCATTCGGTTGATGTTCATATGGGGTGGCAGGCTGATCGCATAGTACGCGGCATCGGCGATATCGTCGGCCGATAGCGGCCTTGTACCGGCATAGACCGCCACCGCGCGGGACTCGTCGCCGCCGAAGCGATGCACGCTGAACTCGGTGCCGCCCACCAGCCCGGGTTCGAGATCCGTCACCCGCACGTTCGTGCCCACCAGATCCGCCCTCAGGTTGAGGCTGAACTGGGTGATGAAAGCTTTGGAGGCGCCGTACACATGCCCGCCCGGATACGGATAGATCGCGGCGGTGCTGCTGATATTGACGATGTGGCCGCGATTGCGGGCGACCATGGCGGGCAGGAAGGCATGTGTCATATGCATCGTCCCCGTGACATTCACCGCCACCATGCGGTCCCAGTCCGCCACGTCGCAGGTGTAAGCGGGCTCTTGCCCGACCGCCATGCCGGCATTGTTGACCAGCACATCCACCGCCCGCCAATCCGGGGGCAGGCTGTCGGGCAGCGCCGCCACGGCCGCCTTGTCCGATACATCCAGCGGCAGCGCCAGCAGCGCGTCCCCCAATGCCGCCCCCAGGTCCCGCAGCCGATCAACCCGCCGGGCCGCGGCGATCACCCGGTGCCCTTCGCGCACGAAACGCCGCGCCATCGCCGCGCCGAACCCGGCGGTCGCGCCGGTCACCAGAATTGTCAGAGCCATCCGCATTGTCCCTTATTGTCGCGACGCAACCCCGAGCCGCGCTCAGAAAACCAGGCGCCCGCCGACCAGGGCCAGGACCGCGGCCAGGATCATCCGCAGCGCGGTCTCGGGCAACCGGACCGAGAGATGGCTGCCCAGGATGATGCCGGGCACCGAACCCGCCAGCAGCGCGATCAGCAGGCCACCATCGACCGAGCCCAGCCACCAATGGCCCATCCCCGCCACCAGCGTCAGCGGCACGGCATGGGCGATGTCGGACCCCACGATCCGCGCCGCCGGCAAGCGGGGATAGAGCAACAGCAGGGCCGTGACCCCCAACGCCCCGGCACCGACCGACGAGAGCGTGACCAGGCAGCCGAGCACCGCGCCGGTGGCCACCGTCAGCCCCGCGGTATGACGCGGCGGCCCGCCCCCCCGCGAGAACCGCGCCGCCACCGCCTGAATCCGCGATCGCAGCACCAGAGAGACCGCGGTCAGCAGCAGCGCCACCCCCAGCACCCCGGCGATCAGGCGGTTGGCGCCGCCATGACTGCTGAGATTGAACCAGGACATCACCAGCAACGTCACAACCGTTGCCGGCACACTGCCCAAAGCCAGCCGCCGCACGATCTGCCAATCCACCGTCTTGTTGCGGCCATGCACCACGGTGCCGACGGATTTCGTCACGCAGGCATAGAGCAGGTCCGTGCCGACGGCGGTCGCCGGATGCACGCCGAACAGCAGCACCAACAGCGGCGTCATCAATGAGCCGCCACCGACCCCGGTCTGCCCCACGAGCAAACCGACGACGAAGCCCGAAAGAGAATACAGCAGATCGTGACTCGCGAATTCGGTCATGGGTGCCAGTTGGGCCAGGCCCGAACCCTTCCATCGAAACCCGGGCAGACTGCCCTAAACATCGACCTCAGTCACGGACTTCGCGTGTTCCTGAATGAAGGCGAAGCGCAGTTCCGGCCGGCGCCCCATCAGGCTTTCCACCAGCGTGTTGGTGGCAGCGCGGTCTTCGGCCAAAGCGACGACCTTGAGCAAGGTGCGCTTGGACGGGTCCATCGTGGTTTCCTTCAACTGCGCCGGGGGCATTTCGCCCAGGCCCTTGAAGCGGCTGACCTCCACCTTCGATCCCGCCTTGAACTCCTTCTTCGTCTTCCGCTCCAGATCGGCGTCGTTCATGGCATAGACCGATTTGGCCCCCTGGGTCAGGCGGTACAAAGGCGGCTGGGCCAGATAGACATGGCCGTTGCGCACCAGTTCGGGCAGCTCGCGGTAGAAGAAGGTCATGAGCAAAGACGCGATATGAGCCCCGTCCACATCGGCGTCGGTCATGATGATGACCCGGCCATAGCGCAGCTTGGACCGGTCGAAGCGGTCACCGACACCGCAACCCAACGCCTCGATCAGGTCTTTCAGCTCCTGATTCTGGCGCAATTTGTCGGCCGAGGCGCTGGCGACATTCAGAATCTTGCCGCGCAAGGGCAGCACCGCCTGGGTTTCGCGGTTGCGCGCCTGCTTGGCGGAGCCGCCAGCCGAATCGCCCTCGACCAGGAAGATCTCGGTCTCGGCGGTGTTGGTGCGGGTGCAATCGGTGAGTTTGCCCGGCAGGCGCAGCCGGCGGGTGGGCGACTTGCGGGCGGTGTCTTTGTTTTCCTTGCGGCGGATGCGCTCCTCCGCGCGCTCGATCACGAAGGACAGCAGGTTGTCGGCCTGGTTGGGATCGCCCGCCAGATAATGGTCGAAGCGGTCGCGCAAGGCGGTTTCCACCAGCCGCGTCGCCTCATTGCTGGTGAGCTTTTCCTTGGTCTGGCCTTGAAATTGCGGATCGCGGACGAAGACCGACAGCTTCGCCGCCATCGGTTCCAGCACGTCATCGGCGGTGATCTGGGCGGCGCGCTTGTTTCCGCGCTGCTCCCCCCAGGCGCGCAGGCCCTTGACCAGGGCGTTGCGGCAGCCGGTCTCATGCGTGCCGCCCTGCGGCGTGGGCACGGTGTTGCAGTAGGAATGGAGGAAACCGTCCGCGCCCTCTAGCCAGATCGCGGCCCATTCGACGCGGCCGGTGGCTTCGCCGGGTAAATTCGCCTCCCCGGACCAGATCACGGGCAGCACCTTGGTCGCGCCGGCGATGTCGGCGTCCAGGCTGTCACGCAGGCCACCCGGGAAGTGCAGCACCGCCTCGGCCGGGGTGTCATCACCCTTGATCAGGCTGGGATCGCAGGACCAGCGGATTTCCACCCCGCGGAACAGATAGGCCTTGGAGCGGCAGAGCTTATAGAGGCGCGGCGGCAGAAAGCGCAGCGGCCCGAAGATGCTGGTATCGGGCCTGAAGCGGATCGTGGTGCCGCGGCGATTATGCACCGGCCCGGCGTTGACCAGCTTCGTTTGCGGCACGCCCAGGGCGTAGCTCTGTTTCCACAGCACCCGGTCGCGCGCGACCTCCACTTGGAACTGCTCGGACAAGGCATTCACCACGGAACTGCCGACGCCGTGCAGGCCGCCGGAGGTTTCATAGGCCTTGCCGCTGAACTTGCCGCCGGAATGCAGCGTCGTGAGGATCACCTCCAACGCGCTCAGATTCTTGAACTTGGGATGCGGATCAACCGGGATGCCGCGGCCATTGTCGCGCACCGTCAGCCAGTTGTCGGGTTCGAGGGAGACTTCGATGAAACTGGCATGGCCGGCCACGGCCTCATCCATCGCATTATCCAGGATTTCCGCGGCCAGGTGGTGCAGCGCGTTTTCGTCGGTGCCGCCGATATACATGCCGGGGCGGCGGCGCACGGGTTCCAGTCCCTCCAGGACCTCGATGTCCTTGGCGGAGTAGTCGGCGCTATCCGGGGCCACCGGCTTCATGGCGCGCGGCGCCGCGGCGGCGGGCTGGCTGGCGGCTTTCACGGGCTTCTTGGCCGCTGGCTTGTCGGAACCTGGACCAAACAGATCGTTCATATTCTGTTCCCATACTTCCGCCGCAAACTACAATCGCGGCGGGAGTCCTGGCAACGGGGTTTTCGGCCCCCTTCTCAACCCCACCGCTCACGCCGGCCGGTAGCGCCACACGCTGGCCGGAGGAATGTTCAGCGGCGTCCAGGCCTCCCGCTTCGCGCTCAGCCCGAGTTTGCGCGCCGGCAGAGGGGATGTGGCGCAATAGCTGAAATGAATAAAGCCGCGGCCAGGGGCCACCGAAGCCATACTGTCGATGAAGCGCTTCTGTTCAGCCAATGGCAGCAGCACCAGCGGAATGCCGCAGACGACGGAGGTGATGCGGCCGCGCAGCCGCGCCGGCAGATGGTCCACCAATTGGCGCGCATCGCATTCCAGCACCGTGACACCGCTCAGCGTGCCGCGCAGATGATCCGTCAGATCAGGATCAATCTCCACCGTCACCAGCCGATCGGCTGGCAGGCCGGCATCCAGAAAGGCGCGGGAAATGACGCCGGTCCCGGCGCCAAGCTCCAGCACCACGCCCCCCGGCTCGGGCCAGCCCAGGCGGACCACGTGATTGCACAAGGTGCGTGACGACGGCACCACCGAGCCCATCCGCAAGGGATGGGCGAGCCAACGGCGCAGGAACAGCGAAACGCTGGTCCGCGCCTGGGTGCCGTCAGCGCGATCGATCAAGGTTCCGGTCATCAATCCTCCGAAGCCGCTTCGTGCCCCGCCATCAGTGGCACGAGGTGCGATAGAAATGTCTCGGCGCAGGCCCGCCAGGAATAGCGCTCCGCATGCAGACGGCAGGCCCGGCGATCCGCGTGCAGCGCGGCGAGGGCGGCGGCGCGCAGATCGGTGTCGACCGCCCCGATCAGCCCATCGGCATCCGCCAACACATCCTTAGGGCCGGTCACAGGGAACGCAGCGACGGGAGTCCCACAGGCGAGGGCTTCGAGGATCACCAGACCGAACGTGTCGGTCAGCGACGGGAACACGAATACGTCACCGCCGGCATAGGCCCGCGCCAGGGCTTCGCCATGCTTGGGACCCGTGAAATACACATTCGGGTAATCGCGCTGATATTTGGCCAGCATCGGCCCGCCGCCCACCACCACTTTGGACCCCGGCAGATCGAGGTCGAGGAACGCGGCAATGTTCTTTTCGACCGCGATGCGCCCGATATGCAGGAAGATGGGCCTCGGCAGGCCGAAATCCTCCCGCGGTTCGGGGCGGAACAGGTCGAGGTCGACGCCGCGGGACCAGGACCGGATATTGCGGAATCCCCGCCCGGCCAGTTCGTCACGCAGGGACTCGGTCGCCACCATCGTCCCCTGGCCAGCGCCGTGGAACCGCCGCATCCAGGCATAGATCGGGCGCACCGGAATGCCCGTGCGGGCCTTCACGTATTCGGCGAAGCGGGTATGAAACGCGGTGGTGAAGGCAAAACCCGTGCGTTTAGCCCAGCGGCGCGCGGCGACCCCCAGCGGGCCCTCGGTGGCGATGTGCAAAGCGTCGGGCTTGAACGCTTCGATCATACGGCGCAGCCGCCGGCCCGGCAGCAGGGACAGCGCGATATCGGGATAGGTCGGGCACGGGATCGTGCGAAACCGGTTGGGACCGATGACATCGACCTCATGTCCCATGGCGCGCAGCTCCCCGGTCAGGGTCACCAGCGTGCGGACCACACCGTTGACCTGCGGCTGCCAGGCATCGGACACAATGAGGATACGGTGCGAAGGCGCGGGAGGCAGCATGTCGGCAAACCCGGCGTTGTGACCGTGGGGGGCTGGATCAGGCAGCTTGCGGCACCCGGCCGCGAACCGGCTCGAAGAACGAGAGACGGTTCAGTTCGGCCCAGTCGATCAGTTCGAGGCGGCCGTCGTGATGCTCGACCAGCGCGGTGCAGCTTTCGACCCAGTCACCGTCATTGAGATACAGCACGCCATTGACTTCGCGCATTTCGGCATGGTGGATATGGCCGCAGACAACGCCGTCGAAACCGCGGCGCCTGGCTTCATTCGCCAGGGCACTTTCGAAACGGTCGATCGCCTTGACCGCCTCCTTGACCTGACGCTTCAGCCATTGCGACAGCGACCAATAAGGATAACCCAGCCGGCGCCGGACGGCGTTGAACCAGCGATTGGTCACCAGCGCGAACGTGTAGGCGCTGTCACCGAGGATCGCGAGGAACTTATAGTATCGCACGACACTGTCGAACGCGTCGCCATGCGTCACCAGCAGCCGCTTGCCATCCGCGGTGACATGGGTCGCTTCGTCGCGCAGCTTGATCCCGCCGATTTCCAACCCGAGCGGCAGCCAGGCGCGGAACATCTCGTCATGATTGCCCGGAATATAGGTGACCTCGGTGCCCGACCGCGCCTTGCGCAAAATCTGGCGCAGCACCTCGTCATGGTGCTCATCCCAATACCAGGATTTACGCAGCCGCCAGCCGTCGATGATATCGCCGACGAGATAAAGCTGTTCGCAACTCGTCCGCCGCAGGAAGTCGGCGAGAAAGTCGCCTCGGAACCCACGGGTTCCCAGATGCGTGTCAGAGATAAACACGCAGCGGTAGTCGTGGCGGGAAGCCGGATGATTGAGTGCGTTCATGTCCGGCGCATGCAATAGGACCGAATCCACGCAGGAAAAGTGAAGCTTGCATGACCAGGCGCCGAAACGGACCCGGCGGTTAAAGTCATTTTTTCGTCGTCACACAGTCATTCGAATGTCACGGATTTCTGGCACATACCGGTTCTTTACGCCCCTGTTGGCCAGAGCGATTCGGACGGCGAATATCGATGCTGATCGTCTTCAACCCCATCGCCGGACGGCGCCGCGCATCCCTGCTGTGGCGGGTGCTGGATGTGCTCGTCGCCAATGGCGTGCGTCTTGACCTGATGGAAACCAACCGCGCCGGCCATGCTGAATGCCTCGCCCGCGATGCCGTGGCACGCGGGCTGCCCATGGTGGTCGCGGCCGGCGGGGATGGCACCATCGCCGAGGTCGCCAACGGGCTGATGGGCTCCTCCACCGCGCTGGGCGTCATTCCGCTTGGCACCGCCAATGTCCTGGCGCACGAACTCGCTCTGCCCTTCGCGCCGCGCGCCGTGGCCGCCGCGCTGGCCTTCGGGCGCACGCAGCCGATCTGGCCGGGCCTGGCCGAGTCGGATGGCGCGACGCGGCTGTTCGTGCAGATGCTCGGCGCCGGGTTCGACGCCCATGTGGTGCATACGCTTCCCTTCGCCCTGAAGCGGCTGTGCGGACGCGGCGCCTATGTGATCCAAACCCTGCGGGAGCTGACGCGGTACGGATACGACCCGATTTCCCTGCGCCTCGACGGACAGGACCTGCAAGCCGCCAGCGTCATCGTCAGCAAAGGCCGGCTCTATGGCGGGCACTACCTTCTGGCGCCCGATGCGCGACCGGATCAGCCCGGCTTCTCGGTCGTGCTGTTCGAGCGCGCCGGACCGCTGCGGACGCTCATGTATGGGGCGGCGCTGCCGCTGAACCGCCTCGGCCGGGCACCAGGCGTGCGGCATATCCGCGCCAGTCGGATTGAATTCAACGGCAACCGGCCCGTGCCGGTGCAAACGGACGGCGACAAGGCGGGCATAATCCCCCTCACCATCACAGACGCCCCCAACCCGATTCGCATCGTGGTCGGCTGACCCGTCAGTCCATCGTGGTCGGCTGACCCGTCAGTCCAGAGAGAAGCTGGTCCCGCAGCCGCAGGCCGATTTCGCATTGGGGTTGCGAACCGCGAAATGGCTGCCCATCAGCGCTTCGGCATAATCGAGCTCCGACCCGGCGAGGAGATCGAGGCTGGCCGGATCGACGAACACCTTCGCCGCCCCCTGCTCGATCACCAGATCATCATCCTGGCGGGTCTCGTCCAATTCGAAGCGATACTGAAAGCCACTGCAGCCGCCCGCCAGCACCGCCACGCGCAACGCAGCGGGGCGGCCCTCGGAGGCGACGATCTCGGCGATCCGGGCCGCGGCCCGTTCGGTGACGGCGAACTGTTCCATGGTCTTAAGATAGGGCGGATTCGCCGGAATTCAAACGTCCAATTGAAGCGCCCAATTGATACCCCCCGATTGATACCCCCCTTTGGCCGGTGTAATCCCGCCCCATGACAGGCCGCCCCCCTCTGGCTCCCTACGCCGTGCAACAGGCCACCTCCAGGGGTCGGCTGCATCACGAACCGGAAGCGCCGGACCGGTCCCCATGGCAGCGCGACCGGGATCGGATCATCCACAGCTCCGCCTTCCGCAAGCTGCAATACAAGACCCAGGTCTTCGTGAACCATGAAGGCGATTTCTTCCGCACCCGGCTGACCCACAGTATCGAGGTCGCTCAGGTCGCCCGCTCCATCGCGCGTGCGCTGGGCCTGGATGAGGATCTGACGGAAGCACTGGCGCTGGCCCATGATCTCGGCCACCCCCCCTTCGGCCATGCCGGGGAGGAAGCGCTGAACATCGCCATGAAGCCGTTCGGCGGCTTCGACCACAATGCGCAGAGCCTGCGGGTCGTGACGATGCTGGAAAGCCGCTACGCCGGTTGGGATGGACTGAACCTGACCTGGGAAACGCTGGAGGGACTGGTCAAGCACAACGGCCCGCTGCGCGATCCCCCCGCCTATATCGCGGACTACAACGCCCGCCATAAGCTCGACCTGCACACCCATGCCAGCGCGGAAGCGCAGGTCGCGGCGATGGCCGACGACATCGCCTATCACAGCCACGACCTCGACGACGGCCTGCGCGCCCGGCTGTTCACGCCCGAAGACCTGTCGCATTTGCCGATCGTGGGGCCGTCTTTGGCACAGGCGCGGATGGCGAGCCTGGATGTGCCGCCGCCCCGGCTGCGCCATGAAACCATTCGCCGGGTGATCAATACCCTGATCACCGACCTGATTGACGAAACGCGCCGCCGCCTGAGCAAGCTGGACCCCGATTCGGCCGACACGATCCGGCGATCGAAGCAGCGCCTGGTCGCGTTCAGCCCGCCCGTCGCCGAAGCCAATCAGGTCATCAAGGACTTCCTGTTCGCCCGCATGTACCGCCATTGGCGGGTCAACCGCATGACCGCCAAGGCCCGCCGCCTGACGGAGGAACTGTTTCGCCTGCTACATGCGGATCCAACCTTGCTCCCCGACGACTGGCGCGCCCGCGCCGGGGACGGCGGTTCAGCCCGGGCGGCGACGATCGTCGGCGACTATGTCGCGGGCATGACCGACCGCTATGCGATGGATGAGCATCGACGGCTGACCGATCTGTCGGCGACCACCTGACGGTCGCCCGCACGGTCGATGTTTTCCCTCCCACGCGGGTTAGGGCCGGTGTATGTCCCGGCTTTAACCCTCGCCTTACCGTAACCAGAGTATCCCGACCCCATGACCAACGACATTTATGCCCTGATGCGGGACCATGTACTGACCGCGCTCCGGGCCATCGTGCCGGATTTGCCGGACGACATCGCCGCCCGCGTGGAGGTGACGCCAACCCGCGATCAGGCGCATGGTGACATGGCGACGAACGCGGCGATGGTCTCGTCCAAGGCGGCAAGGCAGGCGCCGGCCAAAATCGCGGCGGGTCTTGTGGCTTATCTCGGTGAAGCGCCCGGCATCGCCGAGGCGGCGGTCGCTGGTCCCGGCTTCGTCAACCTCCGGCTCGATCCCTCCGCCTGGCGCGCGCTGATCCCGGCGATCCTGCGCAGTGGGGAGTCTTATGGCGATTCCCGCACCGGCACCGGGGTGAAGGTGAATGTCGAATATGTGTCCGCCAACCCGACCGGGCCGATGCATATCGGGCATTGCCGCGGCGCCGTCGTTGGTGACGCGCTGGCCAATCTGATGGCCAAGGCCGGCTTCGAAGTCACGAAAGAATATTACATCAACGACGCCGGGGCGCAGGTCGCCGCCCTCGCCTGGGCCGCCTACTGGCGCTACCTGCAGGCCATCGGTACGACGCTGACCGAGGAAGAATTCTCCAACGAAGTGCCCGGTGGACTGCAATACCGGGGTGAATACCTGATCCCCATCGGCCTGGCACTGGCCGCGGCGCATGGCACGGCCCTGGCCACCCCCGATCTGGGCGTCGCCGCGCCGGCCGGTTGGATCGATCTCGTTCGCAACTTCACCATCGACGCCATGATGACGGAAGTGCGCACCGATCTGGCGCAGTTGGGCGTGCAGCAGGACATCTTCAGTTCGGAACGGGCCTTGGTCGCATCCGGCGCCGCCGACACGACCATCGACCGCCTCGCCGCCGATGGCCTGATCTACGAAGGCGTGCTGGAGCCGCCGAAGGGCAAGACCCCCGACGACTGGGAGCCGCGGCCGCAAACCCTGTTCCGCTCCACTCAGTTCGGCGATGACGTGGATCGTCCGTTGCGCAAATCCGACGGCAGCAACACCTATTTTGCCAACGACATCGCCTATCACGCCGACAAGATCGGCCGCGGCTACGACATTCTGATCGATGTGCTCGGCGCGGATCATGGCGGCTATGTCGCGCGCATGCGGGCGGCGGTGAAGGCCTTGTCCGGGAACAAAACAAAATTCGAAGCCGTGCTCTGCCAGATCGTGCACATCATGCGCGATGGGGCGCCGGTGCGGATGTCCAAGCGGGCCGGCAGCTATGTGACGCTCAGCGATCTGCTCGATGAAGTGGGCAAGGATGCGGTGCGCTTCACCATGCTGACCCGCAACGCCGACGCGCAAATGGAATTCGATCTCGACAAAGCGTTGGCGCAGACACGCGACAACCCTGTTTTCTATGTGCAATATGCGCATGCTCGTTGCAGATCCGTTTTACGCGCGGCGGCCGAACAGCTGCCACCCGCCTCGATCACCGAGACCGCTCTGGCGGAGGTCAACCTGGACAGTCTGGACGCCGAGGCCGAACAGACCCTGATCCGACGCCTGGCGTCCTGGCCGCGCACCGTGGATGCAGCCGCCTTGGCAAGAGAACCGCACCGAATCGCGTTTTTTCTCTATGACTTGGCGTCCGACTTTCATATGCTGTGGAACCGAGGAAAAGACGATGCCACGCTCCGATTCCTTCAGCAGGACCAGCCTGAGCGGACCCTGGCGCGTCTGGCCCTTGTTACCGCCACCGCGGTGACGATCCGCTCCGGCCTCGCGGTGTTGGGTGTGACGCCGGTGGAAGAAATGCGCTGACCCCTGGTCTTCCGCCGGGGGGATCAGCCCGTCAGGAAGAGCAGGCACGTGTCAGACGATTTCAGCATACCGAATCCCGCATATCACGCTTACCAGCGCCGGGATGAGGACCAGGAGTCCGGCACGCGGCGGCTTGCGATCATCGCGGGCGGCATCGTCGCCGGGTTGGTGGTGCTGTATTCCGGCTTCAGCTATTTTGGCCATCGGCCCGCCGCGCCGCCGACAATCGCCGCCGACCCCAATCCGTGGCGCGTGCGCCCGGCCGATCCGGGGGGCATGCGGGTCGCGGGGGCCGGGAACGAATTCGTCGCAGGCGATGGTGATACCAGCGGCAGCCAGTTGGCCCCGGCGGCCGAGGTCCCCGACCCGAAGGCGTTGCGCGCCCAGATGGCGGCGCCGCGCATCACGACCCCTCAGCCGCCAGCGCCCGCCATGATGGCGCCCCCGATGGCCGCTGCCCCGATCGCGCCGCCAATGCCGCCCCCCTTGGCGCCGGCATCGCCCGCCCGCGCGCCGCAAGCGCATGCATCGCTGACGCCGGCACCAGCCGCTTTGGCACCCGCACTCCAAGCTCCGGCACTCCAAGCTCCGGCACTCCAGACACCGGCACTCCAGACACCGGCCCTCGCGGCCCCCAAAGCCACGCCCTCGACCATCGCCAAGCCCGCACCCGTGGTGGCGCCACCCGCCGCGCTGCCGTCCAAGACCACCGCGGCCACGGGTAAGTCGCCCGCGATCCAACTCGCCGCCCTGACATCCGAAGCCGCGGCCAAGGCTGAGTGGCAAATCCTGCAAAAGCGCATGCCCGCGCTGCTGAAAGGCCGCACGCCCGCGATCAGCAAGACCGAGCGCGATGGCAAGACCTTCTGGCGGGTGCGGACCGGGGGGTTCACCGACACAGCCCAGGCCAAAGCCTTCTGCGAAAACGTGCGCGCGAAGGGCGGCGCTTGCTCGGTCGCGGAATTCTGAGGCCGCCGGAGCCAGGACGCGGCGCCAGGACTCAGCCCATGAAAGCCGCCATTGTCGGTCTGGCCGGCCCGTCGCTGCTGGCCGAGGAAGCCCGCCTGTTTCAGGCCTGCCCGCCCGCCGGCGTGATCCTGTTCGCGCGCAACATCGTCGATCCGCCGCAATTGCAGCGCCTCATGGCAGCGTTGCGCGCCGTGCTGCCGATCGGCGCCGTCACCTTGGTGGACCAGGAAGGCGGGCGGGTGGCGCGGCTGCGGCCACCGCATTGGCGCGCCCATCCGCCGGCCCGGACCCTGGGGCGGCTATTCGCGGCCAACCGCCGCGCGGGCCTGCGGGCGGCCTGGCTCACCGGCGCGCTGATCGGGGCCGATTGCGCCAGCGCCGGCTTTACCGCGACCGCGGCCCCCGTCCTGGATCTGTCCGTTCCCGGGGCGCATGACGTCATCGGTGATCGGGCCCTGGCGGAGGACCCGCGCGCCATCGCCCGTCTGGCCCGCGCCCTCGCCGCTGGTATCGGCGCGGCCGGCGTGCAGCCCATTGGCAAGCACGTCCCTGGCCACGGCCGGGCCCGGGTGGACAGCCACCTCACGCTGCCCCGGGTCGAAGCCAACGATCTGTCCGCCGACATGCTGCCCTTCGCGCTGCTTGCGGACCTGCCATGGATGATGACGGCGCATATCGTATTCCCCGGCCTCGACCCCATCTATCCCGCGACATTGTCGCCTGGGATCATCAATGGGATCATCCGCGGACAGATGGGTTTCAAAGGGGTCCTGGTGACCGACGATCTCGCGATGAAGGCCCTCTCGGGCGAACCAGCCGCACTGGCCCGGCAGGCCTTGGCGGCGGGCTGCGATCTCGCGCTCTATTGCAGCGGCGAATACGCACCCACCGAGGCCTTGCTGCAACAAGCCCCCGACCTCTCGCTGGCGGCCCGCACCCGGCTGGACGGCGCCCGCGCCGGCGCCGCCCGCCGCCGCCTCGCCTTCAACCCCGCCCGCCTGGCAGCCGAGCGCGATCGGCTGCTGGCATGAGCAACTGGTTCGTCTCCCTCGCGCTGGCGATCGTGCCGGCTGTCCTGGCGATCACCCTGCATGAGGCAGCGCATGGCTACGCGGCGCTGGCCCTGGGCGATACCACCGCGCGCGACGCCGGTCGGCTGTCGGTGAACCCGCTACGCCATGTCGATCGCGTGGGGACGCTGATGATCCCCGGCGTCCTGCTGGTGACCCAGCTTCTGCTGCCGCCGCACCGCGTGTCGTTCATGTTCGGCTGGGCCAAGCCGGTGCCCATCGGGGCCTGGCGGTTCCGCAATCCGCGTCAGGGCATGGCGCTGGTGGCGATCGCGGGGCCGGCGATGAACCTGTTTCTGGCCTGGCTGGCGGCCCTGTTTTTTCCGACCCAGAGCTTGACCGCGTTTGGCGACGGGTCGGTGCTGGCGGAGTTCCTGTTCTATTTCATGCTCACCAATCTGGTGCTCGGCCTGTTCAACCTCCTGCCGATTCCGCCGCTGGATGGCGGGCGGGTGGTGGTCGGGCTGCTGCCGGAACCCCTCGCCAGGCAATGGGCGGGGCTGGAGCGCTTCGGCATGGTGATCGTGCTCGCCACGGTGTTTCTGCTGCCCCGCCTGACCGGCTTCGATCCGGTCGGGGATGCGCTGGAAACAGTGCTGCCCTGGGCATTCCGCACCATCCTGATGCTGGCGGGGCACGATATTGGCACTGCCGTCTTCTGAGCCCGACGCGCCGCGAGAGACGCTCCTGCTGCGGTTGCAGGGGTTTGAGGGGCCGCTTGATCTGCTGCTGGATCTCGCGCGATCGCAGAAATTCGATCTGGCACAGATCTCGATCCTGGACATCGTCGATCAATACCTCACGGTGATCGAGGGCGCGCGGCGGGTTCGGCTGGAACTCGCGGCCGACTGGCTGGTGATGGCGGCGTGGCTGACCTGGCTGAAATCCCGCCTGCTGCTGCCGGCCGATCAGCAGGAAATGCAGGACGGCGCGGTCGCGGCGGAGGCTTTGGCCGAGCGGCTGCGCATGCTGGCGGTGGTGCGGCTGCTGGCCGGCTGGCTGGGGGCGCGGCCCATCCTGGGTCAGGACGTGTTCGCGCGCGGCATGCCGGAGGATCACACGGACATCGACCGCTCCCGCCTGGCGGTGGATCTCGCCACGCTGGTGGGCTCCTATCTACGCGCGGCCCGGCGCGGCGCGCGTGATCGGGCTTACCAGCCCCGGCCCTTAACCCTCTGGACCGTGCAGGATGCCTTGCGCCGCCTGGGGGTGATGCTGGGCAGCGTGCCCGATTGGGCGAGCCTGGAGCAGTTCCTGCCGGACCATCTGACCGGCCCGACCGAACGCCGGGCGGCGCTGGCCAGCACATTCATGGCGGGGCTGGAAATGGCGCGCGACGGCACGCTGCGATTGCGGCAAAGCGAAGCATTCGGCCCGATTCAGCTTCGCGCGGGTCTGGGACCGCTGGAAACGGGCCTGCCGGAGGACGATGCATGACCGCGATCGAAGAAGACTGGCTGCGACTGGCGGAGGCGATGATTTTCGCCGCCGCCACCCCGGTGACCCCGCGGGCATTGGGCCAACTGCTGCCCGATGCGGCCGATACCGACGCCGTGATCGCGGCGTTGCGCGCGCGCTACGATGGCCGGGGCGTGGAACTGGCCGAAGTCGGTGGCGGCTTGCAGTTCCGCACCGCGGCCGACATCGCCCCCCGGCTGCGGCGGGTCATCCAACTCTCCCGCCGGCTGCCGCGCGTGGCGATGGAGACGCTGGCCATCGTCGCCTACCATCAGCCGCTGTCGCGGGCGGAAATCGAGCATATTCGCGGCGTCGCATTGTCACAGCAGACGCTTGAGACCTTGTTGGAGGCCGGCCTGATTGAACCCAAAGGGCGCCGGGAAACGCCGGGCCGTCCGACGACCTGGGGCACGACCACGGCCTTCCTCACACAGTTCGGCCTGAAAGACCTGCGCGAATTGCCCCCGCCGGAGGATTTGTTGCTGGAACCACCGCGGCCTGCCGAGGGCTGATGCGTAGCCGCTTACGGTTGAATCGCGCACGACATTTCTGCACAGTCAATTTATCGTGAGGTGCAAAATATCCCATGCCGTGGCAGTTTTTTGACCGAACTGAGCAGTCATGCCAACCGCCTTATGCTCCACCCGTCATGGCCCGGACAGGCCATGACTAATAGAGCAAGAATCAGTGATCTGGCTATTCATCGGGGAGCCGGCCCGGGATACCATGAATCGGGATACCACAAGGGGATGCTCAAGCCCGTGCGCGATTGCTGCCGATGGCCGTGAAGCCCAAGCGCTCCGCCCCCAAGCGGATGAAGCTCGAACTTCCGCAGGTCACGCGTACGCGCGGAATTCTGGTTGCCTGGACGGCCTTTTCCGCGACCCTGGCCGCGGTTGTGCTGCTTTGGGTCTACATGATCTTTCGCAACGACAGCCTCTGCCGATCGAAGGACCCGGCGGTGGCGATCAATGGGTGTTCGTTGATCCTGGATGCCTTCGTGCTGCTGGACGGTCGGCGGGTTTTGGCCCTGGACCATCGCGCTCAGGCCTATCTGGCGGCCAACCTGCCGGACCAGGCACTGGCCGACTGGTCAGCGGCCCTGGTGATCCGCCCGGCCAACCCGGTGCTCTGGCTCGGGCGCGGCCGCGCCTATCAGCGGGCCGGACAGTTCGATCTGGCGATCCGTGACTTCAACAAAGCGATTGTCCTGCAACCGGATTTCATTGACGCCCGGCTCGCCCGCGGCGCGGCCTTCGCCGACAAGAGCCTGTTCGAGGAGGCCATCGGTGATTACAGCAATGTTCTGGAACATTGGCCGCAGGACGCGGCGACCTGGCGCGCGCGCCCTGATTTTCGATCGCGCCGGCGCCACCGATCAGGCGCTGCGGGATTATGAACGGGCGATTGAAGCCGCCCCCAAGGACGTGGACGCCTATCTCGCCCGGGCCGCGCTGCTCCTGCGGCTCGGGCGGGACGGCGACGCGCTGGGCGCCTGGTCCGCCGCGATCACGGCCGCGCAGAACCGGCCGGATCTGTATCACGAGCGCGCCCTGATCTACGTGCGCAAAGGCATGCTGGATCTGGCGATCGCTGATTTCACCAAAGAGCTGGAGCTGAAGCCCGATGCCTCCGCGGCGAGCGACGCGCTGGGCAGCGTCCTGGCGCAGCGGGGATTTTTCTTACAAGCAATTAACAGTCTGACAAAAGGTATCGAAAAGAAACCAACCGAGGCGCGGCTCTATTACAGCCGCGGCCTGACCTATCATGGCACCGGAAAAATCGACCTCGCGATCGCGGATTACACGAAAGCCAGCGAGCTACAGCCCGATCGCGCGGAATTCTACGTGCGCCGCGGCTGGGCCTATCACCAACGAGGCGATGATACCAAGGCCATGCTGGATGTAGACAAGGCCATCTCCGCTGCCCCCTGGGATGCGCAGTACCTCGAGATCCGGGGGATGATTCAGGAATCGCTCCATCACGTCGGGGAAGCGATCGCCGATTATGCACAGGCTCTGACGCTGGACGAGCACCGGACAGTGGCGGCCCAGCGCCTGCGCCGTCTGGCCGCTGGGCCGTAAGAGGGCGGGATGACCGGAAATGCGGTCCAGCCCCGACTTACCGGCCCCGATACCGGTGCACGCCCCCGGCGTCGCTGTCCAACCGCAGCGCGCCATCGGCGAGCATATAGTTCACATGGGCCAGCACCTCCCCGAACGCGAAGCCGGTCTGGTGCGCATCCAGCGCCCGTTCAAACAGACACGGAACCAGTTCGGCGACCGACAGGGGACGATCGGATGCCGCGGTCACGATCGCGCCGCAGCGTTGTTCGTGATGCGCCAGCAGTTCGTCGATCCGGGTATGCAATCCGTAAAACGGCAGGCCATGTCCTGGCAGGACCAGCACATCACCGGCCACCGTGGCCCGCAACTGGCGCAGTGAGTCCAGATACTGCCCGAGCGGATTTTCGTCCGGCTCCACCGGATGCACCCCAACATTGGGAGAGATCCGCGCAATCACCTGATCCGCCGCGAAAAACAGACGGTCGTTGGGCCGATAGAGCATCGCCTGTTCCAGCGCATGACCGCCCCCGGTCAGCACCTGAAAATCCCGCCCGCCCACCGGCACCGTGTCGCCGGCCTTGATCCGGCTGTAGCTCGGCGGCACGCCGGTCGTCAGGCGCAGGTAGTGATGCCCCCGGCCCAGCACCGCATCGGTGTTTTCCCGCGACAGACCATGGCGGAGGTAGAACGCGCGATGATGCTCCCCGGTCATATCCCCGGTGCCCATGCGGGCGGTGACGCTGAACAGATATTCGGTACGCGGCATGCGCAGCGGCAGGCCAAACCGTTCGTGCAGCCAGCCGGCCAGGCCGACATGATCGGGATGGAAATGGGTGACCAGCATCGACCCCAGGGTCTGTCCCTTCAGCGGCCCGCCCAGCAGCGCATCCCAGCCATTGCGGCAATCGTCGGTATCAAGCCCGGTGTCGAGCACCAGCCAGCCACCATGATCCTCGATGAGGTAGATATTGATGTGATTCAGCTGAAACGGCAGCTTGAGGCGGACCCATAACACGCCCGGGGCGACTTCCGTCGCCTCCCCGAATGCGGGGGGGTGGGGGAAAGGGAGGGTCAGGGTCTGTTCGTGTTGCATTGCCGCATCATACAGGCCCGGCCGCGAAAGCCCAGCGCGGGCTGGCCAGGCCTGCTTGCCTGGCGGGCATACCACCTTGTGCCGCACAGCCGTCCGTTCAATGCTTTGCGGGACACACGGGGGGTTGGAGCGAATCATGGCCGCGGATGCGAACACCTATGACTACATCGTCACCGGGGCCGGTTCCGCCGGCTGCGTGCTGGCGGCGCGGCTGACCGAAAACGGCCGCTATCGCGTGCTGCTGCTGGAAGCGGGCGGGGAAGACAAGAGCTTCTGGATCCATACCCCGATGGGCTACGCGAAGACCTTCGTCGACCCGAGGGTGAACTGGCGCTTCGAGAGTGAGCCGGAAACAGAACTCAATGACCGCACCTTGTACCAGCCGCGGGGCAAGGTTCTCGGCGGCACCAGCTCCATCAACGGCATGATCTACATGCGCGGCACCGGCGCCGATTACGATCATTGGCGGCAGCTCGGCAATGAAGGCTGGGACTACGAATCCGTGCTGCCCTATTTCCGCAAGGCGGAGGACAACGAGAACGGCGCCAATGAATTCCATGGCGCGGGCGGACCGCTGCGGGTGTCGAACCAGCCCTACAAATGGGAAATCGCCGAGGCGCTGCTGGCCGCCTGTCAGCAGGCCGGCATCCCCTACAACCCCGATTTCAACGGCGCCACCCAGGAAGGCTGCGGCTATTACCAGACGACCACCAAGGACAAGCGCCGCTGGAGCACGGCGGCCGCCTATCTGACGGCGGCGAAGAAGCGGCCCAATCTGACCATCAAAACCCGGGTGCACGCGACCCGGGTCCTGTTCGACGGCAAACGCGCCACCGGCGTGGAATATCTGACCGCGAATGGCCTGATGACCGCCCAAGCGGGGCGGGAGGTGATCGTCTCCGGGGGGGCCTATGGCTCCCCGCAGCTGCTACAGCTGTCCGGCGTCGGGCCCGCCGCGCATCTGCACGACATGGGGGTTGCGGTCGTGCATGATCTGCCGGGCGTGGGATCGAACCTGCAGGATCATTTCAACACCTATTGCACCTATAAAATCTCGCGCAATCTGTCGCTGAACTCGTTGCAGTACAGCTTCGTCGACCGCATGATCGCGGGGGCGAAATACGTGTTCCTGAAAAGCGGCCCCATGTCGGGCAACGGCATGTATATCGGCGCGCTGATCCGCAGCGATAAGCGGCTGGAACGGCCGGACATCCAGCTCAATATCTCCGCCTGGAGCACGATCGACCGCACCCGCGACGGCATCATCTCCCACCCGCATCCTGGGATTTCCATCAGCCCGGTGCATCTGCGCCCGGATGGGCGGGGCAGCGTGCGGCTGAAAAGCCCCGATCCGCTGGCGCCGCCGGAGATCCGGTTCAACTTCCTGAAATCGGATTACGACCTCCAGGCGCTGATCGCCGGCATGCGGGCGGCCCGCAGCATCGTGCGCCAGCAGGCCATGCAGAAGCTGATCGTGGAGGAGACCGCGCCCGGCGTGAACGTGCGAACCGAGGCGGAGATGATCGCCGATATCCGCAATCGCGGCGTTTCCAACCTCCATCCCGTCGGCAGCTGCGGCATGGGACAGGGCCCGCAGGCGGTCGTGGACGCGCGGCTTCAGGTGCATGGGCTGGCGGGCCTGCGGGTGGTGGATGCCTCGGTGATGCCCGCGATCATCGCGGGCAATACCAACGCGCCAACGATCATGATCGCGGAGAAAGCGTCGGACATGATCCTTGCGGATGCGAGGTGACGCTTTCTCCGCGTCGTGCCCTCATCGATCCAGCCAGAGATCTTCCCACCGCCAGCCGTTATAAATGCTGTTCACCATGATCGTGAGGTTCTTCACATAGGGCTGCCAGCAGGCCGCGGCGACATCGTGGAAGATGATCGGGCGGACCACGTCGTCGGCCAGTTTCCTCTCGATATCCCACACCATCGCCTTGCGTTTCACCGGATCGGCCTCCATCGACTGAGCATCGAAATCGGCTTCAAGGGCCTTGTTGCAATATCCGGTATAGTTGCGCAGCGAGCCGCAGGCGTAGTTCTCATAGAAATTCTGATCCGGATCATCCAACGCGCTGCCGGTCAGGTTCAGACCGATCGCGTAATCCTTCTTGAACACCCGGCTGTAATATTGCGGGGTATCGACGACATCCAGTTCCGCGTTGATATAGATCTGTTTCAGCTGATCGTTCAGAATCAGCGCCGGATCGCGGAAATTATTGATGTCGCGGGTGAAGATTTTGGTCTGCAGCATGCGGTCCGGCCCATAGCCCTGGGTCCGCATGATGGCGCGCGCCGCTTCGCGGTTTTTCGCGACATCGGACCCATAGCCGAACAGGGTTTCCAGCACCGCATCCGGCATGCCCCAAACCCCCTCCGGCGGGGGCAGCATCGCCGCACCGATCCGCCCTTGGCCTTCATTGAGGATGTCGTTGAAGGATTTGCGGTCGAGCGCCAGCGCCAGCGCGCGCCGGATTTCGGGATTGTCGAACGGCGGCGCGTCGCGATTGATGATCAGGTTGGTATCGACATTGGTCCGGCGCATCACGCATTGCGCCTGGGGTGCCTGGGTTTTGATATCTTTCATCAACGGCACCGTCACGTCGGTGGGATAGGTCATGTCGAATGTGCCAGCATAGAATCCCAGCATGCGGGTGGACCGGTTGGGCACGATGCGGAATTCGATCGCGTCCAGATAAGGCAGCCCCTTCTTCCAATAATCGGGGTTGCGTTCGAGGCGGATGATCTCATTCAGCCGGTATTCCACGAAGCGGAACGGTCCGGTGCCGATGGGCCTGGTGCGCATGTCGGCCGAGGGCACGTGGCAGGGGTAAACCGGCGACCAGCCCGATGCCAGCAGCGCGATGAACGAGGGCTGGCGCCGGTGCAGATGAAACGTCACCGCGTGGGGGCCGGCGACGGTGATCGCGCGCAGGTTGGTGAACCAGGCCTTGCGGGGGCTCTTGCGGATTTTGCCCGGCGCCAGACCGGACACCATGTCCCAGGTGCATTTGACATCCGCCGCGGTGAACGGCTTGCCATCATGCCATTTGACGCCGTCGCGCAGTGCGAAGGTCAGCTCGGTGCCGTCCTTGCTCCAGCTCCAGCGCGTGGCCAGTTCAGGCACGATGGTGTCCAGGCTGTGCCGGGGCGCGTGCTGATCGAACATGACGAGATTGTTGAAGAGCGACATGAAGGGGATCACGACCGAAGCGGTGCCTTCCTCCTGGATCGAGGGGCTGGGCGGCGTGTCGATATGCGAAACAACCAGCGTGCCGCCGTGCTTTTGCGCCCAAGCCGCGCCAGCCCCGGCCAGTAGAAAGACCGCCACCATCGCGGCCCGGACGAACCCTTTGGGCATGACCAACCTCCCTCTTGCCGGGTTGTCCCCGGTCCAGCCGGAGGGTGGCGGCATTCGCCACGGGAAAGCAAGAAATCCCGGCAATAGCGCGCGGATCGGATTTCTGGTTTAGAACCGCCTGACTGGCCGCCAGGGAAACGCGATGAAGCCGACAACGATCCTGCTGAAGACTTTGCAGTTTGCGGCAACCGCCGCTGGGCTGTTTGCGGCAATCGCCGCGGGGCTGTTTGCGGCACCGGCCGCCGGACGCGTCACGACCGTGCGGATCGATAAGGTCGAGCCCTTCGCCGCCGGGCAGGCGTTTGGCGCCACCGGTCCTTATGAGCGGGTGATTGGTATCGCGAAAGGGGAGTTGGACCCGGCGGATCCGCGCAATAGCGGCATTGTGGGACTGGATCGCGCCCCGCGTAACGCGGCCGGCAAGGTGGAATACGAAACCGACCTGTTTCTGCTGCGGCCGGCAGATCCGGCCAAGGGCAATCACCATCTTCTGTTCGACGTGCTCAATCGCGGCAACAAGGTGGTGACCAACCGCCTGAACACCACGACGCCGCAAAACGACACCAACGACCCCGCCACCGCGGCGCAGGCCGGCGACGGGTTCCTGTTCCGCCGCGGCTACACGATCGCCTGGGCGGGCTGGGACCCGGACTCGCCGAAGTCCAACAACGGCATGACCCTGCGGATCCCCAGCCTGGCGGACACCGAAGCGGATATTCGCGACGAATTCGCCTCCGCCACCCGGGGCGCGCCAGTGACCCGCTTTCGCCTCAGCTACGAGGCGGCGTCGTTGGATCAGACGGATTCCAAACTGACCCGGCGCGCGCGGGCCGCGGACACCCCGACGGTCGTTCCGACGGCGCAGTGGGAATTCGTGGATAGCCGCACGATCATCCTCCGGCCGGAGGGCACTGTTCCCGCGCCGGGCGTCATCTACGAACTCGTCTACCGGGCCAAATCCCCCTGGGTCAGCGGCATTGGCTTCGCGGCCGAACGCGATGTGGCAGCCTTCCTCAAATCCAACGCCAAGGACGCCGCCGGCGCCGCCAACCCGGCCGGCGGGCAGATCCGCGCCGCGATCGCGTTTGGCGTGTCGCAAAGCGGCCGGTTCCTGCGCGACTTCGTGAAATTCGGGTTCAATCAGGACGAAGCCAGCCACAAGGTCTTTGACGGCATCCTGTCCCATATCGCCGGGATCGGCGGGGTCTTCCTGAACGCCCCCTTCGCGCAACCCTTCCGCACCCGGACCCAGCATGAAGACCATGCCATGCCGGAGAATGCGTTCCCCTTCTCGGCAGCGGTGAGCCGGGACCCGGTGTCGGGCAAAACCGGCGCGCTGCTCCGCAACGACCGCTTCAACCCGCTGCTGATCGAGACGAATACCGACGCCGAATACTGGCAGAAGGGCGCCGCTCTGCTGGCCACCGACCCGGCCGGCACGCGCGACCTGGCGTTGCCCGCGACCACGCGGCTGTTCCTGATCGCCGGCAGCCAGCACACCGGCCGCCACGGCGCGACCACGGCGCCGGGTCCGTGCGTCAATCTCCGCAATCCCCACGACCCCTATCCGGCGGTGCGCGCCTTGCTGGTCGCCTTGGACGAATGGATCACGACCGGGCGGCCCGCCCCGGCCAGCCGCATCCCACTGATCGCCGATGGCTCCCTGATCCCGGCGGAGCGGCTGCAATTCCCGGCTTTGCCCGGTTTCACCGTGGCAGAGGCGCCGAACCGGATCGATCCGCCCGGGGACTGGGTGCATCCGGCGCCCGGGCCTTCGCCCTATGTCGCGCTGGTGCCGGCGGTGGACGCCGATGGCAACGACCGCGGCGGGCTACGGCTGCCCGATATCGTGGCGCCCCTGGGCACGCATACCGGCTTCAATCTCTATAAAGCGCCCTTCCCCACCGGCGAGCTATGCGACCGCGATGGCAGCTTCCTGGCTTTCGCCCGCAGCGCGGCGGATCGTTCGCCCGGCGATCCGCGCAAGCCGCTGCTGGACCGCTACGGCACCCGGGACCGCTACGCCGCCCTGGTCACGGCAGCGGCGCAGCGCCTGGTAGCCGATCGGCTGCTCCTGGCGGAGGACGCGGCGCGGTATGTTGCCGAGGCCAAGGCGCCCGGTTTTTAAGGTTTGCGGTTTGAATGCCAACCGGCGAAACCCTGGACCCATCCCCCATTCGTCATGGCACGGCTCCTGCCTATCGTGTTCACACATCGTGGCAACGAAAATTCGTAAGCCAAACAAAGGGACTTCTAAAACGTCATGGCCCGGCTTGTCCGGGCCACCGCCGCCCGCACCCTGCCGCGATAGGTAGCCCGGACAAGTGTTTAGACTGGACACATTCCTGACAGGTGTTCGGAGACCTTCCTGACACATTTTAGGGTCTCGGTGTGAAGGAGCACCGCGATGCCTTGGAAGTCG
>CAIXEA010000071.1 GCA_903918315.1 uncultured Acetobacteraceae bacterium | reverse complement strand
TCCAGACGGCTGTCCATGACCGTTCCCGACTTCCAAGGCATCGCGGTGCTCCTTCACACCGAGACCCTAAAATGTGTCAGGAAGGTCTCCGAACACCTGTCAGGAATGTGTCCAGTCTAAACAACAAGCCGGGCCATGACGGGGAGAAAATGCCGTTGTCCCCACCTGCCAAATTTTCGTTTCCGCGATCTGTGAATCCGGTAGGGCTTGTCCGGGCCATGACGGGGTGGAAGCACCCGTGACTGGCTCACGAATCTTCGTTTCCGCGATGTCTGAATGTGATAGGCCTTGTCGGGGATATCTCTCATCGCACGTTGCGGGCGGGGTTGGTCCGGGACACGCCAGGCCATCATGCGTGGACCACGCGATCAGTTGTACCAGCGCTCGAACAGGTCCTCCCAACGCGGATTTTGTGCCTCGATAAGATTCAATTTCCACATCCGAGGCCAACGCTTGAGCCGGGTTTCCCGGTTGATCGCGCTCCGGATGTCGTCATGCTGCTCAGCATAGACCAACCGAGTCAGGTGGTACCGAGCTGTAAAACCGCCCCCTTGGCCGCTCCGATGCTCGTAAACGCGACGCGCGATGTCGTTTATCACGCCAACATAAAGCGTGCCAAACGGCCTGTTCGTCATCATGTAAACCCAGCCACTCATGTTGGAAGACAGAGTGCTCGAAGTTAGTTAATAATCCGTTAATAAAAAGCGTTGCATTCAAATTTCCGATGCCCCGCCGAATACGACGTCATGTCGTGCATCGACTGGTTTCACAGATCGCGGAAACGAATTTCGCCCGTTCTGCTCTGCAACGTCATGGCCCGGCTTGTCCGGGCCACCTATCGCGGCAGGGTGCGGGCGGGGTTGGCCCGGACAAGCCGTGCCATGACGATTGAGGCAGGATCGCGCGAAAATCGTTTCCGCGATCGGTGAATCCAGCAGGGACAAGCCGGACCCTGGCGAATGAGACAGAGGCCCGTATGACAACGACCTACCCAATCCGCGCCATCGCCTCTTCCAGCCGCGCAGCCTCGGCCAGATAGGCCGTTACGCGGGAGCGGTTTTCCTCCACCACCTCTTCCGGCGCGCGGCGCACGAAATCGGCGTTCGCCAGTTTCTGCTGGAACTTCCGCGCCTCGGCCAGCGCCTTATCGCGGTCCTTGCCCAGGCGCACCCGCTCCACCGCCAGGTCGATGATCCCGCCCAAAGGCAGCACCACCGTCGCCTCATCCAGCACCGCCTGCGCCGAACCGGCTGGCAGGTCCTCGGTCAAAGCGCGGACTTCGGACGCCCGCGCCATGCGCCGGATCGGGTCGATCCAGCGCTGCGCCCGCGCCAGCGATTCGTCCGACGCCCCGCGCAGCAGCAGCGGTGACAGCGCGCTCGGCGGCACGTTCATCTCCGTGCGGACCGAGCGCACCAGCGTGATCAGCCGCACCACCCAGTCCAGCTCCGCCCGCGCCTCCGCCGCCCCCGTCACAACCGAGGCAACGGGCCACGCCTCCCGGATCAGGCTGCCCTCCGGCCCATAGCCGAAGCGGGCCCAAAGCTCTTCCGTCACATAGGGGATCGCCGGGTGCAGCAGCCGCAGAATGATCCCCAGCACATGCGCCGCCGTGGCCCGCACTTCCGCCGCCACCGCCGGATCAGCGCCCTCATACAGAGCCGGCTTGGCGAATTCGAGGAACCAGTCGCAATAGGTGTTCCACACGAAGCGGTAGCCAGCGGCGGCGTATTCGTCGAAGCGGTAGGCTTCCAAGGCCGTCGTCGCCTCCGCCACCGCCGCGTTCGCCGCATCCAGGATCCAGCGGTTCAACGGCAGCTTCGCCTGAGCGGGGTCGAACGAAGGGTCGATCGCCACCCCGTTCATCTCGGCGAAGCGGGCGGCGTTCCAGATCTTGGTGATGAAGCCGCGGTAATCCTGCACCCGGCTGGCGCCCAGCTTCACATCGCGGCCCGGCCCCGTCAGGGCGCAGATGGTGAAGCGCAGCGCATCCGTCCCGAAACTGTCGATCAGCTCCAGCGGGTCGATGGAGTTGCCCTTGGACTTCGACATCTTCTGGCCCTTTTCGTCGCGGACCAGGCCATGGATGTAGACCGTCTTGAACGGCACATCGCCCATGAAATGAAGGCCCATCATCATCATCCGGGCGACCCAGAAGAAGATGATGTCAAAGCCCGTGACCAGCACGTCGCCGGGATAATACCGCGCCACTTCGGCGGTCTTCTCCGGCCAGCCGAGGGTCGAAAACGGCCACAAAGCGGAGCTGAACCAGGTGTCCAGCACGTCCTCATCCTGCGTCACCGCGGTGTCATCGCCATAATGCGCCCGCGCCTGGGCGGCGGCGTCCTCGGCGGTCTTGGCCACGAACACTTCCCCATCCGGGCCATACCAGGCGGGAATGCGGTGCCCCCACCAAAGCTGGCGGGAAATGCACCAGGGCTGGATGTCGCGCATCCAGGCGAAGAACGTGTTCTCCCACTGCTTGGGCACGAAGACGGTCTTGCCGGTCTCCACCGCCTCGATCGCCGGCTTCGCCAGCACCGCCGCGTTGCAATACCATTGCGTGGTCAACAGCGGCTCCACCGGCACGCCGCCGCGATCGCCATGCGGCACCTGATTGGTATGCGGCTCGATCTTGACCAGCAGTTCCAGGCGTTCGAGTTCGGCCACGATGGCCTTGCGGGCCACGAACCGGTCCATGCCCTCCAGCGTGCGCACGAATTCCGGATCCGCGATCCCCTCGACCGCCGCCAGATCGGCTTCGATCTCGGCCAAAGTCACCCGCGCCTGTTTGTCCAGGATGGAGGGCATGGCCAGCCCATGCCGCTGCCCAACGCCAAAGTCATTAAAATCATGCGCCGGGGTGATCTTCACCGCCCCGGTTCCTTTTTCCGGATCCGCGTAGGTATCGCCCACGATGGGGATGCGCCGCCCGGTCAAAGGCAGAATGGCGTGCTGGCCGATCAGGGACGCCAATTCCGGGTGCTCGGGATGCACGGCGACGGCGGTGTCACCCAGCATCGTCTCGGGCCGGGTGGTCGCGACCGTGATGAAGCGGCCGGGTTGGCCCTCGATCGGGTAGTTCAGATACCAGAGCGAGCCCTTCATCTCCCGATTCTCGACCTCAAGGTCGGAAATCGCGGTTTGCAGCTTCGGGTCCCAGTTCACCAGCCGGCGGTCGCGGTAGATCAGGCCCTGGCGGAACAGGGTCACGAACACCTCCCGCACCGCGGCGGACAGGCCGTCATCCATGGTGAAGCGCTCGCGCGGCCAATCCAGCGACGCGCCCAGTCGGCGGAGCTGGCGGGTGATGGTGCCGCCGGATTCGGCCTTCCACTGCCAGACGCGTTCCAGAAACTTCTCGCGCCCCATTTGCCGCCGATCGATGCCGTCGGCGGCGAGCAGGCGTTCGACGACCATTTGGGTGGCGATGCCGGCATGATCGGTGCCGGGCTGCCACAGCGCATCGCGCCCGCTCATCCGCCGCCAGCGCACCAGCGTATCCTGCACGGTGAAGGTCAGGGCGTGGCCCATATGCAGGCTGCCGGTAACATTCGGCGGCGGGATCATGATCGTGAAGGGATCCGCGGCGGAGGCTGGATCGCAGGCAAAGGCCCCCTGCTGTTCCCAGCCTTCATACAGGCGGGGTTCGATCTCGGCGGGGGCGAAGGATTTATCGAGCATGGTGGGTGTCTCCCGCGGCCCCGGGCACCAACCGCGAGAGGCCGCTCATGGCGGAAAAATCAGGGTGCGGCGCGGCCGGCGACGCGCTCGACTTCGGCTTGCACCAGCCGCTCGACCAGCGGCGGCAGATGGACATCGAGCCAGGTCTTCAGCATCAGCCGGATTTCCTGGCGCACGATATCCTCAATCGTCACGCCGAGACTGCTGACCGCGAGGCCCCGGTCGCTGGACACCGCACGCCGCAACCCGTCGAGGCTGGCCGCGGCCGCGATGGCGGCATCGGGCGCGATCAAGGCGCCGAGGTCCGGGGCATGCTCTGGAGCGGGCTCCCGTACGAGCTCTGGGGCCGGCGCCGGAACACTGTCAGGTTCGAGCACCGCGACCATCGCGGGGGCCGGTTCCAAGACCTGCGCCGGCGCGGGGGGCTCCGCCACCACAACCGGCGCCGGCTGGTCCGCCTCGATCATCATGGAGGGATCGAGGACCAGCACATCGTCGGTGACCGTCGCCTTGACCGGTTCAGCGGCCGGCTCCGGCGCGATTTCATCCTCACTCAGGATTCGCCGGATCGAGGCGAGAATATCCTCCATCGACGGATCGCTGGCCGGTGAAGCGGCTGGCGCGGTCTGGCTGGGATCGTGTGGGGTATTCATCGCATCGTGTCCTGACTCAGCGCCCAGGCTGGTCGGTTGCATAATCAGCGAGCCCCGCCCACCGATCCTTCACCGCCTCATAATACGCCGTCTCATCATAGATCGGCACCGGCAGGCGCATATCGCGCGCGGTCAGACGGCCGATGGCGGAGGCGACCTGGTATGATGCGGTGACCAGCTGCGACAGGTTCTGCACCAAGGTGGTGCGGGAATTGAGCAGCGCCTGCTGGGCATTCAGAACATCGAGGGTGGTGCGGCTGCCGACGATGGCTTCGCGGGTCACGCCTTCCAACGCGATCTCGTTGGAGCGAATCTGCGCCCGCGTGCTGGCCGCGGCGGCGCGCGCGCCATCGAGGGTGGAGATCGCCTGAACCGCGGCCTGCACCGCGGTGCGCTTGGCGTCGGCGACCAAACGCTCGGTCTGCTGCTGCGTCTGACGCGCCGAGCGGACGGCGGCGTATTCGGCGCCGCCCTGGTAGAGAGGAACCGTGAGCTGCATCGTGACCAGGTAGCCATTGGCCGCCGTGCTGCGGGAGCTGGCGTTCTGTTGCTGGAACGTTTGCCCTTGCAGGCCGACCTGCGGCATCAGGGTGGCGATGGCGACATCGACCGCGTCCTTGGCGGCGGCATCGTTGAACAGCGCCGCGATCACCGCGGGGTTGTTGGTGCTCGCCATGGCCGACGCCTCATTGGCCGAACGGACCGGCAGGGCCAAAGGCTGCGGCTCTTTCAGGTCGTCCGGCGGCGCGAGGCCCACGATCTGTTGGAACACCCCCCGCGCCACGGCCAGATTCGCGTCCGCGGTTTCGCGCTGGGCGCGGGCGCCGGCCAAAGCGGCTTCGGCCTGCGCCACGTCCGTGCGGGTGATTTCGCCGACGCGATAGCGGTCGTTCGTAGCCTGCAACTGCTTGGCCAGAACCTGTTCGTTGTTGCGCTGCAACTCCAGCAGCTGGCGGGCCTGGATCACCCCGACATAGGCATTCACGGTGGCGGAGAAACTGGTCTGTTCCTGGGCGATCAGGGTGGCCCGCTCGGCCATCACCTGGTTTTTCGACCGGTTGACGTTGGCCTGCACCTTGCCGCCGGTATAGACGTTCTGCGTCACCGTCGCCTGGGCGGTTCCCAGCAGACGGGTCGACGGCGTGTTGAGCCAGCGATTGGCCGAAAAGGAGTAACCCCGACTCAGCCCATCGCCATAGCCAGTGGTTCCGTTCATCACCACCGTCGGCCGCCATCCGGCCAAGGCCTGCGGCACCGATTCGTCCGTCGCGCGCAGCTTGGCGCGTTCCGCCTGCAGCGCCGGTTGGTTGGAATAGGTCGCGGCCAAGGCCTCCGTCAGCGTATGCGGACCGGGTGAGACAGCCGGGGCCGGCCGCGGTGGCTGTTTGGTTTGCGCCATGGCCGGAAAGGCACCGAGGACCAGTGCCATGCCCAGAAGCGAACCGCGACGCATTCCCATGCCGTATCCTCTATCTTTCAAGCAACCAGCGGCTTTCAGGCAAGGCCGCGGCGCGATCTGTTACCGGCGAGGCCCGCCGGGTCAGCGGCGGATCACGGTCATCATACCAGAATGGCCTCACCATGTCCGCTTTTAGAACACGAATTCCGGCGCCGGCCGCAAGGACGGCAGGACCGGTGTCGCACAATCGAACACCGCCTGGCTGACAATCCCCGCCGGCGTTGCCACCGCGACGACCGCGGCCGCCGTCCGGCCCCGGCCCGACAGGACCGTGACCAGCCGGCCGCCATCGGCTTTCAGCTGCGCGGCGATGCCCGGCGGAACCTCCGGCACCGCGCCTTCGATCACGATCAGGTCATACGGCGCCCCGGCCGCCCAGCCCGCCGCCAGCGGACCGGAGACGAGTTGCACCCCGGGCGCTTCCGCGGCCAGCGCATCCCGCGCCGAAGCCAGCAGCGCCGCGCTTTCTTCCAGCGCCGTCACCCGCGGCCCGCACAGCGACAACACCGCCGCGCCATAGCCAGTGCCGGCGCCGACGACCAAGGCGCGTTCCCCATCCTGAGGCGCTGCGACTTGCAGCAGACGCGCCAGGACCATCGGTTCCATCATCACCCGGCCGGCGCCCAGCGGCACGTCCTCATCGGCATAGGCCAGCGCCGCCAGCGAGGCCGGCAGGAACCGTTCGCGCGGCAGAAAGCGCATCGCGTCGAGGATCCGGGGATCGGTCACCTTATTGGGGCGGATCTGACTGTCCACCATGCATTTGCGTGCATCAGCGTGGTGGTCGAGAACGGAAAGGTCGTCGGAGTGGAGTGCCATCGCGGGGTGATCTCAAGAATTGTGCCGCTCTTATAACCGCGCCGGCGGGCACACGCAAAGCACCTTGAGCGGCGGATGACAGAACGCTCTTGACCGCGCGCGGAGACGGACCGATATACCGCGCCTCAGCCCCGGGGGTCCGGTGGCAGAGTGGTGATGCATCGGACTGCAAATCCGCGTATGCCGGTTCGATTCCGGCCCGGACCTCCAAATTCCTCCGCCCTTTGGTCTGAGGTGGGTTGTCGCGGCGGTGCCGCCCCTTTTATCCTTTCCTTGCCCAGCAATGAAGAATCAAACGGGCAGGAGACGAACATGACAACCAGACGCTCTTTTCTGAAAAGCGCCGCAACCGCGGCCGGGGTGGTATTCTGCGGCTGCGGCCTGCCGGACGCCGCCCATGCCGCCCTGCCGGCGCGCCGCCCCGTGACCGTGAACGGCAAGAAGGTGCGCACCATCGACGTGCATTCCCATTGCGTCTTCAAGGAAGCCGCCGCCCTGATGGGCACCGAAACCGGCATGCTCAGCTATGCCGTCAAAGGCGCCAAAGAGGCCTATCTCACCGTCGCCGAACGCACCAAAGCCATGGATGCGCAGGCCATCGATATGGAGGTTCTGTCGATCAATCCATTCTGGTACGGGAAAGACCGCGACCTCGCGGCCAAGATCGTTGCTATTCAGAATGAAAAAATGGCCGAACTCTGCGCCGCCAACGCCGATCGCTTTGCCGGATTCGCCTCCTTGACCCTGCAGGACCCGCAGCTCGCGGTGCAGGAGCTGGAAATGGCGGTGAAAAAGCAGGGCCTGCGCGGCGCCGCCATCGGCGATAAAGTCAATGACTGGGAATTTTCCAACCCCGCGCTGCACCCCGTCTGGGCCAAGGCCGAGGAGCTGGGCGCGGCGCTGTTCATCCACCCGCAGGGCGTGCCCGAACTGGACAAGCGGCTGGCCGGTAATGGCTGGCTCGGCAACACCATCGCCAATCCCCTCAGCACCACCATCGCCCTGCAGCACATCATCTTCGACGGGACGCTGGATCGCTTCCCCCGGCTGAAACTCATCGCGGCCCATGGCGGCGGATACCTGGCATCGTACGCCGACCGCTCGGATCACGCCTGCCTGGTCGCACCCGCGCTCTGCGACCCAAAGATCACGCTGAAGAAAAAACCGACCGAATATCTCAATCAGATATTCTTCGACACGCTGGTCTTCACCCCCGAAGCCCTCCGTCACCTCGCCGCCCAGGTCGGCGTCAGCCAGCTCATGATCGGCAGCGACTATCCCTACCCGTGGGAGGCGCATCCGGTGGATCACATCCTGAATACGCCGTCGCTGACCGAACGGGACAAGCTCGCGATTCTGGAACTGAACGCCGCCCGCGTGCTGGGGATCAAGGTCTGACATCAGGCACCACGACACGGCCTTGCGAAAGGCCGTGTCTGGTCTGACACGAGCATCCATGGCACCCTTGATCCTGACGCACTGGCGTCGCCGATGGACAGGAGTGGCCCGATGCCCATGAACGCGCAACTGGCGTTGTTACGCAACAACACCCAGACCTGGCTGGAAAACAACGCGCTGGTCATCTACGGCGGCGCGCCCGGCGGATCCGGCCGGATGGACTATGTCCTGTCGGCCACCGACGACGTGGGCTGGGTCACCACGGTCGGCGGCATGAACCTGCCCGTGCCATTCTATGTGATGTATCCGGCCGGCACCTGGCACCCGAAAAGCAATGGCCAGTTAAGCCGATCATTTCGAGTTCACTATATTTCGATGCGGGAGTTCAATCCGGTGACCCTGCAATGGGAGGCCGCGGCGGTCACCCATTATACCCTGCCGACATGGGGTCGGACGGTGATGGTCACCAGCAAAATCAACGGGTGTACCTTCGGCATCGGATCCAACGGCGGCGCCCGGATCGTGTCGCATCTGCGACCCCCCTCCTCCACGCCGCAGGGCCGCATGGAGCTGGAACGCGGCACCGTCGGCGGCATTGGGGGGGGCGGCGTGGTGAACGCCCGGATCATGTCGACCGGAACCGAAAACGGCACCGTCGTCGGCATCCGCAATGGCGCGAACTGGACCTTTTACGCGCAGCGCTTCCGGCCCATGCTGGGATTTGGCGGCTTTATCGATGGTGTTCAGGTGTACCACTGAACCGCTTACACACCGAAACGCCGGGGATCGACCGCCCCGAGGATCGCCGCCGCTTCACCGGGATCGCGGCCCAGCCCATATCGGCCACCAGCCGTCCCGCCGCCGGGGCGGTCTGGATGCCGTAGCCGCCTTGCCCGACGCTCCAGAAGAACCCCGCCACCACCGGATCCCAGCCGAAGGCCAGGCGACCGTCCGGCGTGAAGGTGCGCAGCCCGGCCCAGCTATGCTCGACCCGGCGCACGGTGATGTCCAACGCCTGCTGCATCCGGTCGATGCCGAGCGCGATATCAAGCTCCTCCGGCCGGACATCATGCGGATAACTGTCCGTCGCATCCGCCGGGGAGACCATCAGCCGGGTGCGCGCTTCCGGCCTGGCGTACCAGCGCTCCCGCACGTCCAGCACCATCGGCCAGTGTTCGACGTCATGCGGACTGGGGTCGATGATCGCGGCGGTGCGCCGGCGCGGGATCAGGCCCAGCGTGCGCGCGCCCGCCAGCGCCGCGACCTCGTCCCCCCAGGCGCCGGCGGCGTTGATCACTACGGGCGCCTGTAATACGGGGCCGGGCGCCATCGGACCGGATGTCGTTTCGATATACCACAAATCGCCTCGCCGCGCGATCCCGCTGGCCCGGCTGCGCAGCGCCAGCACGCCGCCATCGGCGCGCAGCTTGCGCAGGAAGCCCTGATGAATGGCGGCGACATCCATGTCGAAGGCGTCGTCCTCGATCGCCGCGCCCGCCGCATAGCCGGGCCGCAGCGCGGGGACCATGCGGGCCGCCGCATCCACCCCGATGCGGCGCAGCCCGATCCCCTCCGACAGCGCCGCATCCAGATCCGCCCGCTGCGCCGCCGTCGCCAGCATCAGCACCGGGCGCTGGCGCATCAAGGGCACCGCAGCGAAGCCCGCCGGCGGCGCTTCAAAGAACGCGCGCGACAGCCGGCTGAGTTCGCGCACATCCCGCGGCCCGTAATTCTGCACCCAGAGCGCAGCCGATCGGCCGGTGGTGTGATACCCGGCCGATTCCTCCGCCTCGATCAGCGCCACGCGGCGGTCGCCGGACAGGTGCGCCGCCGCCGTGGCCCCGGCGATGCCGGCGCCGATGACGATGATGTCGAACTGCATGGCGTCTCCGCTCAGGTCATATAGGCGCCGCCATTCACATGAATGGATTGGCCGGTGATGTAGCGCGCTTCATCGGAGCACAGGAACCGCACCATCGCCGCGATTTCGTCCGGCTTGCCGCGCCGCCCCAGCGGGCTGTCGGGCAAGGCCGAACGCCCGTGATTGCCGCCGGCGGCGAAGCCGCGCACGGTTTCGATGGAGCCGGGGACGACGGTGTTGACGGTGATATTGCTCCCCGCCAGTTCCTTCGCCAGCGCCCGGGTCAGGCCGGTCATGCCCGCCTTGGCGGTGATCGCATGCACCCGGCCCATGGAGCCAACATGGGACGAAATGCCGCCGAGATTGATGATCGTCCCGCCCCCGGCGGCGATGATATGCGGCGCGGCGGCATGGGCGCAGTAGAAGGCGCCATCGATGGTGGTGCCCATGATCTCGCGCCATTCCTCCGGCGTCATTTCGGCGAATTTGGTCTGCCGGCGGATGGAGGCATTGTTGACCAGCACGTCGAGCCGACCGAACCGGGCCACCGTGGCCGCGACCAGGGCGGAGGCCTGGCGGTGGTCGGAGATATCGGCCAGGTGGACATCCGCCTCCCCGCCCGCGTCGCGCACCTGGCGCACCGTTTCCGCGCAATCCTCGGCCGACTGGCGCGCGGTCACCATGACGCGGAATCCGTCACGCGCCAGGTGCAGGGCAATCGCCCGGCCGATATTCATCGCACTGCCGGTTACCAGGGCAACCTTGGATTCTTCGCTCATCATCACACTCCCTTTGCCCGCGGATTGGACTCGCAAAGCGGGTTGGTGTGCAATAGGCCCCGTCTCAACCCCTCAGGAGGAAACCATGGCCCAGGCCCCCGCATCCGCCTCGCGCGACGCCGTCCGCAACACCGTGCCCTATATGATCGAGATGACCGAGAAGGTTCTGTTCGGCGATATCTGGGAACGCCCGAATCTGTCCAAGCGCGACCGCAGCCTGATCGTCTGCGCCACCCTGCTCGCGACCTACCGCCCGGAACAGCTGCGCGGCCATCTGCAGCGCGCGCTGGATAACGGCGTGACCAAGGACGAGATCTCCGAAATGATCACCCATCTGGCCTTCTACGCCGGCTGGCCCGCCTCCATGAGCGCGGCCAACATCGCCAAGGACGTCTTCGCCGCCAATCCGTAATCCTCACCCCGTCATCCCCGGGCTTGTCCCGGGGATGACATCGCGACACCAGCAGGAGAACTCCCCCAAATGAAAGCCGGATTCATCGGCCTCGGCACCATGGGTGCCAGCATGGCCGCCAATCTTCAGAAAGGTTTCCAAACGCCCGGCAACACCGTTCTGGTGCATGACGTGCGCAAGGAAGCCGCCGCGCCGCATATCAAGAACGGCGCCGTCTGGATGGACAGCCCGGCAGCGCTGGCGGCGGAATGCGACGTGATCTTCTCCTCCCTCCCCGGCCCGGTGGAGTTTGAGGCGGTGTCCTATGGCCCGACCGGCATCCTCGCCGGCGTGCGCGCGGGCGCGGCCTATTTCGACCTCACCACCAACTCCCCCACCACCATGCGCAAGGCGCATGCCGAGTATGAGAAGAAGGGCGCCTTCCTGTTCGACGCCCCCGTCAGCGGCGGGCCCAAGGGCGCCTTCACCGGCAAGCTCGCGATCTGGTGCGGCGGCTCATACGACGCCTTCGACACATGGAAGCCCGTCCTCGACATGATCGGCGACCAGGCGAGCTATATCGGCCCCATCGGCGCCGGTTCGGTCGCGAAGCTGGTGCATAACTGCTACGGCTACATCGCCACCGCCGCCGCCGCGGAAGTGTTCAGCATGGGCGTGAAGGCCGGCATTGAGCCGCTCGCCATCTGGGAAGCCGTCCGCCAGGGCGCCATCGGCCGCCGCGGCGCCTTCGAGTCCATGACCGACCAGTTCCTGCCCAACAAATACGAACCGCCGGCCTTCGCGCTGCGCCTGGCGCATAAGGACGTCTCCCTCGCCACCGCCCTTGGCCGCGAGCTGAACGTGCCGATGCGCCTGTCGAACCTGGCGCTGGCCGACCTGTCGGAGGGGCTGAACCGCGGCTGGGGCAATCGCGACTCACGCGCGATCATGGTCCTGCAGACCGAACGCGCGGGGGTGGAGATCAAAGTCGACCCGCAGCGCCTGACCGAGGCGATGGAAAAGAAGCGGGGCTGATCCAACGGCGAACACATGCTTCCACCGATGGCGCGCGCATCGGTGGAAGCGTGGGTCGCTATGCGCCGTCGTTCGCCGCGATTGTTCCCGAGCCGAGGCGCATTGTGGTATGATGGCGGCACGAGGTGACCCATGATCGATTGGACCGGGTGCAAGGACGTCGAACGTATTCCTGGTAAAGTGTCGGGCGCCTGGCTCGTCAAGGGCACGCGCATTCCCGCGCAGGCCGTGCTCGACAATGCCGACGATGGCTATTCCGCGGAAGACATCGCCTCCGTGATCTATGATGGCCTGCCTGTGGATCGGGCGCGACGCATCATCGCGTTCGCACGCACCCGGATGATGCATGCGGATCTTGCTTGATCAAAATGCGCCGCGTGGTCTGCGAGAGCATTTTCCGGCGCACACCGTGTTCACCGCCCTTCAGATGGGGTGGGATACGCTTGAGAACGGCGCGTTGATCGCAGCGGCTGAGACCGCCGGTTTCCACGTTTTGGTGACCGGCGACCAAAATCTGCGATACCAGCAGAACCTATCTGAACGGCGCATCGCGTTGGTGGTGCTAAACACCAATCATTGGAATGTGATCAAGGAAAGCGTCCATCGCGTGATCGAGGCCGTCGGATCGGCCGTCGAGGGTGGATATATCGAACTGGAATTTGAACGCCCGCCGTTGGTGCGCCGTCCGTACAGGGGTTCAGGGGCATGACCGAGGCGATGGAGACGAAGCGGGGCTGATCCAACGGCCAGCGGCGGTGTCATCGTAGCCTGGCACCGCCGCTTTCTTGTTCAGGTGCTGAAACCCAGCACGCGATACAGCGGACAGAAGCTGAACGCCGCGGTCGCCAAAGGCACGACGCCGATCCAGCCCCAGGCGCCGATGGCGCCGGTCAGGGTGGCGGCGAGCAAGGCTAATCCGAGAACGGCCCGGGCAATCCGGTCGATGGTCCCGACATTGGCTGTCATGGTACGCTCCTGTGCGATGCGCGTCGGTGACCCCCTGGTCACCGCAAACATTATATTGAACAATGGAATGTATTTCAATATAATATGATCTCACCAATCGTATGGACCCCATGCACGCCCCGCACACCCCGCTCGACATCCGGCAGATGCGCGAAACCGCGGGGACCGTCGCCGCGCTTCTGCGCGCCCTCGCCAACCCCGACCGCCTGCTGCTGCTCTGCCAGCTAACCCAGGGGGAGCGGTCCGTCGGCACGCTGGAGGCGGAGCTGGACATTCGCCAGCCCACCTTGTCGCAACAGCTCGGCGTCCTGCGAACGGAAGGCCTGGTCATCACCCGGCGGGAGGGCAAGCGCATCCATTATGCCATCGCCGACGCCAAGGTCCTGGCGCTGCTGAGCACGCTCTATCAGCTTTATTGCACCCCCGACCCGGCAGGCCCCGCATGACCATCGACTGGCACCAATTCACCCCCGGCCTGTCCCTGTTCGGCGGGCTGCTGATCGGGCTTGCCGCGGCCGGGCTGATCCTGCTGACCGGGCGCATCGCCGGCATCAGCGGCATCATCGGCGGGCTCCTGCATCCGCGCCCGGCCGAATTCGGCTGGCGTCTGGCGTTTCTGGCCGGTCTGATCGCCGCCCCGATCCTGTTCGGCGCGCCCAAGAGCCGGATCGACGCCGGTTGGCCCACCCTCGTGATCGCCGGGCTGCTCGTCGGAATCGGCACCCGCTACGGCGCCGGCTGCACCAGCGGGCACGGGGTCTGCGGCCTGTCGCGGCTATCGGTGCGATCCTTCACGGCGGTCGCGACGTTCATGGCGGCGGGCTTCGCCACGGTCTTCCTCGCCCGCCATTGGGTTTGGGGCTGATCCGCATGACGCTGCTCGTCTCATTCGTCGCCGGTCTGATCTTCGGCCTCGGCCTGATCGTGTCCGGCATGGCAAACCCCGCCAAGGTCATCGGGTTTCTGGACCTGGCCGGGCGCTGGGATCCCTCCCTGGCGCTGGTGATGGCCGGCGCCATCGCGGTGGGAACAGCCGGCTTCGCGCTGGCCAAAGGGCGGGCGCGATCGCTGCTGGGCTTGCCCATGCACCTGCCATCGGCCCGTCACGTCGATTCGCGGCTGATCCTCGGCAGCTTGGCCTTTGGCATCGGCTGGGGTCTTGCTGGCATCTGTCCGGGCCCGGCCCTGGTCCTGATTGGCGCCGGGGCGGCCAAAGGCGCGGTCTTCACCGCGGCGATGCTGGTGGGGATGGGGCTGTTTGAGGTGCTGGAGCGGCGGGGGAAACCAAAGTGAACAAATTACTATCAGAACGAATACCCAGGAATTCCCACTTGCTCCTGGTATTCATATGGAGCGTGATCAACCCGTTAAGGCCGGCATTAGCCGAGGTTATCTCTGGTACGTATGTTGGAAAAGGCAACAATAGTGCGTTTCTAGTTCAAATTGTGGAAACTACAGGCGGACATCTGACAGGACGCTACGAGCAGGTTGTTCTTCGGCCGACCGGCCAAATCGACGACATGAACGCCACAATCTCTGGCGCATCAGATGGACGAACAGTCGTAGTTTCCATCAAGCCGGGGGAACTTCTGTCAGGCACCATTGTAGCTTCCGGAACCGTCGAAGGCCGGCTGATGCACCTCACAGGCGGCGGCAATGGGGGAAACATGAGGCTTGACCTCCTGAAGTCAGATGAAGCAGATTTTCGCACGGAGGTCGCGGCCCTGACAGAGCATTCCAAACAGATAATCGACGCACGCGCACAGAACGAGGCCATGCAGCAACAAGCCCAGAACAAAGCGGATCAACTCTCCAAGATTCAAAATTTTACAGAACGGCTTACGATTTTCACTGCGAAAGCAGAAATACACCTATCAAAACTCGCGCCCGCAGAGCAACGCTTTCGAGACATCACTCAGCGGATGCGGGCTGCTCTTACCCGTGAGTTATCAATCTATGGCAGCGGCCAGGCAGCAATTGCGCGCAGTCAAATTTCTATCGCAATCAACCAAGCCGCGATCCAAGCGAATCTACTCCATATCAATTTGGAGTCGTCCTATGACGATTTCGATTCTCATGCGGCCCCGCTACTTAGCGGCACTATTGCGGCCGGCCAAGATTGTCATGGGGCACATACGGGCTCTTCTGCGGCCCCAATTCCAACTGGCTACGAAGACTTGAATTTCGCTTGTTTGCACTACTTTGAAATCGTAAAGAAATTCCAAACCCGCGTCTCGGATTTGCGCGCCGTTTTTGCCCAGATCGAGCGGGTTTGGACCACCGAGCGGCGAGAACAAGACGCGATCGTTAAGGCATCGGACTTAGCCGTTCAATGAGCAGGATGTTACGATGAATCAAATATATTTTACCGCGGCTGATTGTCGTGCCCGACCCACCGAAGGGAAGCCGGCAGGCATTCTACTCTTTTCCGAACAGGAGGTATCACTATCAAAAATTGCCGGCGGCGCCTTGCTTCGTCTCAACTATACGTTGCGCCTCGACCAAGGTGTTCACGTCTCGATGAGCGGCATTACGGCTGAGATTGCCTTTCAAAGCCGTCAATCCAGTTTGCAATTAGGTATCGCCTTAGACCCCGCATGCCATGTGATAAATTCGGATCATAAATTCCCACTTAATGCAGGGCAGCCTTTGATTCGTGGGTATTTACAAATGCCCCTTACACTCGCTGCATTGGAAGCCATAGAGCGTTTCCGCGATGGCGCTCAGCCAGGGTTTATCATCGCTTTACGCGGGAGCGCCTTCGTAGAAAGCAAAAATACTGGTCGCTACGACCTATGCTCCCTGGATTTCTCAAGTACCAGTCCGATATCACACTCAGTAAGTCGCGATATATGGCAAAACCAAATCCGCAACGTATCACCAATTGGCGCAGTTCTGATAGAAATACCTATGCCAATAACGAGAACAGCACCTTGGGATAGAGTGTGGTCGCTAGTAGACGCTGCGGCCGCTCACTTAGCGAACGGCGGCGAGAGCGGCAACAAAGGCTGTGTGACTGAAGTCAGGAACGCGCTCGACGCGTGGCGAAAAATAGATGGTTTTCCCAGCAAACCTGACTCATCAAAAGAGATGAACAAAATACAGCGGCTTAATAACACCGCCAACGCTCTCTTTCACTATTGCAGCCTGTCGGTTCACGCGGACGAGCATCTAGCCCATCTTATTCATCCTGGCCCAGCCCAAGCGCCCGCCCGGGTCATATGGTGTCATACCGAAATAATACACCGCGCGCCTCGCCGATGCTTGCCGTGCCGCGTTTCGAACCAGATTTGTCAGGCGTTGGCGGTGGA
>CAIXEA010000070.1 GCA_903918315.1 uncultured Acetobacteraceae bacterium | reverse complement strand
TCCAGACGGCTGTCCATGACCGTTCCCGACTTCCAAGGCATCGCGGTGCTCCTTCACACCGAGACCCTAAAATGTGTCAGGAAGGTCTCCGAACACCTGTCAGGAATGTGTCCAGTCTAAACAACAAGCCGGGCCATGACGTGTTAGAAATCCCTTTGTTTGGCTCAGTATTCCAGGCCATCACCGCGATGCCAGTCGTTGGGCGACAAGACGCGCGATCGCCGCTGGCGCCTGGTCCGGGATGGCGAACACCGAGCTCACGTTGATCTCGCACAGCACATACGTGTCCGCCCCGGACGGCGTTCGCGGACCATACAAAAAGTCGGCGTCCCAGATCACTGGCAGCGATGGGGCATCGATGCCCAAAATCTGCATCAGTCCAGGGGTCCAATCGGTTTCCATTGTCGTGCGCAAGGCCTGGAACGGCGCGGCGTCGGCGCCGTGCATGATGCGCGGCCCGGGCTGCGCCTCCGGGGCGTCCGGGCCCGCGGGCGGCGGCGGGATCAGCGCTTTGATCAACTGATGGCCAAAGCCAACGACCTTGTCGCTGCCCATGTAGCGGCGGATCATGCCCTCGGGGAGCCGCGGCTGGAACGGCTGATCAACGATGCACCCGCCGGGCTGATCGTCCGGTGTGAAATAGGCATCGCACCGCGCCAGCATCGCGCCCAAGGTGAGGTCCTCGGGCACACTGCCACGCTGGGCATGCAGCACGCGAACCGGGCTGGAACGGGCTGCGTCGGGTCCGATCCACTCGACCTTCCAGACGCCCTGACCGCCGTTGCCGCGGTTTTGTTTCAGAACAAGCGGGCCGGCGCGACGCAGTCGTTCCGGAAACCCGGAATGGAACTCCTCCGGCGTTCGATAGAGATGAGTATCGGTCCCCCAGCCGAGATGGCGCGTGCGGTGCAGGACCTCTTTCGTCCCCATCTTCAGGATGACATCCGGATGGGCGCTCACCCACGGGCCCCGCGCAGCGACGTCGCGCAGCATCGGATCGAGGTGCGTCCGGCTGAGGCCCTGGTGGATCGGATCGACCCAAACCAGAACGCCGTCGGCGCCGAGCAGCGGGGTGCGCACGGTCTCCAGCAGTTCATCGGCGTAAACGGCGGGTTCGGCCTGGATACCCTGGGCCTCCAGCGCCTCGAATATGCGAACAAACCGGTTGTTCGACGCCGTGGCGTTCAGCCGTTCGGCTGGTGTACCGCGCCAGAGGATGGCGATTTTCGGTCGGGTCATGATGGCCTCACCGGGGGCGGGGGCACATCGGGCCACACGCCCCCCGATTTCAACGCAGACCGCGTGCGGCCGGCGCTGAAGGGTTGGCGCAGGACCTGGAGGCCGCAAACCGCCTCTGACGGCGCGCCTGCGTGAAGTCACCGTGGATTGAGAGTGGCGCGGTGGGGGCGTGCGCGTCAAGCATGGCCTGGCCCACCGGTGAGGGATGAACCGCGCGGCCTATCCGCGTTTGCGGACGAATTCGGTGCGCAGCACCAGGCCCTTGATCGTGTCGTGGCGGCAATCGATTTCCTCGGCATCGTCCGTGAGGCGGATGGATCGGATGACCGTGCCCTGCTTCAGGGTCTGGTTGGCGCCTTTGACTTTCAGGTCCTTGATCAGGACGACCGAATCGCCATCAGCCAGAACGTTGCCGGCGGCATCGCGGACCTGGCGTTCAGCGGCTTCGGGGGCGGCGGCGATCTCGGAGGCCGGGCGCCATTCGCCGCTGGCCTCATCGAACACATAGCTGCTATCGTCGTCCGGCATGCGCGATCCCCTCGGTCAGAGGGCGGCTTGTCGGGGTTGGGACGCGAATAGGCAAGGGGGGACAGCGGCCGTGCGTCCGGTCCGGCGACCCGCTCCGCACCCAGCGCCGGGCATTGAGCCGGCGCAGCCCGGCTTCATAGGGCGCGATTCCATCCGCCGGCGGCTCGTCCGGCCGCATATCGGCCTGAAAAGACGCATCGTGGTTCATAAATTTTTCGATGCATCGGCACCATCCATGCCGTTGGCCGATTGGGCTTTAACACCGAGGGCACTGAGATCATGAGATCGCCGAGACAATCGGTATCTCAGTGATCTCATGAACTCAGTGCGCTCGGTGTCGAAAAATTGGTCAGTATCCGAGGGCCAATAATAGTTGGTATTCCGTTTCTACGAACCGACCCAAATATGCGCCGCACCGCGCGCTGGCGGGGACATCGCATGCCTCTTGCCGCCACGGCTCCGCCCCACGATGCTGGACCCCACCGCATGCACGCCGGAGGGGACATCACCATGCTCAAAACCAAACTCCAACGCGACGGCCGGGCCTTTGGCTCCATGGCGATGGAGTTCCTGACCCCCGGACTGCCTTCCATCATCGACGCCACCGGCGCCGACTTCGCGTTGTTCGACATGGAGCACACCGGCGCCGGCCTGGAGACCATGAAGATGCTGATCGCCGGCTGCCGTGGCCTGAACACCGCGCCGCTGGTGCGGGTGCCCCGCGGTGAATACCATTTCATCGCCCGCGCCCTCGATATCGGCGCGCATGGCATCATGGTGCCGATGGTCAACAGCGCCAAAGAAGCCGCCCATATCGCGTCCTGCGCCCATTACCCGCCCGCCGGGCAGCGCGGCGCGGCCTTCGGCGTGGCGCATGACGACTACCGCATGGCAGACCCCGCCGCCGCCATGGCGCGCGCGGAAGCGAGAACGCTGGTGATCGCGCAGATCGAAACGGTCGATGGCCTCAATGACGTCGAGGCCATCGCCGCCACCCCTGGCATCGACGTGGTCTGGCTGGGGCATTTCGACCTCAGCAACTTCATGGGCATTCCCGGCCAGTTTCAGCACCCCGACTTCCTGGCGGCGGTCAGGCGCGTCGTCGAGGCCACTGTCGCCGCCGGCAAGATCCCCGGTTTCATGGCCACCAATGAGGCCTGGGCCCAGGAATACTGGCGCCACGGATTCCGCATGCTGGCTTTTGGCCTCGACCACCTGCTGTTTCAGGCGGCCTTGAAATCGGGCCTGAACCGGTTGCGCGCGATGGGGTGATGCGGGGGGCCGCATGGGCCCCGGTTGCCCGACGGGATTTACACATCCCGGGAACGATTTTTGCCGGCGCTGCTCTCCACCGTCATGGCCCGGCTTGTCCGGGCTACCTATCGCGGCACGATGCGGGCGGCGGTGGCCCGGACAAGCCGGGCCATGACGTGTTAGACGTCCCTTTGTTTGGCTTACGAATTTTCGTGTCCACGATGTGTGAACACGGTAGGGACAAGCCCGACTGAATTCACACATCGCGGGAACGATTTTTGCTCGCACTGCTCTACACCGTCATGGCCCGGCTCGTCCGGGCCACCTCTCGCGGCACGATACGGGCGGCGGTGGCCC
>CAIXEA010000069.1 GCA_903918315.1 uncultured Acetobacteraceae bacterium | reverse complement strand
GGGTATCCTCATCGGTGGCGGGCATGGCGGATTATGTCCGGCGTTCGGTGTGGGTGTAAGCAACCAATCACTGAACGATTCCATATGTTTGCGCCATGTCCGTTCGCGAATCCCTGCCATGCGATGAATAAGATGGGCTATAAAGCCCATCCGCCAAACCGAGGGAAACGCATGTCCAAGCCACCGCAACCAGCCAGCGCAGCGTCCCCGGCGCAAAATACCGCGCGGGTGTTGATGGCGCTGCTTTTGACCGGACTCGGGGTCTGGACCCTGAGGGAATTCATCCCCGCTTTGGTCTGGGCCTGCATCCTCGCCATCGCCTTCTGGCCCCTGTTCGCGCGCGCAAGCCGGCGCCTGCCGCCAGGCAAGCACAACCTGCTGCTGCCCGCTTTGTTCACCCTGGTCATCGGTGGCGCCTTCATCGTGCCGCTGGTGATGGCCGCGCTGCAGGCGGCGCGGGAGTCGCATGTCATCTTCGACTGGGTCGAGAATGCCCGCCATACCGGGATCCCCGCCCCGGACTGGCTGGCGCATCTGCCAATCGGAGGGGCGCAGGCTTCGGCCTGGTGGACCGACAATCTGGCGGATCCGGACGCGGCAACCGCCCTGCTGCGCCGTATCGATCGCACCGAACTCGTCGGTGCCAGCCGCCAGATCGGCGCCAACGTCGCGCACCGGGCTTTGCTGTTCGGCTTCAGCCTGACGACCTTGTTCTTCCTGTTCAAAGACGGCGACGCCCTGACGATCCAACTGCAACGCGCCAGCCACCGCGCCTTCGGCCCGAGTGGGGAGCGGGTTGGCCGCCAGATCATCGCCTCCATCCACGGCACCGTGGACGGCCTGGTACTCGTCGGCATCGGCGAAGGATTGGTACTCGGCATTGTCTACGCCTTTGCCGGCGTGCCGCACCCGACCCTGTTCGGGGCTGTCACCGCGGTCGCCGCGATGATCCCCCTCGCCGCGCCGATCGTCTTTGGTGTCGCGGCATTGTTGCTTGTCGGGCAGGATGCGACCATGGCGGCGGTCGCGGTCTTCGCCACCGGTATGATCGTGACCTTCGTAGCAGATCACTTCATCCGGCCGGTGTTGATTGGCGGGGCGACGAAGCTGCCGTTCCTGTGGGTCCTGTTCGGCATCCTCGGCGGCGTGACGACCTGGGGATTGCTGGGCCTGTTCCTCGGCCCGGCGATCATGGCGGCGCTGATCCTGCTATGGCGGGAATGGACCAGCGGCAGCAACCAACGATGAGCCACATGCCAGGCCTGCGGCGGGCGACGCCGCGCCAGACGGAGGTCATGGACCTCGCGGGATCGCTGGCCGCCGGCTTCGCGGCCCGTGCCGACGCCGATGACGGCACCGCGGGATTTCCGTACGCGAACCATACCGAGCTCCATCAATCCGGCTATCTGCGGCTGTTCCTGCCGGAACGCCTGGGCGGCGGGGGCGCCAATGTGTTCGACATGGTCCTGGCGCAGGAAATTCTGGCGCGCGGCTGTGCCTCCACCGCGCTGGTGGCGGGCATGCATTTCAGCCTGCTCGGTCGCGTCGTCGATGCCGGGGCCTATCCGGAACCAGTACTGGCCGATATCTGCGCCACCATGGCGCGCGCAGGCGGCACCATCAACAATTGCGTGACAGAGGCGGAACTCGGCAGCATCTCCCGCGGCGGGCTTCCCAGCATGCGCGCCGAACGCGCCGCGGGCGGCTGGCTGCTGACCGGGCGCAAGATCTTCGTGACCGGCGCGCCAGTGCTGCGGTTTCTGGCGACCGCCGTGGTGCTGCCCCCGTCCGATGCCGCCCCGCAAGGGGAGCTGGTCAGCGCCCTGGTGGAGGGGGGATCACCCGGCCTGTCGGTGGAGCCGACATGGAAGGGCGGCCTTGGATTGCGGGCCTGCGGCAATGATGATGTCGTTTATGAACGGGTTTTCGTCCCCGATGCGCGCATCGTTGAACGGCTGGCCATCGGCGGCCCCCGTCGCCCGCAAGGCGGCAGCGCCTGGGCCTTGCCGCTGGCGGCCGGGGCGCTCGGTGTCGGTCAGGCCGCCTGCGACACCGCGACGCATTATGCCAATAACCGCGTCCCTGCCGCCCTGGGCCAGCCCATCGGCAGCCAGCCCCATATCCAGCAGTGGATCGGGGAGATGGAGGTGCGGTTGCGCGCCGCCCGGGCCGCGCTGCACGATACCGCCCGGGCCTGCGTCGCCGGGGAGATCCCGCCGGAGGAGATGGCCGCGGCGGTGGGCGCGGTGAAATACCTGTGCTCCAACGCCGCCTGCGCGGTGACCGAGACGGCGTTGCGGGTGGCGGGCGGGTTCAGCATGACCCGCGCCTTACCGCTGGAGCGCTACTTCCGCGACGCCCGCGGCGCCTTGTTCCAGCCGCCGCAGGACGATCTGGCGCTGATGCTCGTGGGGCGCACGACGCTGGCGGCGGAGAAGGGGCGTTCGGGAACACCCCAATAGAGTCAATCGGCCGTCAGCATCCCGACAATCGACCCCGCCCCTTCGGCCCGGCGCAAACGCGCCAGCAGGTCCCTGTCCCGCAGGCGGCGCGAGACAAGGGACAAAGCCGTCAAATGCGCCGCATCCGAATGCGCCTGCGTCAACAGCAGCACCACGATATCAACCGGCTGACCATCAATCGCCGCGAAGTCGATCGGCCGTGCGAGCCGGGCGAACAGGGCAAAGGGTTCCGCAATCCCCTCCATCCGCGCATGCGGTAACGCGAAGCCGCGTCCCAGACCGGTCGAACCCAGCGCCTCGCGCGCCGCCAGCGCCGCCAGAATTTGGCTGGCCGGGATGCCCGCACCAGCGGCCTCAGCGCGCTGGGCGAGATCGCGCAACAGCTGCGCCTTATCCTTCATTTTCAAACCAACAAGGATACGGTCGGCGGGGAAGAGGGTGGCGATGGTCATTGGTCTCGATCAACTATGGTCAGCGGCGCGGAGCCGGTAGCCCACGCCTGTTTCGGTCAGAATATGGGTTGGCCGCTCGGGGTCGGGCTCGATCTTTTGGCGCAGCGCGCGGATATAGATCCGCAGATATTGCACATCCGTCTCCCCGCCCCAGACGGCTTGCAGGATGAAGCGATGAGTCAGCACCTTGCCCGCATGCGCGGCCATCAGCCGCAGGACCTCGTATTCCCTGGGGGAGAACTTCACCTCCGCCCCGCGCACGGTCACGACCCGGCGGACCAAATCGATCCCCAGATCACCGCAGCGGAAAACGGGCGACTCACCCTGCTGCTGCAACCGGTGACGCTGTGCCGCACGGATGCGGGCCAGAAGCTCGTCGATTCCGAACGGCTTGGTGACGAAATCGTCGGCGCCGAGGTCCAGCGCCTCCACCTTCACCGCCTCGTCATCGCGGCTGGTCAGTACGATGATCGGCACCGCGCTGGGGATGGCCCGGATGCGCCGAATGGCTTCGATCCCATCGATATCGGGAAGCCCCAAATCCAGCAGAATCATGTCGGCTCCGCCTCGGCGCGCGGTGTCGATGGCCTTGCTGCCTTCCTCGCTTTCGGACACGACATAGCCCTGGGCGGCGAGCCCCACGCGCAGGAATCGGCGAATCGCCGGTTCGTCATCGACGACCAGCACACGCAAGGGGCCGGCACCTGTGCTCATGTCAAAGTATCCTCGGGCAGCGGCGCACCGTCGGGGACCGTAAAGGCGATGGTGATCACCGCGCCACCGCGATCCGTGCGATTGCCGGCGACAATCGTGCCACCCATCGCCTCCACGAACCCACGGCAAATCGCCAGCCCGAGTCCCGTGCCGGCCCGCCGCCGATCGGCGCCTTTCGCACGATAAAATTTGTCGAACACGCGCTCCAGATCCTCCGGCGGAATGCCATCCCCTTCATCAAGCACTTGCAGGCGTACTTGGTGATCCTCACGCCAGGCATGCAAGCGGATCGTTGTCCCGAACGGCGCGTATTTGGCGGCATTGTCCAGCAGGTTGAACAGCACTTGCTCGAACAAGACCATATCCAGGCTCAGCATCGGCAAGCCGGCCGCGAGGTCCACCTCCATCTTATGGTTCACCAGAATCCCGGCCGCCCGCTGCAAAGCCGCGCCGACAACGTCCGACAGCACGATCAGGCTGGTACGGGGGCGCACCGCCCCGGATTCCAGCCGTGTCATGTCCAGCAGGTTATGAATGAAGCGGTTCAGCCGCTCCGCCTCCTCCAGAATGGTCGTCAGCAGCGACTGCCGTGTCGGCTCATCCAATGTCATATCCAGCGAGCGCAGATTGCTGGCCGAACCAACGATTGATGCAAGTGGCGTCCGCAAATCGTGGGAGATCGAGGTCAGGAGCGCGTTGCGCAGACGATCCGTCTCCGCCTGCAGCCGCGCGAGGTCCAGATCGCGCGCCAGATGCACCCGCTCGATCGCCAAGGCCGCCTGATCCATCAGCGCATCCAACAGACGTTGCTGATCCGGGCTCAGTAACGGCCCAGGCTCGTCGCGGATCACCCCCACGACGCCGAGCTTGCCGCGGCCCGTGCGTATGGGCTGAAACAGCCATCGGGCACCTGGCAGCGTATCGGACTCCCGGCCCGCCACATGGTTATGTTCCCAGGACCATTTGGCCGCCGCCAGATCGGCTTCTTCCAGCTCATCCTCCGGCGGGAACCCGGCTCGGACGGAAAGATTGCTGCCGTCGGGCAGCAACACCACCACCCGTACTCGCAACATCAACGCCACCTGGTGCGTCGTCGCCCATAGCAGATCGTCGAGCGTCACCGCACCTGCGAGCTTGCGGCTGAACTGATACAGATCGTCGGTGGTTTTCGCCCGCAGCCGCGCCGCCACCGCCTGGCCGCGGACCCTAGACGCCAGATTGCTCGCAATCACCGCCACAATCGCGAAGAAGAACAGCGCCACCACATTTTCCGGGTCGGCGATCGTGAACGTGTAAATCGGCGGCAGGAAGAAAAAATTGTAAGCCAGAACGGCCACAAGGCTGGCGAACAAAGACGGCCATAGTCCCTGGCGCGCGGCGCTGACCAGGATGGCGGTCAAAAATACCAGCGCGACGTTGGCGACATCGAACCAATGATGCAGCCCGATCGCAACCGGTATCGCCGCGACCACGGGCAAAAGCGCCATGGCGTAAGGCTTCAGCGAAGGCGCCGGCTGGATTTCTCCGGTTTGCAGCATCGAGCGGCCCGGCGCCGATCCCTCCGGCGCGGCTTCGACGACATGGATATCGATGCCGCCCGCCTTACTGATCACCCGCTCGGTCACCGACTCCGTAAAAAGCCGGCGCCACATCGGCTGGCTGGTTTTGCCCAGTACGATGGTCGTAAAGTTGTTGGCCCGCGCGTAGTCGATGACGGTTTCCGCGACATCGGCGCCGGGGATCAGCACCGGCTCGCCCCCCAGCTGCTGGGCGAGGCGCAAAGCCGCGGCGGCGCTGTCACGCTCATCCGTGGCACTGCCGCGGGCTGTTTCGACCGCGATGGCCGACCATGGGGCGCGCAATTGATCCGCGAGCCGCTTGGCATGACGCACCGTGGCCGTGGCTTTGGGGCCACCCTCGACGCACACCAGCAGCCGCTCACCCGCCGGCCAAGGGCCTGGAATAGCGTGGGTCCGCATATAGTCGACCATTTGCTCGTCGACCTGCTGTGCGGTGCGTCGCAGCGCCAGCTCACGCAGAGCGGTCAGATTGCCCGGCTGAAAGTAGTGCCGGATCGCGCGTTCGGCCTGCTTGGGGACGTACACCTTCCCTTCCCGCAATCGTTGGATCAGGTCCGCGGGCGTCAGATCGACCAGTTCGATCTCGTCGGCCTTTTCGATCACGGAGTCCGGCACCGTCTCCCGCACCCGGATGCGGGTGATGCGGGCGATGACGTCGTTTAGGCTTTCGACATGCTGGATATTCAGCGTGGTGTAGACATCGATGCCGGCGAGCAGCAGTTCCTCGACATCAAGGTATCGCTTGGGGTGCCGGCTGCCTGGCACGTTGGTGTGCGCCAGCTCGTCGACCAGGACCAAAGCCGGGCGGCGGGCGAGAATGGCATCGAGGTCCATCTCCTCCATCTGGACGCCTTTGTAGCCGAAGGCACGCCGCGGGACGGTTTCGAAACCCAGTGTCATTGCTTCGGTTTCCGGACGTCCGTGCGTTTCGACGATCCCAATGACGACATCCGTGCTTTCCGCTTTTCTGGCGCGGGCGGCGGAGAGCATTTCATAGGTCTTTCCGACCCCCGGCGCGGCACCCAGGAAAAGCTTCAGCCGACCACGCTGAGCGCGTTCGGCCTGGCGCAGGAGGGCATCGGGGGAGGGGCGGCGGTCGCTCATGGTAGAGAGCGATCGTGGCTATCGTCATGCCGGCGTCGGGTCATTCCTGTTCTCCCCAACCGCTTATTTTCCAACAGGGAACGCCAGCCCGTCCAAATCCACGTTGAGTAACAGCACGTTAACATGCGGCTCCCCGATGATACCGGCGAGGCGGCCTTCCGTGTGAGCGGCAACCAGCTGCCGTACACGATCTTGGGTCAATCCCCGGGCCTTGGCCACACGCGGCACCTGAAACAACGCCGCGGCCGGGGTGATATCAGGGTCGAGCCCGCTGGCCGAAGTTGTCACGAGGTCAACGGGCACCGGCATCGCCGGGTTCTCCGCCGCCAGGGCCGCGGCATCGGCCTTGACGCGGTCGATCAGGGCTTGTGACGTCGGTCCGAGGTTGGATCCGCCGGAGTTGGCGGCATTGTAGGGGGCGGCGATCGTCTTGGTGGCGTCGGCCGGATCGGTGTCGGTGGTGGCCGAGGGGCGGGTGTGGAAATACCCCTCTCCGGCAAAGGCCTGGCCAATGAGCGTGGAACCGATGGGCTTGCCATCCCGAACGATCAGACTGCCATTGGCCTGGCGCGGAAACAGCAGTTGCGCGGCGCCGGTCATCGCCAGCGGATAGGCCAGTCCGGTCACGATCGTCATCAGGACGATCATCGTGCATGCGGGGCGGATGTGATGCAGCATGGGTGCGCGCTCCTTACGCAAGACCGACGGCGGTCACGAACAGGTCGATCAGCTTGATGCCCACGAACGGGGCGACGATGCCCCCGAGGCCGTAGATCAGCAGGTTCCGCTGCAACAACGCCGCGGCGCCGATGGGCCGGTAGGCAATGCCCTTCAAGGCCAGGGGGATCAACGCGACGATGATCAAGGCGTTGAAGATGATCGCCGAAAGGATCGCACTGCGCGGATTGGCGAGATGCATGACGTTCAAGGCCTCCAGCTGCGGGTAGAAGGCGATGAACATGGCGGGGATCATGGCGAAGTATTTCGCCACGTCATTGGCGATCGAGAAGGTGGTCAAGGCCCCCCGGGTCATCAGCAGTTGCTTTCCGATTTCGACGATTTCGATGAGCTTGGTTGGATCACTGTCGAGATCGACCATATTGCCGGCCTCCCGCGCGGCCATCGTGCCGGTGTTCATGGCGACACCGACATCGGCCTGCGCCAGGGCCGGCGCGTCATTGGTGCCATCGCCGCACATTGCGACCAGCTTGCCCTGCGCCTGCTCGTCGCGAATCAGCTTCAGCTTGGTTTCCGGCGTCGCATGCGCCAGGAAATCGTCTACCCCCGCCTCGGCGGCGATCGCCGCGGCGGTGAGGGCATTGTCACCGGTGATCATGACCGTGCGGATGCCCATGCGCCGCAGTTCGGAAAAGCGTTCGCGGATACCGCCTTTGACGATGTCCTTGAGGGTGATGACCCCCAGCAAGCGCCCATCGCGGGCGACCCCGAGCGGGGTGGCGCCGGCTTTGGCGATTGCCTCCGCCTTCGCGGTCAGTTCCCGCACGGCCGCATCCGGCGCGGTGCCGCGAACCAGTTCAAGCACGGCGTCGATCGCGCCCTTGCGGATGGACGAGCCCTCGACATCGATCCCCGACAGACGGGTTTGAGCGGTAAAAGGGACGAAATGCGCGTCCAATGGGGCCATTTCGCGGCCGCGGATGCCGTATTTTTCTTTTGCCAGCACGACGATGGAACGGCCTTCCGGGGTCTCATCCGGCAGGGACGACAATTGCGCCGCGTCCGCCAGTTCGGCCGGGGTGACGCCGCTCAGCGGCAAAAACTCGGTCGCCTGCCGGTTGCCGAGCGTGATGGTGCCGGTCTTGTCCAACAGCAGGGTATCAACGTCGCCCGCTGCCTCAACCGCGCGGCCCGACATCGCCAGCACGTTGAACCGCACCAGGCGATCCATGCCGGCGATACCGATGGCGGAGAGCAAGGCGCCGATCGTGGTGGGGATCAGGGCGACAAACAGGGCCACCAGGATGACCACCGGGATGGAGCCGCCGGCATAGGCCGCGAAGCTCGGTATCGTGGCAACGGCGAACACGAATATGATCGTCAGACCGGCCAGAAGGATGTTCAGCGCGATCTCGTTCGGCGTCTTCTGCCGCTCCGCGCCTTCCACCAGGGCGATCATCCGGTCGAGAAAGGTGGAGCCCTGGGCGGCGGTGATTCGCACCTTGATCCAATCCGACAGCACGCGGGTCCCCCCCGTGACGGCGGACCGGTCGCCACCGGACTCGCGAATGACAGGGGCTGATTCTCCGGTGATGGCGGACTCATCGACAGAAGCGATACCCTCGATCACCTCCCCATCGCTGGGGATAAGGTCGCCCGGTTCGACCAGCACGATATCGCCGGTCTTGAGCGCGGGCGCCGGGACCAGCTCGAACAGGCCCCTGGGGTCATGCGTGCCGTCGCTGCCTTGCAGCAGGTGCTTGGCCAGAGTTTCCGTGCGGGCCTTGCGCAAGGTCGCCGCCTGGGCCTTGCCACGCCCCTCCGCCACCGCTTCGGCGAAATTGGCGAAGACGAGGGTGATCCAGAGCCAGAGCACGATCTGGATCGTGAACCCCAGATGCGCCCCGCCACCCATCACGTCGCGGATCATCAGAATAGTGGTGAGCGCCGCCACGACCTCGACCACGAACATCACGGGATTGCGGATCATCGCCCGTGGATCGAGCTTCGTCAGCGCCTGGCCGAGGGCTGGCAGAAGAATAGCCGGGTCCATGATGCTCGATTGGGCGTCACGCCCCGTACTGCGCATGTCCATGTCAGTTACCCGTGTTGAAGAGGGTGCCCGCCTGCATCGCCAGATGCTCGACCACCGGGCCGAGGGCGATGGCGGGGAGGAAGGTCAGGCCGCCGGTGATCAGGATCACGCCTACGACCAACCCCACAAAAAGGCCGCCATCGGTCGGAAACGTCCCAGTGGAGGTCGGCACGATCTTCTTGCGTGCCAGCGAGCCTGCGATCGCCAGCATTGGCACGATCACGAGGAACCGGCCGAAGACCATCGCCAGGCCCAGAGTGGAATTCAAGAAGGGCGTATTGGCTGACAGGCCGGCGAAGGCGCTGCCGTTGTTGCCGGTCGCCGACACATAGGCATACAGCACCTCACTGAAACCGTGCGGCCCGGCATTCGCCATGGCATCGGTTCCGGCCGGTATCACCACTGCCAGCGCGGTAAAGCCCAGCATCGAGAGTGGCAGGATCAGGATGCCCAGCATGGCCATCTTGACCTCTTTCGCCTCCAGCTTTTTGCCCAGATATTCCGGGGTCCGCCCGACCATCAGGCCGGCGACGAACATGGCGACGATCACGAACAGCAGCATGCCGTACAGGCCCGAGCCGACCCCGCCAAAGATGATCTCCCCCAACATGATGTTGACCATGGGGATCATGCCGGCCAGCGGCATCAGGCTGTCGATCATGGCGTTTACGGCGCCGCAGGATGCGTCAGTGGTGATGGTGGTAAAAAGCGCCGAGGCGGTGATGCCGAACCGGACCTCCTTGCCCTCCATATTGCCGCCGAGCGGATCGATATGCAGCGCGGCGAAGGCTGGGTTGCCGGCGGCCTCGGCCCAGTACGCCACCAGTGTGCCAGCCAGGAACAGCACCATCATCACCGCGAAAATGGCCCAGCCCTGGCGCTGATTGCCAACCATGCGGCCGAACACGTTGGTCAGCGCCGCGCCGATGGAGAAGATCAGCAGCATCTGGATCAGGTTGGTCAGAGCTGTCGGGTTCTCAAACGGGTGCGCCGAATTGGCGTTGAAGAACCCGCCACCGTTGGTGCCGAACATCTTGATCACTTCCTGCGAAGCAACCGGCCCCTGGGCGATGGTTTGTTTGGCGCCCTCCAACGTCACGATGTCGGTATAGGCGTTCAGGTTCTGCGGCACGCCCCGCCAGACCAGCACCAGGCCGATGACGATCGAGACCGGCAGCAGCACATAGAGCACGCACCGGGTCATATCGACCCAGAAATTTCCAATGGTCTCCGCCGATCGGCGGGAGAAGCCGCGGATCAGCGCAAGGGCCAGGGCGACCCCGGTCGCGGCGCTGACGAAGTTGTGCACCGTCAAACCGGCCATCTGGACCAGGTAGCTCATGGTTGTTTCCGGCACGTAGGACTGCCAGTTGGTATTGGTGACGAAGCTGACCGAGGTGTTGAACGCCAGGTCTGGCGGCACCGCATCCAGCGCCTGCGGATTGAACGGGAGCATCGCCTGCAGCCGTTGCAGCGCGTATAAAGACGCGAAGCCGGCGAAGCTGAAGGTCAGCATCGCGATGGCATAGGCCAGCCAATGCTGCTCCCGCGTCTCGTCGACTCCGCTGAGCCGATACAGGCCCCGTTCGATCGGCCGCAGTACCGGCGAGAGCGGCGAACGCGCTCCTTCGAACACGCGGGTCATATAAAGACCCAGCGGTTTGGTCAGCATTATGAGCAGAGCGCAGAACAGTGCGATCTGTAGCCAGCCATTGATGGTCATGGGTGGGGAATCCCCTGTGGGCCCGCCGTCAGAAGCGTTCCGGACGGATCAGAGCGTAAATGAGGTAAATCAGTAGGCCGGCGGTCACGATCGCGCCGAGCGCCAGATCGAATGTCATCGCCGCTGCCTCACAACCGGTCGCATGCAACGGCGTAGAGCAGGCACATGCCGGAGCAGAGGGCCCCGGTCAGGATGAACACGATGTCGAGCATGAGCGGTCTCCAGTTCGCCTGGAGAGATATGGGATGAAGCGGTAGTCAAACCATGTCGCTCAGGCAGGGCTGAAATATAAACCGCATATAAAAAGGCGCGTTTTTACAACCACCCCTGCGTCTTGAAGCTGACCCATTTCGTGCCGGCGATGATGACGTGGTCGAGCAACGTGATACTCAACGCCGATGCCGCCTTCTGCACGGCCTGGGTCATCGCCATGTCCTCGCGGGAGGCGGTTGGATCGCCGCTGGGATGGTTGTGCACCAGCACAATGCCCGCGGCGTTCAGTTCCAGCGCCCGGCGCACAACCTCCCGCGGATAGACCGGTGTGTGGTTGATGGTGCCACGGCCATGGACCTCATCGGCCAGCAGGCGGTTCTTGGAGTCCAGATACAGCACCCGCGCCTGCTCGACCCGCTCCCGCGCCAAGGTCCCGATCAGATAATCCAACAGCCGCCCCCAATCCTTCAGGATCGGCTGCTCCTTCAACTCCTCCCGCAGGAGGCGCAGGGCCGCGCCCTGGACGAGTTTCAAGGCTGCCGCCCCGGCCTCCCCCACGCCATCGACCCCCAGCAATTCACCGGGTCCGGCGGATATGGTGGCGGCGAAACTGCCGAAGCGGTCCAGCAGCAGCCGGGCAATGGGCTTGGTGTCCCGGCGCGGGAGGGCCAGGAACAGCACCATTTCCAGCATTTCATGGTCCGCCAGCGCGTCCGGCCCGGCGGTCAGCAGCCGGGTGCGCATGCGGGCGCGATGGCCATCCACGCCATGGACGCCGGGGCGCGGCCCGGGCAGGGCCTCGGTCAGATCAAACAAACTCTGGGCCTCGGCCAATCCAGCCGCACGCACGCGCGTCGCCATCGTCACCCGCCATGGTGGTCTGGCGGGGACTCTAGCGGCGAAGGGTTAAGATTTAGCTAACGCCGAGCGGCGGTTTGTCCATTCCGGCGCGGGAGAGGGTGAAAATCTCGCACCCGTCGTCGGTGACGCCGATCATATGCTCGAACTGGGCGGAGAGGCTGCGGTCGCGGGTGACGGCGGTCCAGCCGTCGTCGAGCACCTTCACCTCCGGCCGGCCAGCATTCACCATGGGTTCGATGGTGAAGAACATGCCGGCTTTTAAAACCGGGCCTTCGCCAGGGCGGCCGAAATGCAACACGTTCGGGGCTTCGTGGAAGCGCCGGCCGATGCCGTGGCCGCAGAAATCGCGGACGACGCTGAAGCGGTGGCCTTCGACGAAGGACTGGATGGCATGGCCGATATCGCCCAGCGTCTTGCCCGGCTTCACCGCCCGCACGCCACGCATCAGCGATTCATAGGTGACCTCGATCAGATTGCGCGCCTTGGTGGAGGGCTGCCCCGCCGCGTACATCCGCGAGGAATCCCCGTGCCAGCCGTCCAGGATCACGGTCACGTCGATATTGAGCACATCCCCGTTCTCCAGCTTCCGATCACCGGGAATGCCGTGACAGACGACGTGGTTGATGGAGGTGCAGATGGATTTCGGGAAGCCGCGATAGTTCAGCGGCGCCGGGATGGCCCCATGCGCCAGGATGAAATCGTGGCAGATTTTGTCGAGGGCCGCGGTCGAGACGCCCGGGCGGACATGTTCATAGATCATGTCCAGGGTCTCGGCGGCCAGGCGACCAGCTGCGCGCATGCCGACATAATCCTCCGGCGCGTGGATTGTAATGCGTCTCGCGTCGGCTCCGCCGTCCATCACTCGTACTCCACCCGCCCAGGATCTATGCCCGGAATTTCCCGGCTGATTTTCGCAACATGCGCAACCAGGGGGGCTGGTGCAAGACTGCTCTTACCCCCGATAGCCAAACAGCCCCGCGCCAGGGTAATCAGCGCGCCATGATCATCGACATGCACACCCATGCCGGGCGGCCGCGCCGCACCGGCGACGTGGATCGCGCCGTGCTCGCCAGCATGGCGCCCAACGGCATCGGCGCCGCCGTGGTCGCGGCCATCGCCGACATCCCCATGATCCGCCGCAACCCCGAGACCAAGCGCCTGGAGAAATTCCGCGACGGCGACCCCGGCGAATGCATGGCGGCGGTGGAAAACTACCTGAGTAGCTTCGAAGCCGCGGGCATGCGCATCGCGCGAGAGCCTGACGATATCCGGATCGATGACCCGTCTTTGGTCCTGGCGATCGAGGGCTGCGACTTCCTGGAAGGCAATCTGGATCGTCTCGACGCCATGGCCGCGCGCGGCGTGCGCAGCATCCAGCTCACCCATTATCTGGTGAACGAGACCGGCGATATCCAGACCGAACCGCCGGTGCATGGCGGCCTGACCGCGTTCGGTGCCGCCGCCGTCCGGCGCATGAACCAATGCGGCATCATCGTCGATGTCGCCCATTGTTCAGAGGACACCGTCAAAGGCGTGGTCGGCGCGACCAGCAAACCCATCCTCTGCACCCACGCCAATCTGAAAGAGCCGGGCCATCCCGACGGCGATCATCTGCGCTACCTCAGCCCGGACTACGCGCGGATGGTGGTGGAGACCGATGGCGTTATCGGCGCCTGGATCGCGGTGCTGTGGCGGGAGAAGCTGCCTGGCATGATCCGCCAGCTGTTCCGCACCATCGACGCCGTCGGCATCGACCATGTTGGGATCGGTACCGATATGCCGGCCGGGGTGGCCGCGACCGAAATGCCCGATTTCTCCCGCCATCAGGAGATCGTCGCGGCCATGCGCGATCGCGGCATGACGGCGGAAGAGGTCGAGAAAGTCTGCTCCGGCAATTGGCTGCGGGTCTTCAACAAGGCGCGTGGCTGATGGATCAGGACCAACAACGCCAGGCCGCGGCGGAAGCGGCCGCTTCCCTGGTCGAAAACGGGATGGTGGTCGGCCTCGGCACCGGCTCAACCGCGGCGCATTTCATCGCCGCGCTGATCCGCCGGGTGCGCGATGAGGGGTTGGATATCACGGCCATCCCGACCTCCGTCCGCAGTGAGCAGCAGGCGCGTGCCGGCGGCATCCGGCTGGTGACTTTCGCGACCGTGAAGCAGGTCGATCTGACCGTCGATGGCGCCGATCAGATTCAGCCGGGAACGCTTGATCTGGTGAAGGGTCTGGGCGGGGCCTTGCTGCGGGAGAAGATCGTCGCCGCGACGTCCCGCCGGCTGGTGATCATCGCCGATGCGTCCAAGCTGGTTGAGCGCCTCGGTGGCAAGGTCCCGGTGCCGGTCGAGGTTATTCCCTTTGGGTGGGAGACGACGGCCACCCGGATCGCCGCGCTGGGCGGCGTGCCGGTGCTGCGCTGGGGCAAGGACAGCGACCAGCCGGTGCGGACCGATGGCGGCAACCTGATCCTGGACTGCGCCTTCCCGCCGCTGGACGATCCGGCGGGGCTGGAAAAGGCGCTGTCTCAGACGGTGGGTGTGGTGGAGAATGGCCTGTTCATCGGGCTGGCCGACACGGCGCTGGTGGCCGATGCCAAGGGCGTGATGACCCTGACCCGGACCTGAGCGGAAACCCGCGGCGTCTCAACGGGCGCTGAGGCGCAAAGACGCCGAGGCTGAGTCGCGACCGGCCGGCATCACCGCAGCGAAAAATGCACGGGTATCACCAGCACCACGGGGTCGCCCGTAAGCTCAGGCGGCGGGGCCGGCATGGGGGACACACGCTGCACCAGCGCCAGCGTCTCGTCATCAAGCGCGGCAAAGCCGGAGCTCCGCTGAATCGCGGCCGATAACACGCCGCCGTCGCGGTTCAATGCCACCCGCACATAAGCGACACCCTGCTGGCGGTCGAACCGTGCCGCGCTCGGGTAGCGCTTTGCCGCCTGTAGCCGCGCCATCAGCACGCTCTGCCAGGCGGGCACTGCATTGCTTGCCGGTGCCGGCGCCGGAGCAGCGGCCGGCACGGGCGCAGCCTCCGAGGCCGTCGGGCGATCCGGGGCACGCGGCGGCGCCTCCCGCCGGACGACCGGCCGGGGCGGCGGGGGCGGAGGTATCGGCAAGGGCACCGCTGCGGCCGGCACCGGCGGCGGAGTGGGCGGTGGCTCTGGCGGCGGCAAATCCAGCGAGGCTGGTTCGGGCGGGGGCGGCTCGGGTTCCGGCGGCGGCGGTTGCGGCGGCGGCGGCTCAGGTTCCGCCGGGGCCTCGGGCGTCAGGTCGATCATCACCGCCGGCGGCGCCGGACTGTCAGCCGCATGCGGCACCACGCGCGGCAATGCCAGCCAGGCCACCGCGGCATGCAGCCCCAGCATCAAAGCCAGACAACCCCCCCAAAGCGCCGGGCTGATCCGCTCTACCGCTGGCTCCCTGATGGTGGATGCTGAACTGCTCATGGCGCACTGCCGCGATCAAGGCCGACGAGGGCGATTTTGAGATAACCAGCGTCGCGCAGCACATTCATCGCCTGTATCAGCGTGTCGTAATCCACGGTTTTGTCCGCCCGTAGAAACACGCGCTGATCCTTGTCACCCGCCGAGGCCAGCTCCAACGCCCCCGGCAGCGCCTCCACGCTCACCAGTGCATCCCCCAGCGCCAGAGTCCGATCCGCCTTGATCATCAGAAAGATCGGCCGGTCCGGCCGGGCCTGCCTTTGCGCGGTAGAAGCCGGCAGATCGACCGCGACATCGACCGTGGCCAACGGTGCCGCCACCATGAAGATGATCAGCAGGACCAGCATCACGTCGATGAACGGCGTGACGTTGATCTCGTGGGTTTCCTCCAGCTCCTCGCTGCTCCGCCGCGGTGTCATGGCCATGGTTACGCGGCCTCCGGTCCGGAACTGTCAGCGGATTCACCTCGGCTGAGATCGCGCGACACCAGCCGCAGCACCGCCGCCGCAGTATCCCCCAACAGCGCTTTGAAAGCCGCGACCTGCCGCGCGAAATGATTATAGATCACCACCGCCGGGATCGCCGCGATCAGACCACAGGCGGTGGCGAGCAAGGCCTCGGCGATGCCCGGCGCGACCACCGCGAGGTTGGTGGTATGCGACTGCGAAATGCCGATGAAGCTGTTCATGATGCCCCAAACGGTGCCGAACAACCCAACGAACGGGGCCGTGGCCCCGATCGTGGCCAGAACCCCGGTGCCCCGGGTCATCTGCCGCCCCGCCGCGGCCTCGATCCGGTCGAGACGAGAGGCGATGCGCTCTTTCAGCCCGTCCCGATCATGCAGAGCGTCGGAGGATTGGTGCCATTCCTCCGCCGCCGCGCGCAGCAGCGCCGAACCGGCGCCCGGTTCATCCCGCCCCACATCCCGCGCCGCGTCGGCCAGACGCCGCGCGCCGCCGATAGCCAGCAGATGCCGCCGCAGCCGCCGCCGGGCGGCGAATAACTCGATGCTTTTGGCCAGCCATACCGTCCACGTGATGACCGATGCCAAAGCCAGCCCCACCATGACGCCCTTCACCACGATGTCGGCGTTGAGAAACATCGACCAGGGCGACAGATCAGGCGGCAGCAGTGCCGCGGCGATCGCGCCAGCCGGGGCCTCGGCCCGGGCGGTGCCGGGCCCGCACCCGATCCAGGGGGCCATCACGATCCACGCGAAGGCCGACGCCGGACGGCGCGCCGGGAGTCTTGTCATTTCCATGCCGGTCTTTCCTGCCAGATGAAAACCCGTCCCGGCCGCGCGGCCGGGACCGATCATGCGGGGACGATCAGAACCGCAGCTTCAGATTGGCCAGATAGGTGCGGCCAGGGAACGGGTGGAATTCGAAATACTTCTCGTTGAAGAGATTATCGATACCCGCGTTGACCACCAGATAGTTGGACAGCTGATAGCGGACATGCGCATCGACAACGAAGAATTTATCGAAACTGCCCATTACGTGGGACACTGAATCGCTGTTGTCCAGCGTCGAATACATCTTCCCGTTGTACCGCGCCGCCGCCGAAATCGCGAGTTCCTCGGTCGGCCGGTAGGTCACCTGCACCGTATCGCGCCAATCGGGCACATAGGGCACATGCTTCCCCGTCGCCGTCGTCCCGGTCGCGGCCTTGAAGGTCGGGTCGGAGACAATCCGGGAATCCACGAACGTCACGCTGTTGGACACTTCCAGGCCCGGCACCCAGGGGATTTTGGCCTGAGTGACGAGTTCCACCCCGCGATTGCGGGTGTGCCCGACATTTTGCCAGGTCGAGGCAAAAGCCCCGTTCAACAGATTGGTCTGCTGTACGAGCGCGTTGGTGGTGTCTTCCTCGAAGATCGACAGGCGCACGCGGGTATTCTCGGTCTCGCGCTCAATCGCGAATTCGCCGGTATTGACCGTCTCCGGCGTCAGATTGGGATTGGGGATGGTGAAGGTGCTGCCGGTGGCGACAATCTGGTACAGCTCGGACACCGTCGGAAAGCGGTGCGCCTGGCCATAAGACGCGGTCGCGGTCCAGTCCGGGGCGAACTTCCAGGCCAGCGACGCTTTGGGGGAAAAGGTCGTCGCATTCTGCTTCGGCTGCGCGCCGGAGAACACGGTTCCGGTGCTGGCCGTGCCCAGCACGAAGCCGTCGCGGGCCGACCACTGCTCGAGCCGCCCACCGAGGGTGAGCTTAAAGCCGGGGGCGAATTTCCAGGCTTCCTGCGCCCAGACAGCATAGGTCTGGGTCTTGCCCTGGCCATCAGTGACCATCGTGCCGTTGCCATTCTCCGGCGATGCCTGCCAGTCCGGGGCGTTATAAGTGGGATTATTCAGCGTGTATTCGTCGCGATGGAAGCCAAAGCTGACCTCATGTGCCCCGGAAGGTCCGGTTGGCCGCCAGATGCCCTTCAGATCCAGCGTGGTCCAGCTGGTCCCATCGAGGCGAGCGATGAACCCGTTGGTCTTCACGCCGATCCCTGTGGCCAGAGCACCGGCGGAGCTTCTCTGGATATCCGTCAGGTAGTCGTAGCGGGTCACGACGAACTCGCCATCCCAATTACTCTTGGTGTCGGACTTAAGGGAGAACGCATTCATCATATGCGTCTCCAGCCACGAATAGGTATTGCTGCCAAAGCCCGCGACCCCACCGTAGGTCGGGTTGCCCGACGCATCCGACAGATAGGTTTGCGGCCTGGACTGGGTGTTGCCGTCCCAGATCCCCAGCGTATAGGTGGCGCGCAGCCAGTCGTTCAGATCGACCGCCACCTTGCCCGTGCCATTATACATGCGGGTGTGCAGCAAGCCGCCGGCACCGACGACATTCGCCACCGCGCCCACTTTGCTCAAGGCCGGGATGGTGCCCGTGGTCCCCGCCGGCGCGGTTCCGTTGGTGATAAAGGACAGCGGCTGGCTATAGCTGTCCTGGGCGCTGCCGCTCAGGAACCATGACACCTTGCCCTCTTTGCCGCCCACCGTGGCCTCCGACTGAGAGGTCGGGAAGGTTTTATGGGTCTTGTAGTAATCGAACGTCTGCAGCGCCTGCGTCTGCGACGCCGTGGCCTGGAATTGCTCCGGCATGCGGGTGGTGATCAGCAACACGCCGCCCATCGAATTGCCCGGATATTCCGCCGCGAAAGGCCCATAGAGCATGTCGATGCCCTGGATTTGCGACGGGGAGACCATACCCCAGCGCGGCGCCCCGGTGGTATTGTTGTTGGAGATCAACGCCGAGATCGGCACGTCGTCGACGAAGACTAGGCTGCGCGCGCTTGAATTCACGCCCCAGGTGCGTGTCGCCAAAGTCGGCTGCGTATCGCCGTAATTGCGTTTACGCACGAAGATGCTGGGCAGGTATTTCACCGCATCTTCGGGGTCGAGGATATTGACTGTCTCCTCGATGCGGGCCGCCGTAAGGCTCTCGGTCGTCGATGGAATCGACGAATTTTGCAGCCGGGGCGACGTAACGGTCTGCGGAAACAAGACCGCCGCCGTCGGCGCCGTCACACTGACCGGCGGCAAGGCAATCGGTGTGGCATCCTCCGCATGCGTGGCGGCGGTAAGAGTGAGCATGGCGAGCGTGGTGCCGCCAAGAAGATTGGAACGGAACATAGGGGATCTCCTGCGCGCCATCCGGGGAGGGCGCGTATGCAAGGGGTACGTAAAAGGCGACTCAGGGCGCCTTGGGGACGATTTTCACGAAGGGCGGCGGGGCGTGCATGCCGCGCCAGGCTTGCCCAGGCCCAGGAATGTCGAGCCAGCGGTGCGCGCCTTTCTGACATTCCTGGATGATCGGCAGCCACAGCGTCTCCCCAGGCGTATCCGGCAGCACCAGCTGCAGCCCAAAGGTGTCATAGGCCTCGTTCGGCAGCGGCCCGCCCCGCCAGGTGATCTCTTCCACCCGCTCGGTAATGGATTTGCCATGGAGCCCCGCGCGCGGGGTTTCCAACTTGCCTTTCTTGATCGTGAGGGCCCAACCCGCCTTCCACTGCGGCTTGATCAGGATCACGCTTGGCGGCACCTTCAAGGTGATGGCGACTGTCGGTGAGCCATCGCAGCCGTGAGAGACGTTAAGCGCCGTCTGAAAATGGTCGCCAGCGACCCCGGTATCGGGATAGGCCAGAGGATGCGCCTGGGCCGGCGTGAAAACGGCTGGCAACAGGCCCAGTAGGGCCGAGGCGCTGAGCGCGCGTATGTGAGACATAGTGAACTCCTGTTTGACACTTGCACTGCGCGCGTCCGGCCACGCCCATGCGGGCCGGACGCGCGGGTAGCCATTGGGGTCAAACAGTTATCGGCGGGCCGCGTGGAAATGCCGTCAGGAATGGCCGCGGCAGATGCCATGGCCCTCGCGGCCCGATGGTATATTCTACGGGGACCGGTACTCGGGCGGATGGCGTAGGCCCGGAGGGCGGTACAACAGCGGCAAAGGCCGCGATCTGGCACATCACACAGGGCACGGACGCCGGGGCCGGATCCCCGCCGGTCAATGGCAATGGATGTGTGGACCCGCCATCCGCGGTGCAAAGCACCGCCGCTTGATCGAGCAAACGCTCAATCGCGGAGGTTTGCATAGGCTGATGCCCAGGTGGCGTCAGGGCCTGCAACATGAAACCGAGAATGCAGGCCGCCGCGACGAATCGGCGCAGGCCGGCACCGGCTCGCGATCCCGTCATTACCCGGAGCCGCTCCCTCGCGCCTCGGCACAGCAAACCAAATGAGGTCATCGTCACAGCGTAAGCCTGTCCTGAATCACCAAGACGAGCGGCCACACGACGGCAGCCGCCCGCGCGAATGTCGACGATTCAGAGGATGGGCGGTGCTCGGGGCGGGTGGGCCTGCCCCGGCGGGGCCCGCGGGGCCAGGCTATTGCCCACCATCGGCCGCATAAGCAGCGTTGAGGCCGGCAGCGGGGGATGCATGATCGCGGCTAACGGGCCAATGGGCATGTGCGGCGCGACGGAACAAACCGGACAATGGTCGCACGCCAACGCGTGGTTCGGCGCGGAATCACCGGGGGCGTCCCCGTCGTGGCAGAGCGCCGCGCCCAGCAGCCGCAGCTCCGGACTCAGCCCCGCGCGGGCATGCGCCTCCGCCGGCATTGGCAGCACTGCACGCACCAGCATGCATGCCAGAGCGAGCAGCATGACATATAATCTGATTGGCCGGCGGTGGTGGGACTTACGTTCCGTCTGTCGGGGATTATACTTCCACCGGCCCGACAAGGCAAGTTCGAAACGCTACCGGCTGGCGATCTGGCGGGGATCCACCCGCAGCACCATGCAAGGCGTCTTGTGCCGGATCAGCGCGGTGCAGGCGCTCTGTGCATCGGCCTGGGTCAGGCCCATGACCTGCGCCCGCCAGGCCGGCTTATGCTTCACCGTTGTTGGTTCGACACGGATATCACCCCCATCGGCCAGCCGGCGGGCGCTGGCGGCAGCGGTGCGGGCGGATTTCTCGGTCGGGTAGGTCCCCGCCTGGATGCCCCAGACGATGTTGGAGACCCGGCCCCGGTTCAGTGGCGCCGCCTCGACCGGTGCCCGGTCCGAGGGGGCCGCCTGGGCGGCATTGATGATCGCGTGGTTCGCAACGCGCATCACCCCGCGCTCATTCGGAATATCCAGCTGGGCGTAGCTTTGATCCAGCAGGTTGATCATGTGCTGGTCGCGTTCCCCATTTGACGCGGCGCCGAGCACGACGCCGACGAGGCGGACGCCGCCACGCACCGCGCTGGTGACCAGATTATAGCCGGACGTGTCGGTGAAGCCCGTCTTCATGCCGTCCGCGCCGGGGTAGGTGCGCAGCAGATGGTCGTGATTATAGATCGTCCGGCGCTGCCAGACGAAATGCGGGGCCGAGAAATAGCGGTAGTAACCGGGGAAATCGCTGAGCAGATGGCGCGCCAGCACCGCGAGGTCGCGGGCGGTGGTGAGTTGTTCGGCATCCGGCAGGCCGGAGGCATTCATGAAGGTCGTCCGGCTCATGCCCAGGCCGCGGGCGCGCAGCGTCATCATCTGGGCGAACCGGTCTTCCGAGCCGCCGAGCATTTCGCCCAGCGCCGCGGCGGCGTCATTAGCGGACTTGGTGACCAGGCCGAGGATCGCCTGCTCCACGGTAATGCGGGTCCCTGGCACCAGCCCGAGTTTCGTGGGCGATGCGCTTGCGGCATGGGCGGAGACCGGGACGTTCTGCTCCAGCGTGATCCGCCGATCGCGCAGGGCCTCGAACGTCATGTAGAGAGTCATGAGTTTGGTGAGGCTGGCGGGGTAGCGCATGGCGTCGGCATTCACCGACTCGAGCACTTTGCCGGTATTGGCGTCGACGACGATGGAGCTGTAGCGGGCGGACCCGATCTGGGCGCGGGCAGGGGTGATGGACAGCACGCAGGCGGCCACCAGACACAGGCATAATGCAAATATGTGTCGCTGACGCGAGGCGGTGGCCATTTCGATCCCTCAGACGGCGTTCGGCCGGACTGTAAGTGTCGCAACAGGGCGGTGTCCAGCCTGAAAATATCCGAAAACGTAGAAAAATAAGGGGTTATCACGCGATGCTGCCATATTTCTGTGGGCGTCGGCGGGGCTGCTTCTGCCCACCGAGGGAGGTTTTTTGTGCGGCGCACCATTTTTTTCTTGATCCAGGCCGATCGGCCGCCTATATCGGGCTCGTGTTGCAGTGCAGCATAAGAATGATCAACCGGGCAAACGCCCCGCTAACCGCGGTTTCCGCCCGGTTTGCCCTTGCGGAGAGTGTGACATGGCCGCCAAGCCGAAGGCAATCGCAGCGGTTGCCACGATCGACGTGACCCCAGCCGCGGCAGACGTCAGTGCCGCCCCCGTGATTGCGACGCTGCCGCCTGAGACTCCGGCGATCGACGCTCCGGCGTTGGAAGCCGCCGCCCCGTTGGCCGAAATTATTCCCCCTGCCGCGATCATTGCCAAGACCGGCATCGACGCGACTGTATCGACCCTGAAGCAAGGCGTCGCCAAGGCGACCGCCGGGATCGACACCACCACCGAGCAAGTCAAACAAGGTATGGAGAAAGCTATGAAAACCGCCGAAGAATTCGTTGCCTTCAATCAGAGCAACGTCGATGCATTCGTGAAATCCAGCCAGATCTGGACCGCCGGCGTGCAGGACCTGTCGAAGCAGGTTGCCGCGACCGCCCAGGCTCAGTTCGATGAGACCATGTCGGTCTTCAAGGCGCTGGCCGGCATGAAGTCCCTCAAGGACGCCTTCGAGCTGCAGTCCAGCTTCGCCCGTTCCGCCATGGAGAAGTCCATGAGCGAGTCCAGCCGCCTGACCGACGCCTCGCTCAAGCTCACCGAGCAGGCGCTGGCCCCGATCACCGCGCGCGTCACCACCGCGGTCGAGAGCTTCAGCAAGGCTGCCTGATTTTTCAGGCCGCACGAGGTCCGGAAAGCGCCACGGTTCCTCCCCCGAAGAGGCGTTTTCTGTTTGACGAAAGGCCCGGGCACGCTGCCCGGGCCTTTTTCGTTCGGGGGAACTGACAGCCATGCGTTCCCTGGCCCCTTTCAATTCGGGCCAAGCTTCCGATATGGTTCAGGCTTCGGGTCATGCAGCGCCGCCCCCTCGGTTTGGGCGCGTGCGAACTGGGCCGCGGCGCATGGATTTGGACGAACGATGAGCGACAACGACAGAAGCGGCGGCGGCAATACGGACGGACCGAACACCGGTGTGGTGGTCAAGGCCCGGCCGAAGACCCGTAAGCCCGCAATGTATAAAGTGCTGATGCTGAACGACGATTACACGCCGATGGAATTCGTCGTGCATGTGCTGGAACGCTTCTTCCAAAAGAACCGGGAAGAGGCCACCCAGATCATGCTGCACGTCCATCGCCGCGGAGTCGGGGTCTGCGGCGTGTTCACCTATGAGGTCGCTGAAACAAAAGTCACACAGGTCATGGACCTGGCGCGGCAAAACCAGCACCCTCTGCAGTGCACGATTGAGAAGGAGTGATCGCGGCGCCCGGGGCAAAAGCCCTTCTGGACACCACGGTCAGGCGGCCCCCATCATGGGCCATACGAGAGTAGGAGCGGCGAGATATGCTTTCACGGAACCTTGAACAGACGCTGCATCGCTCTCTGTCGTTGGCGAGCAAACGCCGCCACGAATACGCCACGCTCGAGCATCTGCTGCTGGGCCTGGCCGACGATGTGGATGCCGCCGCGGTGCTGAAGGCCTGCGGCGTTGATCTCGATAAGCTGCGCGCCGACCTGGGGGAGTTCCTGGACAAGGACCTCGCGGGGCTGGCGACGGATCGGCCTGGCGATCCCAAGCCCACCGCTGGCTTTCAGCGCGTGGTGCAACGCGCGGCGATTCATGTGCAATCGTCTGGCCGCGATGAGGTCTCGGGCGCCAATGTGCTGATCGCGCTGTTCAGTGAGCGCGAAAGCCATGCGGTCTACTTTCTGCAATTGCAGGACATGACGCGCCTGGACGCGGTGAACTTCATCAGCCATGGCATCGCCAAATCGCCCGGCCGTTCCACCCAACGGCCGGTGCAGGGATCCAGCACGCCGGGCGGGCCGGAAGGCGATAAAGAGCCGGAACGTGAGGACAAGCCGAACAATCGCCGCGGCGGGGCGCAGGACGCGCTGTCCAACTACTGCGTCAACCTCAACAAAAAGGCCCAGGCCGGCAAGATCGACCCGCTCATCGGCCGCGATATCGAAATCGAGCGGACGATCCAGATCCTCTGCCGCCGCACCAAGAACAACCCGCTCTATGTGGGCGATCCCGGTGTCGGCAAGACCGCCATCGCCGAAGGCCTGGCCAAGCGCATCGTCGAGGGCGATGTGCCGGAAGTACTGCTGAAATCCACCATCTTCGCGCTGGACATGGGTTCGCTGCTGGCCGGCACCCGCTATCGCGGTGATTTCGAAGAGCGCCTGAAAGCGGTGGTGAACGAGCTGGAAAACCTGCCTGGCGCCATCCTGTTCATCGACGAAATCCACACCGTCATCGGCGCTGGCGCGACCTCTGGCGGGGCGATGGACGCGTCGAACCTGCTGAAGCCGGCTTTGGCCTCCGGCAGCCTGCGCTGTGTCGGCAGCACGACCTATAAGGAATTCCGCAACTACTTCGAGAAGGACCGGGCTCTGGTCCGCCGCTTCCAGAAGATCGACGTCAACGAGCCGTCGATCGAGGATACGGTCAAAATCCTGCGCGGCCTGAAGCTGAACTACGAGCAGCACCACAAGGTCGAATACACCGAGGAAGCCATCCGCGCGGCGGTCGAGCTGTCGGCGAAATACATCCACGACCGCAAACTGCCCGACAAAGCGATCGACGTCATCGACGAGGTCGGTGCGTCCCGTATGCTGTTGCCGGAAGATCAGCGCCGGAAGATCGTCACCTTGCGCGATGTCGAAGAGATCGTCGCCAAGATCGCCCGCATCCCACCGAAAAGCGTCTCCGCCGACGACAAGGAAACACTGCGGCACCTGGAACGCGACCTCAAGGGGATGGTGTTCGGTCAGGACAAGGCGATCGAGGCCCTGGCGGCCGCGATCAAGCTGGCCCGCGCCGGCCTGCGCGAACCCGAGAAGCCCATCGGCAACTATCTCTTTTCCGGCCCCACGGGCGTCGGCAAGACCGAGGTGGCGCGCCAGTTGGCCTCCACCCTCGGGATCGAGCTGATCCGCTTCGACATGTCGGAATACATGGAGCGGCATTCGATCAGCCGTCTGATCGGCGCCCCGCCAGGCTATGTCGGGTTCGACCAGGGCGGCATGCTGACAGATGCCATCGACCAGCACCCGCACGCGGTCCTGCTGCTCGATGAGATCGAGAAGGCGCATCCGGATCTCTACAATATCCTGCTGCAGGTGATGGATCACGGGAAGCTGACCGATCACAACGGCAAGGTGGTCGATTTCCGCAACATCATCCTGATCATGACGACCAATGCCGGCGCGTCCGACATGGCCAAGGAAGCCATCGGCTTCGGCCGCGAAGGGCGGGAAGGCGAGGATGGGGATGCGATCAAGCGCATGTTCACCCCCGAGTTCCGCAACCGGCTGGATGCCACCATCCCCTTCGCCGGGCTGACCCCGGAAATCGTGGGCCGCGTGGTGGAAAAGTTCGTGATGCAGTTGGAAGCCCAGCTCGCGGATCGCAACGTGACCATCGAGCTGTCCTCGGCGGCCAAGGAATGGCTGGCGGAACGTGGCTACGACCGCCTGTATGGCGCCCGTCCGCTGGGGCGCGTCATCCAGGAACACATCAAGAAGCCGCTGGCCGAAGAACTCCTGTTCGGCAAACTCGTCAGAGGCGGTTCGGTCAAGGTCACGCTCAAGGACAACGCCCTGGCCTTCGAAACAACCGAAGCGGCCCCGCCCGCGTTGCCAAGCCCGGAAGAGGGCGGATCCGAGCAGGGTGAGAAGGAAACGGTCGAGTAAACGCGGCCGGAACCCCCTTTGTCTCGCCAAATTGAACACCCCTGTGAGCCGTCGCTCACAGGGGTGTTTGTTGTTGGACAGCACCGCCAGAACAGGCGAACCTGCCGGAAACCGCGACTGACGGCTTGCCGTTGCGGCTGTGCGACCTTACGAAGCAGCGCATGGCCTGTTTCACAGGCTCACCCGCGCGGCATCGGTAGCCAATCCGTCCAGCCAGCGGCTTGTCTCGTCATGGTTTGGAGAGAATTGGATGATCACGCACGACATAAAGGTCTACCCCTCGAAAACAGCCCTCGCCCGGGAAGACCAGTTCGCCTGGAAGATCGCCGGTGTGGCCGCCGACAAGGTCGCGGTGCCGCGGGACGTGACGGGGATGATCATCAACCGCATCATCGACAATGCCTCCGTCGCGATCGCCGCGATCAACCGCCGCCCCGTGACGTCGGCGCGCGACATGGCGCTGGGCCGTCCGAACAAAGGCGGCGCGACGGTATTTGGTGTGGCCCCCGGCAAGCGGGTCAGCCCGGAATGGGCGGCCTGGGCGAACGGCACGGCGGTTCGCGAGTTGGACATGCACGATACGTTTCTCGCCGCCGATTACTCCCACCCTGGCGATAACATCCCGCCGATCCTGGCGGTCGCGCAGACGTTGGAGAAGTCGGGCAAAGATTTGATCCGCGGCATCGCCACCGGGTACGAAATCCACGTCAACCTCGTGAAGGGCATCTGCCTGCATGAGCACAAGATCGACCATATCGCGCATCTTTGCCCCGCCCAGGCGGCCGGTATCGGCACGCTGCTCGGTCTGAAGCAGGACGTGATTTATCAGGCAGTGCAGCAGGCGCTGCATGTCAGCGTCACCACCCGCCAGTCCCGTAAGGGCGAGATCAGCTCCTGGAAAGCCTATGCCCCGGCGCACGCCGGCAAGCTGGCGGTCGAGGCCGTGGATCGCGTGATGCGCGGCGAAGGCGCCCCGAGCCCGATCTATGAAGGAGAGGACAGCGTCATCGCCTGGATCCTCAATGGTCCGGACGCGCATTATCAGGTGCCGCTGCCGGCGCCGGGCGAAGCCAAGCGCGCCATCATGGACAGCTACACCAAGGAACACAGCGCCGAGTACCAGTCACAGGCGCTGATCGATCTGGCGTTCCGGATGCGCGAGAAGATCGCCGACTTCGACGCGATCGAGAAAATCGTCATCCACACCAGCCACCACACCCACTACGTCATCGGCACCGGCGCCAACGATCCGCAAAAGATGGATCCCAAGGCTTCGCGGGAGACGCTTGATCACTCGATCATGTACATCTTCGCCGTCGCCCTGCAGGATGGCGTCTGGCACCATGTCGAGAGCTACGCGCCCAAGCGGGCCGGCCGCGCCGACACCGTCAAGCTGTGGCACAAGATCGAGACCAAGGAAGATCCGGAATGGACGCGCCGCTACCGCGCGACCGACCCGAACGAGCTGTCGTTCGGCGGCCGTGTGGAAATCTTCATGCGCGATGGCACGAAGCTGGAAGACGAGATGGCGGTTGCCAACGCGCATCCGCTGGGCGCCCGGCCGTTCGGCCGTGACGACTACATCCGCAAGTTCCAGATTTTGACGGACGGCATCATCTCGACCCGTGAATCGAACCGGTTCCTGGAGACGGTGCAGGACCTCGCCCGCCTGCCGGCCGGCGAACTGCATCGGTTGAACGTGGCGCTGCCCGCCGGCACGCTGGCCGTCGGCAAGCCCGGGATCGTTTAAGGAGGACACAACCATGAGTGAAACCGCCACCAACACGCCGATCCGCGCCAAGCGCGGGGTTGGCTTGTCCGGCATCACCGCCGGCAACACCGCCCTGTGTACCGTTGGCCGCTCTGGCAACGACCTGAACTATCGGGGCTACGACATTCTCGACATCGCCACGATCTGCGAATTCGAGGAGATCGCGTTCCTGCTCGTCCATGGCACCCTTCCGACCAAGGCAGAGCTGACCGGTTACAAGGCGAAGCTGAAGTCGCTGCGTGGCCTGCCCATCGCCGTGAAGGCGGCGCTGGAAGCGTTACCGGCCGCATCGCATCCGATGGACGTGATGCGCACCGGCGTTTCGGTGCTCGGCTGCACCCTACCGGAGAAGGACGACCAGAACGTCGCCGGTGCACGCGACATCTGCGATCGGCTGATGGCCTCGCTGGGGTCCATGCTGCTCTATTGGTTCCACTACGCCCACAACGGCAAGCGCATCGATGTGGAAACCGACGACGATTCGATCGGTGGCCATTTCCTGCATCTGCTGCATGGCAAAAAGCCGTCCGACGCCTTCGTGCGGGCGATGCATACGTCGCTGATCCTGTACGCCGAGCATGAGTTCAATGCCTCGACCTTTACCTGCCGCGTGGTGGCGGGCACGGGCGCGGACATGCATTCGGCGATCACAGCGGGCATCGGCGCGCTGCGCGGGCCGAAGCATGGCGGTGCGAACGAAGTCGCGTTTGAAATCATGAAGCGGTACGACTCCGCGGACGAGGCGGAAGCGGATATCCGCAAGCGCGTCGCCAACCGTGAAGTGGTTATCGGATTCGGCCATGCGGTCTATACGATCGCCGATCCCCGCAATGCCGTGATCAAGGAAGTGGCGCGGGATCTGTCGGCCGCTGCCGGCGATATGCGCATGTTCCAGATCGCTGACCGGATCGAAGCGACGATGGCGGACGCGAAGAACATGTTCGCGAACCTCGATTGGTTCAGCGCCATCAGCTACCACATGCTGGGCGTTCCCACTTCGATGTTCACGCCGCTATTCGTGATCGCCCGCACCTCTGGCTGGGGCGCGCATGTGATGGAACAGCGGGTGGACAACAAGCTGATCCGCCCGACCGCGAACTATATCGGGCCGGAGCCCCGGGCCTTCGTGCCGATGGACAAGCGCGGCTGACAACCCGCCACGCCCCCACCGTCACGGCGGTGGGGGCGTGTACGTCGTTACTTCAAACAGCGATCCCACATTTCAAACATATCCGCCCAGGTCTGCTCCGAAGCGACCGGGTGGTAAACCATGCGCTCGGCGAAGGTGTAGCCGTGATGCGTGCCCGGGAACACTTTCAGGGTGTGCTTCACCTCGGTCTTCGACAGTTCATCCTGTAAGGCACCGGGGATGTGCGCGGGCACCGATTGATCGGTTTCGGCGAAGGCGTAGTACAGCTCACCCTTGATGTCGTTCAGCAACAGATGCGGCGAATCCGGCTTGTCCGTGATGATGCCGACACCATAAAGCGATGCGGCGGCGATCATCCGGGTCGGGAACTTCGCCGACACGGTGGTGATGTACTGGCCGCTCATGCAATGGCCGACGCAGCCGACCGGGCCGGGCTTCACCTTGTCGTTGGCGTCCAGCCAGCCGATGATGGCCGCGGTATCGTCCACCACGCCCGCGTTGGTCAGGCTGTTCATCGACGCGCGGATGACCGCGGACATGGCATCATCGCGGCGCGGAATATCGAAATGCACCGTGCCAAGGCGGTAGTACATGTCGGGGAGTATACAAAAATAGCCATGCCGGGCGATACGCCGTGCATGGTTCCGCAGCTCCTCCCTCGTACCAGGCGCATCCATGTAGAAAATGATCGGCGGGAAAGGACCCGGTCCATCCGGGCAAACGGCAAAGGCGGGCATGCGGCCGTGCTTGGTGGTAACGACGACGTGCTGTTCGTTCATCCGGACGCTCCTGGCGTGTTGATCTTGGACCGGGCTAGTCTCGCGCCACCGGCTGGCATATGCAACCGAACCGGCGCCACATGGCACGAGCGCCCTGACGGAGGATTCCGAGATGCGAAACACTGCACTGATCGACCACGTTCTGGCCGATGCCATCAGCGGCCCCAAGGTGGCCGGTGTCGTGGCCGCAGCGGCGGACGCATCGGGGATGTTCTATAACGACGCTTTCGGCCGCCGCAGCCTGGCATTCAACGGGGGCATGTCGACCGATACCGTGTTCCGCATCGCATCCATGACCAAAGCCATCACCGGCGCCGCCGCGATGCAGTTGGTGGAGCAGGGCAAACTCGACCTCGATCAGCCGGCTGGGGAGATCCTGCCATTCCTGGCCAATCCGCAGGTGCTGCTGGGCTTCGACTCCAAAGGCAATCCCATCATGCGCTCGGCCCGCAGCCCGGTGACGCTGAGGAAACTGCTGACCCACACGGCCGGGTTTGTGTATGACACCTGGAATGAAGACATGAACCGCTTTGCCGCGGAAACCGGCCTGCCCGCCTGCCGGACCGGCAAGCTGGCAGCCCTGACCGCGCCACTCGGCTTCGATCCCGGAGAGCGCTGGGAATACGGCATCAACATCGATATGGCCGGCCGCATGGTGGAGGTCGCCAGCGGGGAAGACCTCGACACCTATATGCGCCGCCACCTGTTTGAGCCGCTGGGCATGCCCGACACCGGTTTCAAGCTCCGCCCCGAATGGGCCAACCGCCTGGCGACCGTTCATCGGCGTGGGGCGGATGGGTCGCTGACACCGATCGAAGTTCCCCCCCCGGCCGATGATCCGGAATTCTTCGCGGGGGGCGGCGGCTTGTTCTCCACCGCCGGCGACTACCTGACCTTCCTGCAGGCGCTGATGCATGGCGGGCAGCTCAACGGCCGGCGCGTGCTGCGGCCCGAGACGGTGGCCCTGATGGGTCAGAACCATATGGGCGCGTTGAACGTGCTGCCGATGCGCACCTTCAACCCGGCGCTTTCCAACGATTGCGAGCTGTTCCCGGGCATGGACAAGAAGTGGGGCCTGAGCTTCCTGATCAACACCCAGGACGTGCCCGGACGCCGGAGCGCCGGCAGCCTGGCCTGGGCGGGGATCAACAACACCTATTATTGGCTGGACCCGAAGAAGCAGGTCGCCGGGGTGCTGATGACCCAGGTTCTGCCCTTCGCTGACAAGACCGTTCTTGATCTGCTCGATCGGTTTGAAGGCGCGGTTTACCAGACGGTCGGGTAGTTACTCGACTTCATCCAAATACACCGTCCCATCCAGGATCCGGCGCGCGGTGCGGCCCAAGGTTGCCCGGCGGACGCCGAGGTTGCGGCCCGAGCCGGACAGCACGACTTCGGACTCCGTGTCGATCACGCCGGCCGGATGGCCAATCCGGATCTCCATCCGATCGCGCGCGTCCGCCCGCAACATCTCATACACGATGCTCCCGGGAATGCGGGCCGCGACGCCGGTGCAGGCGGTGGAGGTACCGGCGTAGGTCTTGTGTGTGATCTGCATGAACAGCACGCGGGAGACGAGATCCACATCCGCCGCCGCCACAGGCACTGCGTCCAGATGCCCCACATAATCATTCGGTGGCGACACAATCCCCAGGATCGGCGTCGCCGGCGTCTCGTTACGGGCCGCCTCACCGGAGGTCGCCATGCCCATGCGGAAGGCGCCGGCTCCCCGAATACGCTCCAGCCGATCCAGCAGATCGCGGTCCCGGTCGATGTCCGCGGGGGATTCCGTACCCTTCAGGCCGACATCGCGGGCGCGGATGAAGACATGGGCATTGCCGATATCGACCAAGGACGCCTCGATCGTCCCCACCCCCGGGACGTCCAGGGTATCAACGGGATTGCCGGTGGGTAGCAGCGAACCCGTGGCACCGCCGGCAGTATCGGCGAAATCCAGCAGGATGCGGGCGCCCGTGCCCGGCACGCCCGGCACGCGATAAGTGCCCAGCCGCACCGGACGGCCGTTCTTCACCGGGACCTCAATGGTCAGAATGCGCCTGAGGTTGGTGGTATAGGCGCGAACGGTGGTGACGGGTTCCACGGCCTCCACCAGCCCGGACTCGATCGCATATTGCCCGACGGCGGCGGAGATATTGCCGCACAGGCTGTGATAATCGACATGCGGCCGATCGATCTCGACCTGGCCGAAGGTGTAGGTCACATCGGTGTTCAGCACCCGCGGCGCGCCGATAATCGCCAGCTTGCTGGTCAGCGGGTCGGCGCCGCCGAGCCCATCGATCTGGCGTTTGTCGGGGGAGCCGAAGACCCGCAGGATGATGGCGTCGCGGTCATGGCCGGGGGGTGGCAGGTCTTCCTCCCGCAGGAATACGGCCTTGCTGGTGCCGCCGCGCATGATGGTGCAGTGCAGAGATTCCAATGCCTTATTCCCCCGCTTGTTTCGCCGCGGCGGCCCGCAGCCGCCTGACCTCCAGAGCCTGCCACAACAGCAGGATCGGCACACCCACCGCGATGTCACGGGCGCGCCGGACCAGTGAGACGCCGATGGATAGTTCAGGGGGCACGCCGAAAATGGCGCCGAGGCCGGCATAGCCCGCTTCCTGCACACCGGCATTGACGGGCACCAGAAAGGCGGCGGCGGCCAGCGCGCTCAACAGTGCCTCGATCGCCAGCACGTCGTCGAAATCGATCGACACGCCGAGCGCGCGGTAGGCAATCCAGCCGGCGGCCCCGGCGGCAAGCCAGCCGACGAGATGGACGGAGAAGCCGAGCGCCAGCCGACCGGTGTGCCCATAGATCAGGCCGAGTTCGGCCTGGAGGACGGCGACGCGGTCCTTCGCATCCTCCAACCGGCCGCTGGCGATGACCCGGCCGAGTTTGGCGAAGACGTTGGAGGCCCCGTTCTGCAACAACACGAAGGCAACGCAGCCGATGACGGCAAGACCCAGCCCAATCTCGACCGGGATGGCGAGGGCGGAGTCGGGGGCGCGGGCCAGAAGGATACCGAGGCCGATACCGGCGAAGGCGATCTGCGCCAGGAACTCCGCCGTGACGTCTACGACGGTGGTGGCGGTGGCGGTGACCCAGCTCATGCCCATCAAGGTCGCGGCCCGGCTGCCAAAGACGAACCCGCCGAGCTGGGAGAAGGGCAGACAGTTGCCCGACGCATCCCGCACCATCCGCGCCCAGACCAGCACACCGGCATGGCGCGCGCCGCCGCCAGGGGTGATCGCGTACCACGCAAGGCCCAGGATGATAAACAGCAGGAATTGCCAGCCGACGATGACGCCGAACTCCGTCCAGCCGATACGGCCAACGGCGGCGGTGATGTTATCGAGGCCGTAGTAACTCAGCAGCCCCACCATCAGGACCGCGCCCGCCGCGGCGAGGATATAGGGGAGTTGCTTCATGGGGTGGCGGGTCCGGCTGAATGCGGGTCAGGGTGCATAGGCCGGGCTTCTGCCCGTGGTGGTGGACGGGGGCAAGAGGCGGACGATGGAGGGGAGGGTCCGCTTCGGGACCACACCGCCCCTTCGTTCCGTTTATGCCCCTCGCTTCCCTCCCCCGTCATCCTCGGGCTTGGGGCGGGGGGAAGCGACGGGCGCTCCCCGACAATCAGTCGTGCAGCAGGTCCATCGACCCGTTGTAGTTCTCCATGTTCTTGCCATGCGAGATCGCCGCCGCCTGGCAGCCGGCGATGAGGTGCAGGCCGCGCCAGGGCGCGCGGGTGGCGTGATATTCCTCGACGATCGCCTGATGGTGCTTGTAGGCGTGCATTTCCGTGAAGTTGTCGCGGCAGACGATCTGGCTCAGGCGCTTCATCAGCACCTCCGGATCATAGCCGAGGTTCACGTATTGCTGCGCCAGATTGAGGGTGATTTTCACCTCCGGCACGGCCCGCATCAGGCCGAGATTGGTCACCTTGGACCAATCCGTTGGCGGCTGGTCGTAGATGCTTTGCGACAGGGCCGCCAGCAGGTCGTCCTGCGACCGCCAGGGCAAAGCCGCGACCGCCATCGGATCGGGTTGCGGCGCGGGTTCCATCCGGCGCTGGGTGGATTTGACCTCTGGCCCGGTGTGCCAGAACAGCAGCGCGAGCAGCTTGTTCTTCAGGCTGAAGCCTTCCAGGCGCACCAGATAGCGGCGCAGATTGGCGCTGGTGTGCAGATGCACATCCATCGGGTTGCCGGTCAAAGACCGCATGAACAGGCCGGCGGCGCCGATGGACATGGCCTCCCCGGTGCCATCCAGCGACAACCCGTTGGCGAGCGCCTGGGCCAGCATCACGGGAATGCTGTTGAAATCCTCGGTCGCGCGAATAGCCTCCCCGAGTGTGCCGATAGCGGCGGTTTCGTCGTCGTCGGTGGTCTGGCGCGTGACGACGTTCAATAGATCGTATTCACCGATGAGCCGCTCGATCTCATGCGACTGCGGCGCTTTGGGGAAGCGTGCGACATAGCGCACGGCGGGGCGCATCAGTACGGCCGTATGCTCCCGCCCAATGGCCTCCAGCGCGCGCCAGGTGAAGGCGGGATAGATGAAGTAGTGGTCGTCCAGCACGTTCTTGGGGATGGCGACGCTCATGAGCAGATCGAATGCCTCGATCGCCGGGATGTTCTGCCAGAGCCACATGAAAAAATGGTCTGCCTTGTTTGACTCGCCGCGGGTGCAGGAGTGCAGGAAGGCGGCCTTGGTCGCCTCGACCCCGCCGGCATCGAGCGGGCTGAAATCCAGCAGCGTATAGGGCCCCATCTCCGGGTGATGGATGTGTTTGTTGGACAGGGCCACATGTTGCAGAACCGGGAGGAAGCGTTGCTCCCCTTCCAGCCGGTGCGCCAGCTTGTTGATGGCGTGCAGCCCGGCGACGGGATGCAGCGGCCCGCCATGGTGACCCGGGGGCAAATCCGATGAACGGGTTACCGCCAAAGCCGAAGCGGTGAGCATGGTCGTCATCGGCACCCCCGCGCGCAGTTTCTCCAACGTGCGATCAAGGATTTCCGTCGGCGGGGTGTCCTCGATGAACTGAACCAGCGGTTCGAGGGCGGGAGAATATTGGATACGCTGCTGCATGGTCGGACTCCGTTGATTTTATCGTTATCTTTGGCGGTCTCGGCAGGCGGTGCGCGGGGATGATCTGCGCGCGGAGGGCGGAACGAATCAGCGTTCCCCGACGCCCATGGCGCATGGGCAACGCAAAACGCTCCCTGGTTTCCCAGAGAGCGTCCGCTTCGTTTTCGAGGTTGTCAATCTTTTGGCGCGTCCAACAGGCACCATGTCACCACGGTACCGTAATGGCGGCCGAGACGGCGTCAGCCCGGGGGCGCGACCGTCAGACGGCCGACGACGCCGTGCTTGGCGATCAGGCTGGCCACGAAGCCCGAGGCCTTGGTCTCTTCCACGAAAGCCTTCAGCCAGGCCGCCGCTTCGGCATTGGCCTTGCCAGTGCCGATGGCCTGCTGCACGGCGGCGAACTGGCCGTCCAGAATACGGGAGCCGGGCAGCTTCTCCACATCGCTCAACAGCGCCGGACGCAGGCTGGCGAGGGCGTCCATCTTCTCCGACACGAACAGATTGAACGCGGCCGGGCCGCCATCGGCGCGGATCAGCTCGGCCTGATGGATGTTGCGTTCCAGCCACAATTCGTAAGCGCTGCCCTTGGACACCGCGATGCGGTTGCCAGGCTTGTCGACGTCGGCGATCGACTGGATGGAGGAGCCGGCCGGGACCAGATACGTCGCCTCGATCTCCGCATAGGCGGCGGTGAAGTCGATTTTCTGCGCCCGCTGCGGTTCGGCGCCGATGTTGCCGATATCCCAGGTGTCGGTGCCGGCGTCGTCGGCCAGCACGCTCGGCTTCGCATAGGGCACGAACTTGACGGGCACGCCCAAGCGGCGGGCGATCTCGCGCGCCATGTCGGGGGACACGCCATCCGGATCACCGTCCGGCGTCTTGCCGGTGACCAGCAGGAAGTTGCCCATGTTGATTGCGGCACGGAGCACGCCATGCGGCGCGAGTTGGGATTTAACGTCGGGAGACATGGCGGACGATCCAGTTCTTGAGTTAAGCCCTGATTGTATTGGGAACCCCGCGCCCCCGGCAAGCCGGGCGCTGGCCCGCGGCCCATCCCCATCGTAAACTCGGTCCGTCGTCCGCAGGAGCGCCGCATGGCCGGAATCCCAACCTTCGCCACCCCGCCGGGGTTCTTCGGCACCCTGCATCGCAATCGCGATGCCGCTTTCGTCATTGCCGGCGTGCCGCTGGACATTGGCACCACCAACCGCGCCGGCACCCGCGAAGGCCCCGCCGCTATCCGCCGCGCCAGCCGTATGCTCGTGGACGGGGCGCATCCCCATTTCTGGGTCGATCCGGCGACGCTCGATCTCGCCGATATCGGCGACTTCGCGATCGCGCTCGGCGATATCCCCGGCTCCCTCACGCGTATCGCCGAACAGGCGGAGGGGCTGAACCATCTGATCTGCCTCGGCGGCGAGCATGGCATCACCTTGCCGCTGCTGCGCACGCTGACCGAACGTCTTGGCCACAAGCTGGCGCTGGTGCATTTCGATGCCCATGTCGATACCTGGCCGGACGGGTTTGGTCAGGATTACAGCCACGGCTCCGTCTTCTACCACGCCATCAACGAAGGCCTCATCGACCCCCAACGCACCATTCAGATCGGCATTCGCTCCCCCGTGCAGCGGGAGGTCTGGGATTGGACCATCGCGCAAGGCGTCACGATCCTGACCGGGCAGGACGTGCAGGAGATGGGTCCGGCCGCCGTGGCGGATCGTATTCATGCCGTGACGGGTGGTGAGCCATCCTATCTAAGCTTTGACATTGACGCCCTCGATCCCGCCTTCGCCCCCGGCACCGGCACGCCGGAAATCGGCGGGCTGGCGAGTTGGCAGGCGCAGGCGATCCTGCGCCGGCTGCGGGGCATCGACTTCGTGGGCATGGACGTGGTGGAGGTCGCTCCGGCTTACGATGTCGCCGAAATCACCGCGCTCGCCGCCGCGACGGTGGTGTGGGAATATCTTGCGATGATGCATGCCTGACATGCAGTAATCGCGTTATCCTCAGCCAGGTCATAACCTCTATTTACGCCCTCCCGCTTCTGCCCCTCGTGGCTGCAAGCGGTTCGCCGACGCCCGCACGTGCCGCGAGCCCCCGCAAAGGGCACAGCAACGACGTAAGCGTCCTTTTCGTCCGGTCCGGTCTGTCTGCCGGGGTCGTTAGGGAGCTGCCTATGTGTGCTGATATGATCGTGGCATCGCGAAGTACGCGCATCGCCTGATTCCCGCCGGAGAGCATTCAGCCTCCGTTGCCGGTTTCACTTCTGTCTCTCGTCGTCCCGCGTGCGTGCCGTTACTGGCGCGCGCGCTCGCTGTTCCGAGGATTGTTGCGATGTCCGCTGTTGCTCGCGTTCGTGCCGCCGTGTCTCCCCTCCGCCGCCGCGCCGCCGCGCCGGCTTATCTGCCCGTTGCCCCGCTGCCGACGGTCGATGCCCTTGTGGCCGATTTGCGCCCGGAAGAGCCGGTGCATTGCATCCGCCCGGCGACGCTGGCCGCAACCGCGCGCGACTTCGTCGCCGCCTTCCCCGGCGATGTGCTGTACGCGGTGAAGTGCAATCCCGATCCGGCGGTGCTGCGGGCGCTGTGGGATGGCGGGGTGCGGCATTTCGACTGCGCCTCCCCGGCGGAAGTCGGGCTGGTGCGGACCATGTTCGCGTCCGCCGAAATCCACTTCATGCACCCGGTCAAGGCGCGCGGCGCGATCCGCGAAGCCTGGGCCCGGCATGACGTCCGCGATTTCGTGCTCGACAGCGCGGCAGAGCTGGAAAAGATCCTGACCGAAACGGCTGCGACCGGTGTCGGCGGCGAACTGGGACTGATCGTGCGGCTGGCTTTGCCGAAGGGCGAAGCCGTGCTCGATCTGTCCGGCAAGTTCGGTGCTGAGATGACCGAGGCCGTCGGTCTGCTGCGCGCCGCCCGGCCGCATGCGACGCGACTGGGGATCGCGTTCCATGTGGGCTCCCAATGCCTGGAGCCCTTGGCCTGGCGGCGCGCGATGGAGGTTGCCGGCGCGGTGATCCGCGAAGCCGGCGTCGCGATCGACATCGTAGATGCCGGCGGCGGGTTCCCGGTGTCCTACCCGGACATGGAAATCCCCGCGCTCGGCGCCATCCTGGCGGAGATCGAGGACGGGTTTGAGCGTCTGGACCTGCCGAATGCCCGCCTCTGGGCTGAGCCCGGCCGTGCGCTGGTCGCGGCCGGTGGCTCGGTGGTGGTGCAGGTGCAGGCCCGTCGCGGCGACGCGCTGTATATCAACGACGGCGTCTACGGCAGCCTGGCCGATGCCGGCGTGCTGGGCTTCCGCTATCCCGTGCGCTGCCTGCGCCCGGCGGGCGTGGAGCCTACCGATATGCTGCGCGGCTTCAGCTTCTTCGGGCCGACCTGCGACAGCGCCGATGCGATGCGCGGTCCGTTCTTCCTGCCGGATGATATCGGCGAGGGGGACTGGATCGAAATCTCCCAGCTCGGAGCTTACGGCGCCTGCCTGCGCACCGGCTTCAACGGTTTCGACCGCGCCCGCATCGTCGAGGTGTCCGACACCCCGGGCGATGATATCCCGCTGTCTTTGGCGGCCTGAGCCTTTCTCCCGCGTTAAGGAATCCCATCATGACCATTCATGCGACCTTCAACGGCCGCCTGGTGATGCTTGGCTTCGGCAGCATCGGCCAGGGCGTCCTTCCCCTGATCCTGCGTCACATCCATATGCCACGCGAGAATATCCAGATCATCGCCGCCGACGGTGCCGGGGCCGCCGTCGCCACCGACTTTGGCGTCGCCCACCGCGTCCTGCCCATCACGCCAGGCAACTATCGTTCCGAGCTCGGTGACCGGCTGCGGCATGGCGATTTCCTGCTGAACCTGTCGGTGGATGTGTCCTCCGTCGCTCTGGTGAAGCTGTGCCGCGAAATTGGGGCCCTGTACCTTGATACCTGCGTGGAACCCTGGGCCGGTGGCTATACCGATCCGTCTTTGACAGCGGCGGAGCGCAGCAACTATGCGCTGCGTGAAAGCGCCCTGGCGCTGGTGCGCCCGGGTGCGGGCGACCCGACGGCGGTGATGACTCATGGCGCCAATCCGGGCCTCGTGTCGCATTTCGTCAAGCAGGCGCTGCTGAATATCGCCATCGACACCGGTGCCGCCTCGGACGCGCCGAAGGATCGCGCGGGTTGGGCGGCTCTGGCGTCCGATCTCGGCGTCAAAGTGATTCACATCGCCGAGCGCGATACACAGGTCGCCGAGCGCGCGAAGAAGCCAGGCGAATTCGTCAATACCTGGTCAATCGACGGCTTCGTCGGGGAGGGTAACCAACCCGCTGAACTCGGCTGGGGCACGCATGAAAAGGTACTGCCGGCAGACGGCAGCAAGCACAATTTCGGCTGCGGCGCTGCGATTTACCTCAACCGGCGCGGCGCAGCAACGAAAGTGCGCAGCTGGACCCCGTTGGAAGGCCCATTCCACGGCTTCCTGATCACCCATAACGAGTCGATCTCGATCGCGGATTATTACACCACCACCGAGGGCGGAACGGTCCGCTACCGCCCGACCGTACACTACGCCTACCACCCCTGCGACGACGCGGTGCTGTCGCTCCATGAGCTGGCCGGCAAGAACTGGCGCATGCAGGCCGAAAAGCGGCTGATGATGCACGAGATCGCGCGCGGCATCGATGAGCTCGGCGTGCTGTGTGGCTAGCTCGTGATCTGTCCGGTGTTTGTAGCTCGTGACGTGTCCGGTGTTTGTAGCTCGTGACGTGTCCGGTCATCTGCCCTGTGAGGAACGGGGGCACAGATGGACCGGGCACGCATTCACGAAGGGATCCGTCG
>CAIXEA010000068.1 GCA_903918315.1 uncultured Acetobacteraceae bacterium | reverse complement strand
CGGAGGATCAGTGCGGGCAGGTTCGGGGGCGGTCTGGTTTGGTGAAGGCAGCCAGGGGGGCACAGAAAAGGGATCATCGGCGGACCGGCTTGTCAGACGGTCCGGGGGAGGCCTCCGCGCAACTCCGCGCATACTCCGCGTCCTCCGTGGTCAAAACGCGGACTTACCCCCGGTTTGACGTTGCCAGAGGGGTGGCGCCGATCGGGGTCTGACCGGAAAGGATAAACCGGTTGGGGGGCCGCTTTTGCTACCCGGAGAACTCGGCGTGCGGCGGTGGTTCCGCCGTCGCACGCCGAAATGCGACCCGATCAGCCTCGGCGGCGGCGCACCGCGCCGACACCGGCCAGCCCGAGACCAAGAAGGGCCAGGGATGCAGGCTCCGGCGTCGTGACGGGTGGCAGGCCATTGCCACCGTAAACCAATACGTCGATGCCATTGCCACCGGTGCTGGGCTGACCGTTCGTACTCAGCGCCTGGTAGGTGGCGGTGTCGTTACCAATCGAAGCCAGGTAGAAGCTGACATCATAGGTATCCCCGATGGTGGTCACCAAGGTCTGGTCGATCCCATCGTAACCCTGGGTCGCGCCGTCCTGCCAGAACTGCGCGCCCGAATGGGACAACAAGGTGTTCGTGGGTGACGCAACCTGAGAACCGAGAAAAACGATCCCTACCTGCTGGAAATAGGTCCAACCGGGGGATCCACCGCCGCTGGTCGTGGGGGCCCCGCTCTCGAACCCGCCATTGACCAGCAAGTTGGGGCCGCCCGCATGATCGACCACGGATGCGTCATCGAACCCGAAGAAGCCGGAATCGTGGCGGAACGTGAATGTGACTGTCGAGGCGGTGCTCGTCGCGATGAACGACCCGGTATACTGCGTGTAACCGCTGTTGATCGTGGACCCCGCGAGGTCGGTAATGAGCAGGCCGGAAGCCGGAGGCCCGAAATTCTGAGCATGGGCCTGGCTTGCGATCGCAATCGCCAGAGCGGCACCAAGCGCGGCCTTCAGAGCGTCGTACATGGTTCGAAACCTCTCAGTGTTACGCCCCTCGCCCGCGGACAGGAGACCATATCTCCACCGTAGCAAATCTGATGCCAACACATATGATCTTGTTAATTATGGAAATTTTTGGCACATTTTTAACATGTGTAAAATTTTCCGACTCTAAAACAACAAACTGCCAGACGAGCGCATTTCGAGCGCATCTGTTATTTTGATACTATATCAATATATATTGGTTTAAGATTTGAATTATCAGTAAAACACTGAAATTACTTAATACAAAATGCCTTCAACGCGCCCGCCATAACCTCGCATCAGGCTGACGCGTCACGGGATCAATACAAAAAAGGGATCACAGTCACGCGTCGAGAGCGTAAATTTCGGGGATGTCGGGAAATTTTACACCGACACCCCCGGTGGTCTGGAAAACGGCGAACTCAGAACAGCCCCTCGATCTCCCCGCCCGCGTTCAGCATGATGGTCTCCGCCGCCGGCACGCGCGGCAGGCCGGGCATGGTCATGATTTCCCCGCAGACGGCCACCACGAAGCCGGCACCGGCGGACAGGCGGACTTCGCGCACCGGCAGGATATGGCCCGTCGGCGCCCCCATCACGGTCGGATCGGACGTGTGGCTGTACTGCGTCTTGGCGATGCAGACGGGGACGTCGCCGAAGCCAGCATCCTCAAACGCTTTCAACCGCTTCGCCACGGCATCCGGCACCGAGATATCGGCCGCGCCATAAATCCCCGTGGCGATCGCGCGGATCTTGTCGGCCAGCTTCAGGTCCAGCGGATACAGCGGCTTGTAGGCCGCCTTGCCGGAGTCGATCTGCTTGACCACCGCATGCGCCAAAGCCTCCGCCCCGACGCCGCCATGCGCCCAATGGGTGCAGGAAATGGCTTCCACGCCCATCGCCGCCATGGCCTCCCGAATGGCCTCGAACTCCGCGACGGTGTCGGAAGTGAAGTGGTTCACCGCCACCACCACCGGCAGGCCGAACTTGCCCAGATTCTCCACATGACGGGCCAGATTGGCGATGCCGCGCTTCACCGCGTCCACGTTCTCGGGCCCGAGCGCGTTGCGCGCCACGCCGCCATGCATCTTCAGCGCGCGCACGGTGGCCACCACCACCGCGCAGGACGGCTTCAGCCCCGCCTGCCGGCACTTGATATCCAGGAACTTCTCGCCGCCCAGATCGGCGCCGAACCCGGCCTCCGTCACCACCACATCGGACAGCTTCAGCCCGGCGCGGGTGGCCATGACGGAGTTGCAGCCATGCGCGATATTGGCGAAGGGGCCGCCATGCACGAAGGCGGGCGAACCCTCCAGCGTCTGCACCAGATTGGGGGCCAGCGCGTCCTTCAGCAGCACCGCCATGGCGCCGTCGGCCTTGATGTCTTTCGCCGTCACGTTCGACCCGTCGCGGCGCTGCGCCACGATCATGCGGCCCAAACGTTCCTGCAAATCGGCCAGATCGCGCGACAGGCAGAACAACGCCATGACCTCGGAGGCCACGGTGATGTCGAACCCGTCTTCGCGCGGGAACCCGTTGGCGACCCCGCCCAGCGAGCCCACGATGGACCGCAGCGACCGGTCATTCATATCCAGGCAGCGGCGCCAGGAGATGCGGCGCGGGTCGATGCCCAGGCTGTTGCCCCAGTAGATATGGTTATCGATCATCGCGGCCAGCAAGTTATTGGCCGAGGTGATGGCGTGGAAATCGCCGGTGAAGTGCAGGTTGATCTGGTCCATCGGCACCACCTGGGCGTAGCCGCCCCCGGCCGCGCCACCCTTCATGCCGAAGCTCGGCCCCAGGCTCGGTTCGCGCAGGCAAATGGTCGCGCGCTTGCCGATGCGGTTGAGCGCGTCGCCGAGGCCGACGGTGGTGGTGGTCTTGCCCTCCCCGGCGGGGGTCGGATTGATGCCGGTCACCAGCACCAGGGCGCCATCGGGGCGGCTTTCCAGCGAACTGACGAAATCCAGCCCGATCTTGGCCTTGTGGCGGCCATAGGGCTCAATCGCCTCATCGGGAATATTCAGCTTCGCGGCGATCTCGCCGATGGGGCGGAGCTTCGCGGCGCGGGCAATTTCGAGGTCTGGATTTACGGACATGCTGCCTCCCGGCGGGTGATGCCGATATCCCCGAGTGCCGCGTCCATCGCCGCCACCGCCACAAGCATATTGTCGGGGGTGATGGCGCCGATGCAACCGACGCGGAAACTGGGATCCGGCGTATTGAAGAAGTTGCTGATAAGCACGCCGCGCGCCTTCAGCGCATCGACGAACCGCTGCAAATCCCACGCCGGATCATCCGGCGCCTGGATATTGACGATGATCGGGCCCTGACGCTCCGGTGTGAGGCAGGGCGTCAGACCGAGGCGGACCATGCCGTCGTAGAAGACGCGCATGTTGGCGGTGTAGCGGGCGAGACGGGGGATGCGCCCACCCTCGGCATCGAAGAAATCGAGCGCCCGGTTGAACGCCGCCACCACCTGCGCCGGCGGGGTGAAGCGCGGGCGGGTCGCGCCGCGCTGTTCGGAGTAGGTCAGGATATCCGCCATATCGAACGACCAGCTTCCCGCCTGCCCGACGCAGGCGCGCAGCCGGTGCACGGGCGCGATGGCGAAGCCGATACCCGGCAGCGCTTCGATACATTTGTTGGACGTAAAGACGATCGCGTCGGTTTCCGGCTGTTGCGCGATATCGAAGGGCAGCGCCCCAAAGGCCGAGACCGCATCGACGATCAGCCGCCGGCCGGCGCGATGAACGGCGCGGCCCACGGCCTCAGCATCGTGGATCACGCCGCTGCCGGTTTCGGAATAGACCAGCCCGACATGGGAGATGGAGGCATCCGCGTCCAGCGCGGCCTCGATCGCCAGGGGATCGACCGGCGTGTTCGGCGCGAGCGGCAGCACCACGGGGACCCGCCCGGCTTCACGGGCCAGCCGGATCATACGGTCGGAATAGGATCCGGTCGCCGGGATCAGGATCTTGCGCCCGGCTGGGACGAAGGTGCGAATGGCCGATTCGACAATGAAATGACCGCAGCCTTGCAGCGGCAGCGTGACATGCTGCCCGGGAATCCCACCGGCAATGGCCAGAACCCGCTCCAGCACATCCGCGTAGACCGCGCGGAAGGCGTTGTCCCAGGGCGCGATGTCCTGGGCGAGCGCGGCGCGCACTTCGGGGCGAGTCATCACGGGGCCTGGCGTGAGTAAAATCATCGTCGCGCGACTTTGCACGAAGCCGGGGATAAATCCACCCATCAACCGTTTAACCGCGATCACGTCGGTGCTAGGATGGCGGCATGTCATTCAATCTCGATCTGCCCGACTGGGTCCCTTGGTGGGTGCCATTCGGCCTGCTGCTGCTGGGCTCTTTGTATGGCCTGGTCTTCCTGTTCATGCCGTTCAGCGTGCTCGGGGTCAAAAGCCGGCTGGAGGCAATCGAAGTCCGGCTGGATGAGATCCAGCAGGAAATCCGGCACCTGTCGCTGCGCCTGCCCGATGCCGGCGTCCCGCGGGAGGTGAAGCCGGAATTCGATGACCTCTACACCGCCCCACCGCGGCCGGTGGAACCCACCATCGTCCGCCCGCCGATCCCGCCGGCGGTGCCGCCGATGTATGATGACGATTCGTATGAGGACCGCCCGCCGCCGCCGCCCACCGCGCGTCCGGCCCGGCGCGGGGACCTGTCGCAGCGGCAGGAACCCCGCTACGAACCGCGCGTCGAGCCCCGCCCGGAACCCAGGGTCAACTGGCCGCGGTAACGCCTCCGCCTTCCCGCGCCGCGCGCGCCAACCGCACCAGCTCCGACCGGATCTCCGCGGGGGACGCCACCGGCCGCGCCCAATGAACCCGGATCACCCGGTCTTCCAGCGCCAGATCGCAGCCGTCGATATCCGCCGTGACCATCCGCCACGCCCCCGCGCCGCCGGCGATGGCCGCCAGTGCCGCGGGATGGTCGGTGTTGCAATGCGCGATGATATCCGCCTCCGCCGCCGCGATGGCCGCGACGGCGGTGGAATCGGGCGCCAATTCGCTGCCTCGCAACCGCACCGCGCGGGCAAAGCCGCCCACGAAAAGCGCCGCCATCGGCCGGATGCGCCAGATCGAGAAATCGGCGAATTCCGCGTAGAGCGACGCGTAGGGGTGAATGGCGAGGTAGCGCGCCTTGGCGGCGGGGTCCTCGATCGCCTCCGCCAGGCCGGTCAGGCTCACCCGCGGCGCGGTCTGCGGATTGGCGCTGGCGGCCGCCCCGCACAGCAACAGGGAACAGCGCGCATCCGCCCGCAGATGCCGCGTATGCTCGGACAGGTCCGACAGGAACAGCAGCACGTCCAGATTGGGCATGCAGGTCGGCGTGACCAATGAGGCGAAGGGCTGGCCACTGGCGGAACTCGCCAGGCTGGCCGATCGGGCGGCGCGGAGAAGACGGCGGGTGGCCCAAAGCGGGGAGTCCTCGGTGTCTGCCATGTTTCGTTCACCTTCCATCCGCAATGCGCCACAATTGGGTGCCATAGTTCGTCCCGATCGCAGGACGGAGCACGCCGATGACCGTAACGCCCAAAGAGACCCCGGCCAAACAGACCATCGCCCTGGTGGATGACGACCGCAACATCCTCACCAGTGTCACCATGACGCTGGAACAGGAAGGCTTCCAGGTCCGCACCTATACCGACGGCGAAAGCGCCCTGCAGGGGCTGACCGCGCGCCCGGTGGACCTGGCGGTGCTGGACGTCAAAATGCCCCGCATGGACGGCATGGAACTGCTGCAACGCCTGCGCCAGCGCAGCACCATGCCGGTGATCTTCCTGACCTCCAAGGACGAGGAAGTGGATGAGCTGATGGGCCTGCGCCTCGGCGCGGACGACTACATCACCAAGCCCTTCAGCCAACGCCTGCTGATCGAGCGCATCCGCGCGCTGCTCCGCCGCAATGAGGCGAGCAAGGCGGAAGGCTCCGGCGCGCCCCCCGGCGGGGTGCTGACCCGCGGCAATCTGGTGCTGGACGACACCAAGCATCAATGCACCTGGCTCGGTCAGGACATCCAGTTGACGGTGACGGAGTTCCTGCTGGTCAAGGCCCTCGCCACCCGCCCCGGCATGGTCAAAAGCCGCGACCAGCTGATCGACGCGGCTTATGGCGAAAACACCTATGTCGACGACCGCACCATCGACAGCCACGTGAAGCGGGTGCGCAAGAAATTCCGCACCGTCGACGACACCTTCAACTTCATCGAGACCCTCTACGGAATCGGTTACCGCTACAAGGAACACTGAGTGCCGCGGCCCCAATCCCCCGCCACGCCGGACCGGTTTCGCCGGCGGCTGGTCTCGCCCCTGCTGCGGCGCATTCTGCTGGTCAACGCGCTGCCGCTGGCTTTGCTGGTGGTGGCGTTGCTCTACCTCGACCAGTACCAGAACGGCCTGCTCGAAGCCCAGGTCGGCGCCCTGCGGGAGCAGGCGCGGGTGTTCGCCGGCGCCATGGCGGAAAGCGCGGTGCGGGCCATCGATCCCGACCACCCCAGGCTGGTGCCCGACATCGCTCAGCCGCTGCTGCGCCGCCTGACCGACCCGACCCCGGACGCCCAGGCCAAGCTCTATGGGCCCGATGGCAGCGTGGTCGCGGACTCCCGCGTGCGCGAAGGCCCGGGCGGGGTGATCAGCACCGAACCCCTCCCCCCCGCGCCGGAGCGGGGGGCGGTGCTCGCCTCCATCACCAACCTCTATGATACCGTGCTGTCCTGGCTGCCGCATCAGCGCGCCGCGACGCAGGTGGACGTGACCCCCGGCGCCGGCGGGCCGGAATGGCAGCCGGATGTGAAAGAGGAACTGCGCCTGACCAGTTCCGGCAAAAGCAGCGACACGCCCCCCTATATCCGCCGCACCATGGACAACCGCCTGCTGGTGACCGTCGCCGTCCCGGTGGAGCGCGACCGCCACACCGTCGGCATCGTCCTGCTGACCCGTGAGGCGCGGGAGGTCGATGCCAGCCTGTTCTCCGTCCGCCTGTCCATCCTGGCGCTGTTCGGCCTGGCGCTGGTGCTGACGGTGCTGCTGTCGTGGTACCTGTCGCTGACCATCGCCCGCCCCATCCTCCGCCTCGCCGTCGCCGCGGCCGGCATGCGGGAGGGTCAGGGCCGCACCGGCAGCGTCCCCGAATCACTGATGGCGCGCAACGATGAGGTTGGCGCGCTGGCCACCGCTTTGGCCGACTCCGCCTCCGCTTTATGGGAACGCATGGATGCCATCGAGCGGTTCGCCGCCGATGTCGCCCATGAAATCAAGAACCCGCTGTCATCGATCCGCAGTGCGATCGAGACCCTGCGCCGCATCGACGACGTCGGCCGCCAGCGCCAGTTGCTGGCCATCATCGGCCAGGACGTGATCCGCCTCGACCGTTTGATCAGCGATGTCAGCGATGCGTCCCGCCTGGACGCGGAAATGTCGCGCGCCACGGCGGAACGGGTCGATATCGTGCCCATCTTGCGCACGCTGGAAGAACTGGACGAGGCGACGCGCGACACCGACAACGATCCGAAGCTGGAAATCGTTACCCCCGGCCCCGAATTCGCCGTCTGGGCGGTCGAGGATCGGCTGGTGCAGGTGCTGCGCAACCTGATTGGTAACGCCCGATCCTTCAGCCCGCCACGCGGGCGCATCGGCGTGATCCTGCGCGACGCCGGGCCGATGGGGGAACTTTGCGTCGAAGACGACGGACCGGGCATCCCCGAGGCCAATCTGGAACACATCTTCGACCGGTTTTATTCAGAACGGCCGAAAGGCGAGAGCTTCGGCCAGCACTCCGGCCTCGGCCTGTCGATCAGCCGCCAGATCGTGGAAGCGCTGCATGGCCAGATCTCGGCCGAGAACCGGCGCGACGCGACCGGCAAGGTGCTCGGGGCGCGGTTTCTGGTGCGGCTGCCGAAAGCGTAGATCGGGATTTGGTCTGTTTGAGCCGCGACAGATCACCATCAGCGTGTCGTGTTGACGCACGATCTGGAACGCTTATCGTAACATCAGCAGCGAAGCGGCGCTGCCTTGCCATGATAGGTGTCGGATGTTTGTCGGTTACCTGGAGATTGAAGCCGAAGAAGTCGGGACGTTCGCGGATGGAACCTGCATTCCCGCCCTGACCACGCCGGACAGCTCGGAATTCCGGCCGATGCGGACCTATGTCGACAATTTCTTTTCATCCGCCAGTTCGCCGCAGGTGCGGGATTTAAACCGCTCGTCCATTCTGTTCCTGGCGAAGGACAAAAATGCACTCAAGACGGGTTTGGCTTCCGGGCCACAAACCCAACTATGGGAGCTGACTTCGCCTCTGTCGCAAATCGTCGTGATTTATGGGCATTATTCGGCGGACCAAAAACCATCCGCGTTCAAGCGATTCAAGTCGGTGATCACCGGGAAGCTGAAAAAAGACAACGACGGAGATCGCAACAAACTCAACCGGGTCCTGCACATGGACAGCACCCGGATGCTAAAATACGGCGGTGTTTACGTCATGGTCACGAACGTGGAATCGCTCTGCGCGACCCGCGAATACGACAACTACCGGCGGGGTTGGCGGCTGTGTTCCGACGACTCGATCCTACCCGGAAAAATCGCCAAGATGCTGAACATGGACCGCACGGTGGCGCCGAATACGCGCACCCACTAAGGCCGCGGCGGCGGCCCCTCAGGACCCGTCCCGCGCGATGTCCATCGCGGAACGGGTCGATATCGTGCCCATCCTGCGCACGCTGGACGAAATCGCCCTCTTCGGTGCCGTTTCGCTCATCCACGCACGGTTCGCGCGTGCGTAACCTTCTCTCACGTGAGTCAACGCGCCATAACCGGCTGTCGTGGGGATGGATGGACCGCGTTTACTGAAAGGCACGAAAGCACGAAGGGGGACGTTTTTTCGAACCGCGTTAACCCATCTTATTCATCCTGGCCCAGCCCAAGCG
>CAIXEA010000067.1 GCA_903918315.1 uncultured Acetobacteraceae bacterium | reverse complement strand
GCCGGGCCATGACGAATGGGAACGGGCCGGGATGACCGGAGGTGGCATCACCGAAGGTCTGAATCCCGCTCGAAGCAGCGGGCCGGGATGACCGAAGGTGGCATCACCGAAGGTCTGAATCCCGCTCTCATCAGCGGGGCGGGCTGATGTCCGCCTCGTGCTCCGCTTCGACCAGCGCCCGGGCTGCTTTGAATTGGCGCGACACCTTCGAACCGATCTGGCGGTGCAACAGGATGGCAACCAGCCAGAGCGCCGCCCCGCCCAGCCAACCCGGCCCCGCCAGCCATGCCAGGCCGGCAATCGCAAAATAATAGGACCGGATGCCGTCGTTGAACGTCGCAATGGCGCTGCTCAGCACGCCGCCGATGGCCGCCGCCAGGGCGTCCCGGCTTGCCGATGATCTCGGCGTGCGCGGGGCGGCGCCCATCAGGGCCACGGTGTAGTTCATTTGTCGTAACGACCACGTCAGTTTGAACAGGCCATGCACGAGCACGGCCAGCGGCAGCATGATTTTGATTTCCAGCAGCGCGCGGGGTACCGCGCCCCCGATCGAAAGCCCATCCAGCGCCGGTTGCAGCCGATCAAGCCCGGTCAGAACACCGAGCAGGGCGCCGATGGCGATCAGGCTGGTGGAGGCGAAGAAACTGGCACTGTGCATGACGTGACCGATCAACGACGAGTCGACGATGCGATTGTCCCGCTCGATCATGGTCCGCATCCACAACGAGCGGACAGAGTGCAGACCCATATTGATCGTGCCGCGTCCGATCCAACGCGCGATGGGGCCGTATCCAAGCCAAAGCACGCAAAACAGCACCAGAGCCACGAGATCAGCCGTCGGGACCGCGGCGAGCCCGGTCATTGGCCAGCGGGATCGACAACGGCCCAGGGCGGATGGCCGCCGCGGTCCTCACCGCCTTTGATAATGGCCCATTTCACATGCTGCGGCGCATGGGCGGGCACGGTCAGCACCACCTGTTCGGTCCGTCGTGGTTCTGAACCGCCGAGGTAGATGCTTTCTTCCAATGACACCTGCACATGTTCGGCGCGGAGTTCCCACGATGCCTTGGATCGCAGCCGAAGCAGAACCGACCCGTCGTGGCGCAGGCTCGCCTGTACATCGGGGTGCAGATGGAAACGCAGCACGAACGACAGCGTTTGCGGCGCTTCGACGACGTCTTCCCCGCCGATATATTCGCCGCTCGCGGACATGTACAGCCGGCGGTGATGCACGGCGCCGAAGGGTTTTTTCCAGCCGTTGTGGTGGGCTTCCAGCCAATAGGCGCCGTTCGCTTCCTGGCGGTGCGCTTCAACGACCGTCGGTCTGCGCCCCAGCCCGTCCGGCTTCACTTCGCTGCTGTTGTGGTCCGCGATCACCAGCGTCGAGTGGGCCGCGGTCGCCCGGGCCGCTTCCTGCCAGGCCGGCGGTCCCGCGGGGAAAGAGCCGCAATTCACGATCAGCCGTTCGCGCCCGATCGACAGTTCCATCGACAAGGTGCCGGCATGGGCGGTGCGATCGGCGCCCGGCGGCGGTGGCTCACCGCAATCGATGATCAAAACACTGCGCCCGGCCTGCAGCCGCTGGAAGCCGCCTTCGGTGGAGGAGGGGGAGCCGCGTCCGCCCCGCCCCGCCTGCGCCAGGACCAGGCTGACCAGCGTACTGCTTTCCTGCTGGCTGCCATTGAACAGGGCCAGTGAACCGTCGCCATGCTGCATCACCCGCAGGGCCGGTGCCATGCGCTCAATGGCGTTGGTCAACTCCTGCGGCGGCTGGGTTTGCCCGGCCCGCAGCAATTCGCGGATTTCGGTCAGGTCCTGCAGGGCGGTCAGCTGTGCGGCCGGGCTCCGCTCGATATGCCATCCATTGGGCATGACCTGCCGCTGGATCTCGCCCGGCAGATAGCGCAAGGCGCGCTGCATGAAGCCCGTATGCTCCGGCAGCGCGACGGCGGCGGCGATCAGGCCCTTGATGGCGGTCAGCGCCCGGGCATCCTGCTCTTCCGCTGGGATCGCGGCCGAAAGGCCCCGCGCATCGGCCACCAGCCGCGCCATCAGCCGCTGCCGGAACGAGTCGTCCGCCGTGGCGGCGAAGAAATCGTAATGGGCCAGCCACGCCGTGATGCGCGCCCCCACGACATCCGGGCGGTAGGCCATGGGGTCCGCGGGCGGGCTGGCGATCCAATCGGCGACCAGCAGCCGCGCGCGCAGGCGGGCGGCGTCGGTGCCGAGCACGCGCAGATCGCGTAACCAGGTGAACCCATGGGCGGTGGCGCGCAGCAAGGGGGCGCCGCCGCCGTCATGCCAGCCGCCGGGCGTCAGCGGCCGCACCGCGCCACCGAATTCCATCTCCCCCTTCAACAGGCGGATGCCGCGATTGGCATCCCCTGGCCAGGGGTCCCGCACCGGAAGGGCGGGGGCATCGGGTACGCGGCCCATGCGCAGGCTGGGCAGCTTTGCCATGACCACCCGCGCGTCGCGCCACCAGGCCTTTGGATCGAACCCGCTCATGCGGCGCGCAAGGCGGAGATGGCGGAAGCGTAGTCGGGCTTGCCAAACACAGCCGACCCCGCGATCAGCGTGTCGGCCCCGGCTTCGATCACCCCGGTCGCGGTGGCCGGGGTGATCCCGCCATCCACCGCCAGCGAGATCGCGCGCCCGGACGCGTCGATCATGCCGCGCAAGGCGGCGATCTTCGGCAGTTGGGACGGCAGGAACGCTTGTCCGCCGAATCCGGGGTTGACTGACATCACCAGAATAATGTCCACCAGATCGAGCGCCCAGCCAACCGTTTCGATCGGCGTTGCCGGGTTCAAAACCACACCGGCCTGCTTCCCCAATGAGCGAATGAGTTGCAGGGAGCGGTGCAAATGCGGCCCGGCCTCCGGATGCAGGCTGATGTGATCCGCTCCGGCTTTGGCGAAGGCGGCGATATAGGGATCAACCGGACTGATCATCAGATGCACGTCAAACGGCAGTTTTGTGTGCTTGCGCAACGCCGCCAGCACCAAGGGGCCGAAGCTGATATTGGGGACGAAATGGCCATCCATGATGTCAAGATGGAGCCAATCGGCGCCAGCCGCCTCAATGGCCGCGACCTCGTCCCGCAGCCGCGCGAAATCCGCGGCCAGCAGGCTGGGCGCGATCCTGATCCGCCGTGCGTGCGATGTGGCCATGCGCCGTTCTAGCGAGCCGTGCCGCCTTCTTACAAGCCGAGTCAGGACTTTATCAGCCGTGCCGCGAAGAAACCGTCCATCCCGCCGCGATCCGGCCAGAGCGCCGGGTGGGTGCGCAGGTGCCCCTCCGCGGTGATGGCTTCGGGCAGACCGGGCAACTCCGCCGCGGTAAAGGGGGCGGCCCGCAGGCCGTGCTGGCCGATGGCCGCGGCGATCCGGGGCGCGCCCTCCTCGGGTTGCAGCGAGCAAACCGCGTAAATCAGCCGCCCGCCCGGCTTCAGCATGGCGGCCGCGGCGGCGAGCAGCTTGTCCTGCGCGCCCGCCAGGGTTCGCACATCCTGCGCGCGCTTGAGGTGCGGGACATCCGGATGGCGTCGGATGGTGCCGGTGGCGCTACAAGGCGCGTCCAGCAGGATCGCGTCGAACAAGTTCGGCGGAGTCCATTGTGTCGCATCGGCCTGGATCAATTCAGCCGTCAGGCCCCAGCGGGCGATATTCCCCGCCAGCCGCTCGAGTCGCGCGGGATCGCGCTCCAGCGCCGTGACGGTGGCCCCCGTCGCCGCCAGTTGCCCGGTCTTGCCACCCGGCGCCGCGCACAGGTCCGCCACCGTTTCATGCGGCCGCGCGTTCAACAATAAAGCGGGCAGGGCGGCCGCCGCGTCCTGCACCCACAGCAGCCCTTCCTCAAAGCCTTCGATATCCGCGACTCGCGTGCCGGCCGGAAACCGCACCGATCCGGTGGGCAGCAACTCAGCACCAGGCGGCACCGGCGTGCCCATGGGGCCAGGGGCGCGGCGGGTCAGATCGAGCGGTGCCTCCTGCTGATGCGCCAGGGCGATGGCGCGGGCATGGCTGCCCCAGGACGACCAGAGCCAGGGCGGGGTATCCAAACGCGGGCTGTCCAGCTCAGCCAGCGCGGCCGCGCCATGGCTGGCCACCTTGCGCAACACCGCGTTGGTCAATCCGGAGAAGGGCGCCAGTCCGCGCGCCCGGGTCAGCGCCACCGCGGTTGCCACCGCCGCATGCCCCGGCGTGTCGAGCAGCAGCAGCCCGGCGGCGCCAATCCGCAGCACGTTGCGCACAGGCACCGGCGGCTCCTTGCGGAGATAAGGTTCCAGGACCGCGTCCAGCGTGCCAGCCCGGCGGAGCACGGCGGCGGCCAGCCGATGAGCGGCGGACCGATCACGCGGCTCCAGCGCGGGAAGCGCCGATAGCGCTTCCTCCAGGGGTCTGCCGCGTTCGATGACGGCGGTGAGGAGGTCGAAGGCAGTTTCGCGGGTCGGGTCGGACATGGGCGGATACATGCGCCGGGGGCGCGCGCTTGGCCAGGGGTTTTCCCGCCCGCCCGATCATGGCTGCCCGCTCACGGCTGCCCGATCGCGGTTGATCGGGCAGCCCCGCGGATTGTCCTGTCCGCCTGGCATGGTGTCCTTATGCCGGCGTCAGATGCGCGACCCGCGGTGCCACCTGTTCTTGTAACAACCGCAACGAACTGTGCCAGGCGTCGGGATCGTCGAGATAATCGAAGCCGAACACCAGCAGGTGCCCGAAACCACCGACCTCGTTATAGACCCGTTCCAGTTTTTTCGCGACCGTTTCGGGGGAGCCGATCAGCCAGTTGTGTTCGGCGCAGTATTCGGCGGTGACGGCGGAGTCCGGCACGGAGGGGTCATGTTTCAGATACTCAAGGAACCCGAAATTCCCGAGCAGCGGCAGGAAATACTCCCGCATCATCCGTCCCATCATGCCGCCCACCGACAGCCGCCAGGCCTCAGCGTCGGTTTCGGCGACGAACACCTCCCGCACCATGCGCCAATCGCCGCGGTGCGGTGTGCGCCCGGTGCGTTTGGCGCCTTCCTCCACCGCTGACCAATGCGTGGCGACATAGGCGGGATTGAGGTTCAGCGACAGCGGCAGGAACCCATGTTCCCCGGCCATCTTCAGCGTGTCCGAATTCTTCGACAGGCCCGCCACGCCGATCGGCGGATGCGGTTGTTGTAATGGCTTGATATGGGGTTTGAGGAAGCCGAACATCGTCTCCGGCTTGGCAACGTTCCAGAATTTGCCCTGGTGCGCGAAGGATGGCTCGTCGCTCCAGAGGCGGAGGATGATGTCGAGCGCTTCGCGGGTCATTTCGCGGTTGGTGCCGGACATGCCGTCGACGCCGAACATGGCCCAGTCGCTCGGCAGGCCGGAGGCGGCGACGCCGAACATCAGCCTTCCGTCCGAGAGGTGATCGAGCATGGCGACGCGGTTGGCCAGTTCGGCCGGGTGATGATAGGGCAGCAGGAAGCCGCCGGGGCCGATACGAAGTCGTTTCGTTTGTAGCAGCGCCTGGGCGATCAGCAGATCGGGGGCGGGATGCGGCTCCCACGGGGCGGTGTGATGTTCGCCGATCCAGGCTTCGTCATAGCCGAGTTCGTCGAGCCAGCGCAGGGTTTGCAGGTCCCAGTCGTGACCGGCTTTGAGGCCGCGCTCCGGCGGGTGGGACGGCATGGTGAAGTAACCGAACTGCATGGCCAGGGTCCTCCATTTTTGTATTGCGAGAAAGCTACAGCGTGCCGCCCGGAGAAGCCAACCCGGCCGGTTCCGGTCGATAGCCCGCATGCCGGTTCGGGTGTATTCCTTCGACGAACCAAACGGAGGATCTGACCATGCATCGTCGCCGCTTCGGCCTGGGCTTGCTGGCCACGCCGGCTATCATCCGGCGTGCCTCAGCCTCTGATGCGTCGGTCGTGCGCATCGTGCGGCAATATGGCCTGCCCATTCTGCCACTGATGGTCATGGAGCATGAGAAGCTGGTCGAGCGTCATGCCGCCCGCCTCGGCCTGGCTTCGTTGAAGGTGGAGTGGCCCACACTGGGCGGCCCAGGCGCGATGATCGACGGCATTCTCGCCGGAGAGGTGGATTTTGGTGTTGTCGGCACGCCTGGCCTGGCCACGCTCTGGGACAAGACCGTCGGTACCGAGCGTGAAATACGGGCGTTGAGTGCCGTGCAGTTGCAGCCTTTCATGCTGCTGACCAACAATCCGGCCGTGCGGACCATCGCCGATTTCACCGACCAGGATCGCATCGCGCTGCCGACGGCGAAAATCTCCGCCCAGGCGATCGTGCTGGAGATGGCCGCCGCGAAGCTATGGGGCAACGACCAGTATCAGCGGCTCGATCCGCTCACGGTGACGTTGCCGCATCCGGAAGCAGCGGCGGGCGTGATGTCGGGCAAGTCGCCGGTGAACAGCCACTATTCCGTATCGCCGTTTTATTATTACGAACTCGCCGTTCCCACGGTGCATCTGGTGCTGAAATCCAACGACACCCTGGGTGGGCCGCATATCAATGGCGTGCTGGCGGCGGCGCCGGGCTTCCGCACCGGTAACCAGACCATCGCCCAGGCGGTGTTCGACGCGCAGCAGGAGGCCAATGCCTTCATCAACGCCCATCCACGGGATGCGGCGGCCATCTACATCAAACTGGCCAAGGACCCGCATACCCTGGATGAGATGACGCCGATCGTGGCCGATGGGGACAATGTATGGACGACGGTGCCGCGGAAACTGATGGATTTCGTTGGGTTCATGCACACGGTGGGCCGATTGAAGCACAGGCCGGCGTCGTGGAAGGATCTGTTTCTGCCGGGCGTTCAGGCCGGGGAGGGAAGTTGACCCTGACCCTGTCCGCTTGGCTCCGGCGGCGTGGGACTATGACAGATGATCCCGGGCGATCATGGGCGACCCATCATCGCCGCCCCACCCTGGACGCCGCCGCGCCCAGCCGACAGAATCCCCCCTCAGCATAACTCAGAGGGAGGCCCCGTTATGACCACACAGATCGGCATCGCCGGCGTCACCGGACGCATGGGGCACTTGCTCGTGGAGGAAGTGCGCGCCGGCGGCGCCATCGTCACCGCCGGACTCGCCCGCCCGGGCTCCGCCAACAAGGTGCCCGACGGGGTCGCCATCGCGCCCGATATCGCCGCCCTGGCCGCGCGGTCCGCCGTTGTGATCGACTTCACCAACGCCGCGGCCGCCCGCACCAACGCCGCGGCGATGGCCGCATCCGGGAAAGCCTGGGTGCTCGGCACCTCGGGCCTGTCGGCCGCCGATGAAGCGGCGGTGGCGGAGGCCGCCCGCACCATCCCGGTCGTCTATGCGTCGAATTTCTCCGCCGGCGTCAATCTCGTTCTGGCATTGTCCGAGCGCATGGGCGCGGCGTTGCCCGCCGAGACCTATGATGCCGAGATCATGGAGATGCACCATCGCCAGAAGGTCGATTCTCCGTCAGGCACCGCCATCGGCATGGGCCGCGCCGTGGCGAAGGGGCGGGGGGTGTCGCTCGATGATGTGATCGAAAGCGGCCGCCACGGCCATACGGGCCCCCGCAAAACCGGCGCCATCGGCTTTGCCGCGCTCCGTGGCGGTCAGGTGGTGGGGGAGCACACGCTGATCTTCGCCAGCGGCACCGAGCATATCGCCATCACCCACCGCGCCTTCGACCGCCGCACCTTCGCCAGCGGCGCGGTGCGGGCGGCGTTGTGGGCGGTGACCCAGCCGCCGGGCCTGTATTCCATGATGGACGTACTGGGGATGGCATAAGCCCCGATTGCCGCCGCGCGGCGGTGGCAGTAGCTTGCGCCACCGCTCAGGAGGGAGTCCCGTCGTGCTGAAACTCGGATACAAAGCGTCCGCTGAACAATTCGCCCCGAAACCGCTGCTGGACTTCTCCGTCCTGGCCGAGCAATGCGGCTTTGACTCGGTCTTTATCAGCGATCACTTCCAGCCCTGGAAGCACACGGACGGGCACGCGCCCTCGGCTTTGGCCTGGATGGGCGCGCTCGGCGCCAGCACGTCGCGCATCGTCATGGGCACCTCCGTCCTGACGCCGACGTTCCGCTATCACCCGTCGGTGGTGGCACAGGTGTTCGGCACGCTGGGCTCCATGTTCCCCGGCCGGGTCATCCTTGGCGTCGGCACAGGCGAAGGCCTGAATGAGGTCCCCTCCACCGGCATGAAATGGCCGGAGATGAAGGAACGCTTCGCCCGCCTGCGCGAGGCCCTGACCCTGATCCGCCGTCTCTGGACGGAAGACCGCCTGAGCTTCGAGGGCGAGTTCTACCGCACCGAAAACGCCACCATCTACGACAAGCCGGTCAAGCCGGTCCCCATCTACGTCGCCGGTGCCGGCCCGCAGGTGGCCAAGTATGCCGGCCGCATGGCCGATGGCTTCATCTGCACCAGCGGCAAGAAGTGGGACCTGTACACCCAGACCCTGCTGCCGAATGTGGCGGAAGGCCTGGCCCTGTCCAGCAAGCCCAAGCCCGACTACGACCGGATGATCGAGATGAAGGTCTCCTTCGACACCGACAAGGCCCGCGCCCTGGATGATTGCCGCCACTGGGCGGCGCTGGCGCTGACTCCGGAAGAGAAGATGTCGGTGGAAGATCCCGCCGAGATGGAGCGCCTGGCCGACGCCCTGCCGATTGAGCGCGCCGCCAGCCGCTGGATCGTGTCGAACGACGCCGATGAGCATATCGAGAAGATCAAGCCCTATATCGAAATGGGCTTCCGCCATCTGGTCTTCCATGCCCCCGGCCCGGATCAGGCCCGCTTCCTGAAGCTGTACGGCGAACAGGTGCTGCCGAAACTGCGCAAGCAGTTCGATTGATCGTTGCGTGCTGTCCACACCGTCCTGGCCGGGCTTGACCCGGCCACCTCCGGCAAGGATCGCACCATGACATGCCGCGCGCCGTCCGAGGCGCCCTTCGCAGGAGATGGCCGGGGCAACCCCGGCCAGGACGATTAGTGGCCTCCCGCCTCGAACTTTTCGCCATTCCGGACTTCCCCATGGTCCAGGAGGGTGACGATCTGCCCGGCCTGATCGCGGACGGCCTGGCCCGCGCCGGCCTGGACCTGCGCGAGCGTGACGTCATCGTGCTGGCGCAGAAAATCGTCTCCAAGGCGGAGGGCCGCGGCGTCGACATCGCCACCGTCGTCCCCTCCCCGGAAGCGGAGCGGCTGGCGGTCGCGACCGGCAAGGACCCGCGTATCGTGCAGGTCGTCCTGTCAGACTCCGTGAAGGTCGTGCGCCACCGCCCGAACCTGATGATCATGCAGCATCGGCTGGGCTTCGTGATGGCCAATGCCGGGGTGGATCAGTCCAACGTCGCCCCCGCCGATGGGATCCACCGGGCGCTGCTGCTGCCGCTCGATCCCGATGGCTCCGCCGAAGCCATCCGGGCCGCCCTGGTCGCGCGTTTCGCCACCCAGATCGGCGTCGTCATCAGCGACAGCTTCGGCCGCCCCTGGCGCCGCGGCACCGCCGGGGTTGCCATCGGCTGCGCCGGCCTGCCTTCCTTCATCGACCTGCGTGGCCAGCCCGACCTGTTCGGCCGGACGCTGGAGGTCAGCATCATCGGCTTCGCCGACGAAATTGCCGCCGCGGCGTCGTTGCTGCAGGGCCAGGCGGCCGAGGGCCAGCCGGTCGTCGTCATCCGCGGCCTGAGCTGGACCGCCCCCAACGCCCCCGTCTCCGACCTCGTGCGCCCGCCCGAAGAGGACCTCTTTCAGTGATCATCGCCCTTTCCGGCGGCGTCGGCGGCGCCAAGCTCGCCCTTGGCCTGTCGCGGATCCTGCCAGCCGAAGAGCTCATGGTCGTCGTCAATACCGGCGATGATTTTGAGCATCTGGGCCTGTCGATCTCCCCCGACATCGACACCGTCACCTACACGCTGTCCGGGCTCGCCAACCGCGAAGTCGGCTGGGGCCGGCATGACGAAACCTGGTCGTTCATGGAAACCATGGAGAGCCTGGGCGGCGATACATGGTTCCGCCTCGGCGACCGCGACGTGGCCCTGCATGTGGTGCGCACACAGCGGCTGCGGGCCGGCGAAACCCTGTCGGCGGTGACGGACGATTTGTGCAAGCGGTTGGGCATCGGCCCACGGGTCATCCCGATGACCGACGATCGTGTGCGCACGCGGCTGAAGACCGATCAGGGCTGGCTCGATTTTCAGGACTATTTCGTCAATCGCCGCTGCGAACCCGTGGTCAGTGAACTGGCGTTCGAGGGGGCGGCCCAGGCGACCGCGCACCCCGCGTTCATGGCCGCACTGGCGGATCCGGCCTTGCAGGCGGTGGTGATCTGCCCGTCCAACCCGTTCATCAGCGTCGAACCCATCCTCGCCATCCCCGGCGTGCGGGCGGCGATGGTGGCGTGCAAGGCGCCGATCATCGCGGTGTCCCCGATCATCGCGGGGCGGGCGGTGAAGGGGCCGACGGCCAAGATGATGACCGAGCTGGGCCTGGATCCCAGCGCGGGATCGGTCGCGCAACGCTACGCCGATCTGCTGGATGGCTATGTGATCGATCACGCCGATATGGCCGAAGTCGTATCGATCGACGCCCGCGTCACCCTGGCGCAAACCATGATGACGACGATCGAGGATCGGGAGGCTTTGGCCCGCACCGTCCTGGATGCCGCCGCCGTGCTGCGGCGGCGCAAGTGACTCGCGTCTTCGCCTGTGTCCCGGTGAAGGCGTTCACCGGTGCCAAACAACGCCTGTCGGCCTTCCTGTCCCCGGAACAGAGGGAGGTCCTGGCCGCCACCATGCTCGAAGACGTGCTGGCCGCTCTGGCCGGCGCAACCCGGCTGGCGGGGATTCTGGTGAACACGGTCGATCCCAGGGCGGCAGCCCTGGCGGTGCGATACGGCGCCCGCGTCGTCACCGAAGGCGCCCTGGACGGCCACACCGGTGCGGTGCTCGGCATGGCGTGCGTGCTGGAACGGGAGGGGGGTGGCGCCTTGCTGACGATGCCCGGTGATATCCCCCGGGTCACCGCGGCGGAGGTCGATGCGGTGGTGTCGTCCTGCCGCGATGCCCCATCGTTCACCATCGTGCCGGCGCATGACGAGCTGGGGTCGAACGCGGTGCTGTGCAATCCGGCCGGCGTGGTGCCATTGCGGTTTGGCGATGACAGTTATTTCCCGCATGTCGCGACCGCCCGCCGGCACGGGATCGAGCCGACGATCGTGCGGCTGTCGGGGATCGGGCTGGATATCGACCACCCCGTTGATCTGCGCGCGTTTCTGCGGGCGCCGCGCAAGCCCACGCGGACATTGACGTTGCTGGAGCGGTATGGGCTTTAGCGGCTGGGCGGGTTGAGGCATGAAACTGTCTGCTTCGCGGTTCACCAGATTTCTTGATGGGCCCGCGGTAACAGCAGTTCCAAATTTGGCCGACGACCGCTTTCCCCGTCATCCTCGGGCTTGTTCCGAGGATCAATCGCGGCACGCAGGGACAATTTTTCGCTCATTTCAGCGAAATGTGCCGCGATTGGTAGCCGGGACAAGCCCGGCTATGATATCCAAGAGCGACCATCCCGCCAAATTTGGAACTGCTGCCGCGGTAATGTCGATCTTTACATGACGGCCTCTTCAAGGTTATATTTCTATCTGGGCGGGCCAGCGTACTGGTGATGTGCGTAAGTCCGATGCTAGAGTTGATGTTGAAACGATCAACCTTAGAGGCAACGATGACCAGAACGGTTCGGTTTTTTAGTTTTTCCATAGCAGCGCTGTTTTGTCAGTTTATTGCCGTGACGGCATATGGTCAGGTACCGCAATGGTGCCCCCCGGCCGGTATGATGATGAAGGGCAAAAATAACCAGGGAGAGGTAGTCCGCACGATGAAAGGTGCGGATCCGGCCGATAGTACTGTTTGTGTCTACGATCTGACGGGACCCGGTGCGGGAATCAACTATGGCAAGACACTAAGAGCCATTTATTTATGGTACCCACTGCAGAATTTCGCGATGACCGCGGAAACGGAGCAACGGGCTCGCGCCGGTTTGGGTGCTATTCTTTCGGATCAGACGAAAGAGGTCAGTTTTGAGATGACCAACCACATTCCAGGCGCAGGCACGAGTTGGTCTGGCACGGAAACGTGGCAACGTACCGGGGAGGCCAGTATCGCAGTTAGGCCGTGTGGACGGATTTGATCAAGACAAACACACAGGCCAATGACACGAATGCCTCGTAGTTTCGCTTGGTCTTCTCACAGCGCATAGCGACCCGCTTGAACCGTTTGAGTTT